>JACPSQ010000112.1 GCA_016193195.1 Candidatus Omnitrophota bacterium
CGCGATACCCTCCCCCCAGGCGTTGCCGGATCAGGCGCTCCATCTCTGACGATCGCTCGAGCCGGTCCAGCTTCACCCCGATGCCGGTCACCACGCCGCGCAAGTGGTAGAGCTGCTGGGCTCGGGCAAGGGTGATCCCGATGAGGCTGGCGTCGTACTCGTACATGCCGGAGCGGAAGAGGCCGCAGATCACAAGCTCATGGGTTGATCCGTCGGCCGGGCTGATCAGCGTGAGCGTTCCTCCCGGTGCCGCGTGGAGGAATGCGCCGAGCTCGGTGCCGATAATGACATCGTCGTCGGCCTGGGGTACGTGGCCCGCGACCACGTATTCCGCCAGACGGTTGACGCGCGCTTCGCGCTGCACGTCCATGCCGCGCACCATGACCCCCAAGGCTTGATCAGGCAAGCGGAGGATGGCCTGACCCGAGACAAAGGGGCTCACCCCGACCACATGCTCCAGGGCGCTGAGCTGCCGCATGAGCTCGTCAGCGCCTTCAACCCCAGTCGGCGTATCGACGATGAGGTGGGCGTTGGTCCCGACGAGCTTGTCCTTGATGTCATGGTCGAACCCGCTCATGACCGCCAGCACGACGAGGAGGGCCGCCACGCCAAGCGCCACCCCCCCGATCGAAAGGAGCGCGATGATGGAGATGAACCGCTCGCGCCGCTTCGCGAAGAGGTAGCGCAAGCCTAACCACAGCTCGTATCGCATTTCAGACACCAGACATCAGACTTCAGACATCAGCAAGAGGACCCACGAGCCGGAGGCGTTCCAAAGAGGATCGCAATAACGACCAATCTCAAGAACTTCATTTCCCCAATTCCCCAAGCATCTGGACAATGACTGGCGTGAGCTGCGGAAGGTCTTGCTGCACAGCCCTCCAGACAACATCGAGGTTCACACCAAAGTATTCATGGATCAACTTGTCTCGAATTCCAGCAACCTCTCGCCATGGCACCTGCGGATAGCGATCTCGAACCGTCTGTGGAATATTCTTCGCAGCTTCACCAAGCACCTCAAGGGCTCGGATGACGGCGAAGGCGGTTTTCTCATCAGAACGGAACGCACTCGCATCCATTCCACGTGTAAACTCAGCAACTTTCTGCATCGCATCAAGCATATCTCGGAGGTAATCAACAAACTCCCGCTTCGGCGTCATACCGGTACAACCTCCCTCAGGATGTGCTGTCCAATGACTGGTTTAAGCGAGTCCTTCATGACAAGATCCACTCGGACACCGAGCGCCTCGCTCAGTTCGCGTTCAAGGGTCAGGAACTCGATCAGGCTGGGGACGCGCTCAAACTCAACCAACACGTCAATATCACTGTCTGGTCGTTGCTCGCCCCGCACGTACGAACCAAACAGTCCCAGCGACCTGACCCCGTATCGATCTGCGCACGTGGGCAACTGTTGCCGTAGTCGCAACAAAATCATCTGGGATGTGGGAGATTGTCTGCCGTCACCTTTTGGTGATTTTCGTGAGCTTGCCATCATTGCCCCCTAACAACTGGCTGGTTTGAGCAACGGAAAGAGGATTACATCCTTGATCGAGGGCTGGTTTAAGAGCAGCATGGCGAGCCGGTCGACGCCGACGCCCAAGCCTCCCGCCGGTGGCATCCCGTACTCCAGCGCCTCCAGGAAGCTTTCATCAATCCTCCGCTCAAGGTTCAAGGCTCGAGGCTCAAGGCGATTTCCCTTACGGCCCTTGCCTTCAGCCTTCAGCCTAGAGCCTTCAGCCGCGTCCAGTTGGACCTCGAACCTCCGGCGCTGTTCGATTGGGTCGTTGAGCTCAGAGTAGGCGTTCGCGATCTCCATCCCGCCGATGAAGAGCTCGAACCGCTCCGTGATGAGCGGGTTATCCGGTTTGGCCTTCGCAAGCGGGGAGAGCTCGGTCCAGTAGTCCACGACGAAGAGCGGCTTCGACCTCGTCTTCGGCTCGAAGAGCTGCTCGACGAGGCGCACAAGTTGCGAGCGCGAGAGGCCCGTGACCTTCACCCCACGGTTGCGCAGGACTTCCCGGATCTCATCGAGCGAGGCTCGAGGGGTGAGCCCCATGCCGGCCATCGCTTCGGCGAACGACACGCGCTCCCACGGCGGGGTGAGATCGATCGCCTGCCCCTGGAACTCGAACCGGAGCGAGCCCACGAGGGCGTTCGCGGCGTCGCAGATCAGCTCTTGGACGAAGTCCATCATAAAGGCGTAGTCCTGGTAGGCGGCGTAGGCCTCGAGCATCGTGAACTCCGGGTTGTGCCGTGTTGAGAGCCCCTCGTTACGGAACGAACGGTTCAAGTCATAGACGCGCTCAAGCCCTCCCACGAGCAGTTCCTTCAAATAGAGCTCCGGGGCGAGCCGCAGATAGAGGTCCATGTCGAGGGTGTTGTGGTGCGTGACGAATGGCTCGCCCGCCGCCCCGCCGGGGATCGCGTGCATCATGGGCGTCTCGACCTCGAGGAAGCCGTGGCGCGCGAGCGTCTCCCGCAGCGTCGAAAGGAGCCGGCCGCGCTGAAAAAAGACGCGGCGGACCGGCTCGTTTGCGATCAGGTCAAGGAAACGCTTCCGGTAGCGGATCTCCACGTCTTTGAGGCCGTACCATTTCTCCGGCAGCGGGCGCAGCGACTTGGCCAGCAGGCGGAGCGTGTCCACCTGCACCGTCACCTCGCCGGTTTTGGTCTGGAAGAGCGTCCCGGAGACGCCGACGATGTCTCCGAGATCGAGCATGTCAAAGAACCGGTAGGTCGCTTCGCCCACCCGTTCCTGCCTGAGGCAAATCTGGATTTTCCCGTTCGCGTCCCGCAGATCCGCGAAGGTCAACCCCCCGTGCCCGCGCTTCGCGCTGAGGCGTCCGGCTGTTGTGACCGCCTTCCCATCGGCATAGGCCTCAACGAGCGCCTGGATGGGCTCAGCTTTTGGAAACGTGCCGCCATAGGGTTGAACGCGCTGCCGGCGCAACAGCTCCAGTTTCTCGCGGCGGACCTTCTGTTGACCGCCAGAATCTGACGAGGGTTGACTCATAAACTTTTATTATACGGTAGCAATGAGGGGGGTGTCAATTTCGCGCAACTGCTTGAAGGAAAATGAGTTATTAACGCAGGGGCGAGGGGTGAGGTGAGGTGTTCTTACTCTCACCTCTCACCTTTCACCTCTTCCTTTAACGAGGCGGGTGAGGAGCCAGCCCAGGGTCGCCAGGATGCAGACCCATGCGAACCAATCGCCCCAGCGCAGATAGAGGCTTGCCGCGTAACCGAGCGGCAGGTCGCAGGTGCGGGTCCCGGAGACGAAGAGCTCGGCGCCACGGGGATCTCGCACGCTGCCGACCCATCGTCCGGTCGGATCGATGCAGCCGGACCATCCCGTATTGGCGGCGCGCGCGATCGGCACCCGCAGCTCAATGGCGCGGAACGTCGAGGCCTGGGCGTGCTGGTAGGCGGCGCCCGTTGGGCCGAACCAGGCGTCGTTCGTGATGACGAGCAAGAGCTGCGCCCCCTCCTGCACGAAGCGGCGAGCCAAACCAGGGAAGATATCCTCGAAGCAGATCAGCGCACTGAAGTTGAGTGACGAGTGACCAGTGACGAGTGACGAGTGTGGTCGATTGCTCGACACTCGCCACTCATCACTCGCCACTGACGTGTGGAATACCGTGTGCTCATGGCCGGGGACGAAGTCACCGATCGGTGGCAACAGTCGCCGCAGCCATGGAAACGCGCGTTCGAAGGGAACAAATTCTCCGAAGGGCACGAGGTGGAGCTTGTCGTAGCGTCCCACGATGCGGCCGGACGCATCCACCAACATCGCGCTGTTCGTCATCGCGGGGGCGCCGGGCTGCGCGGCGGCCGGGGAGCCGACCAGGAGCGGGCGCTGCGACGCCGCGGCCAGCTCCGCCACCCGCCGGGTCAGCCGTTCATCGCTGCCGAGGAATCCCGGCACCGAGGTCTCCGGCCAGACGATGAGATCGGGCCGTGTCGCCGCGGCCGCCGAGGTCAATGCCTCATACCGCTCGAGGATCGCGTCTTGGAACGCCTCGTCCCACTTCTCCTCCTGCGGAATGTTGCCCTGGACCACGGCCACGCGAACCGCCTCTGAGTCGCTCACCCGTGAGATCCGCCACGTCCCATAACCCAGCGCTAACAGCACGCAGGCCGAGGCCGCGATGGCGCTGATGATGCGCTTGCACTTCGGCCGATCCGGCCGGATGAGCCTCGCCACCGACACATTGACCACAACGAGGAGGAACGACACGCCCCACGCCCCGGTGAGGTCCGCGAACTGAATCAGCCGAAGGGAGGGGGTCTGCGAATACGCCAGCAAGTTCCAGCCGAACCCGGAGAAGAAGTGGCTGCGCGCGTACTCCATCGCGACCCAGGCTGCTGGCACAAGCAGATGATGGGTGATGGGTGATGGGTGATGGGTGAACGCACGTGAGACGATCAGGCCAAACAACCCGAAATACAGCGCGAGGTACGCGCACAAGACCAGCCACCCGACGACCGTGACGTGAATCAGCCACCAGATGGAGCCGAGGAAGAAGAGGAGCCCGATGAGGTACGACCACCAGAACACGCTTCGACCACGCGCGCGGCGCAGCATGACCAGCCACGGCACGAGCGCCACCCACGCGCACCACGGCTGGTTGAAGCTCGGGAAAGAAAGGATAAGAAGCGCAGCGCTGGCGAGCGCGAGCAAGAGCAGGCGTGAGGTGCGAGGTGTGAGCTGTGAGGTCACGGGAACACGATCACAACTGTCATCTGTGACGCCGCTTGATCAGGTGGCCCCAAA
>JACPSQ010000113.1 GCA_016193195.1 Candidatus Omnitrophota bacterium
CCGCGTATGCCGGCGGGGAAGATCATCGTCGCTGAGAGCGGGATCCAGACCGCTGAAGACCTCACGCGGATGAAACGGCTGGGCGTCCACGCGGTGCTCATCGGCGAGGCGCTGATGACAGCGCCTGATCCGGCCGCCAAAGTCCGTGAGCTGTTCAACGGCATTTGGTGACAATCGAACTGGGTCCCGTTGGGTTTTTCTACCATCCCGTCTTCCTCCAACACGACACCGGTGCCGGTCACCCGGAACGTCCCCAGCGCCTCGAGGCCATCCTCACCCATCTGGCGGCCACCACCCTGTGGTCACGGCTTCAGGTGCGTGTGCCGACCCCTGTCGACCCGGCGTTCGTGGAGCTCGTTCATCCGCGGACCTATGTCAGCCTGATCGAGCGCGCGTGCCGCGAGGGGCCGACGGCGCTCGATCCCGACACGATCGCCTCGCCAGGCTCCTGGGAGGCGGCGCTCCGGGCCGTCGGGGCCGTTACGACGGCCATCGATCAGCTCCTGGACGGGTCGCTCAACGCGGCGTTCTGTGCGGTGCGCCCGCCAGGCCATCACGCGCTCGCGGATCGCGCCATGGGCTTCTGCCTCTTCAACAACGTCGCGATCGGCGCCCGGTACGCGCAGCGCCGCCACCACCTCGCTCGCATCCTCATCGTCGATTGGGATGTCCACCACGGCAACGGCACCCAGGCCATCTTCTACGACGACCCTTCGGTCTTCTACTTCAGCACGCACCAGTTTCCGTTCTATCCAGGGACCGGGGCGCGTCAAGAGATTGGCCGAGGCGCGGCGGTCGGGTGGACCCTCAACGTGCCGCTCCCTCAAGGATCCGGGGATGCGGAGCTCATCCGGGCGTTTCAGGAGGAGCTCGTGCCCAAGGCGCTCACCTTTGCTCCAGAGCTTGTCCTGATCTCGGCCGGTTTCGATGCGCATCGAGACGACCCGCTGGCGGGCCTTGCGGCGACCGAGGCCGGCTATGCGGAGCTTACGAGGATCGTGCGGGGGATCGCGGACCGCTCGTGCCGAGGGAGGATCGTTTCAGTCCTCGAGGGTGGCTACGACCTGCACGCGCTCGGCGCCAGCGTGGAGGCGCACCTCCGCGTCCTCCTGAGTGACGAGTGACCAGTGGCCAGTGACGAGTGAAAAATGCATGACCAACGGTTTTGGATTGTGAAGACAACGCTGCAGAGAACCACCCGTCACTCGCCACTCATCAGTCTCCACTCACCACTCTCACGATGGTGACGAATCGAAATATCGATACAGTGCTGCGCACGCTGAAGCGGCTTGTGCGCCAGTGGCGCGTGCCGATCGTCGGCCACTATCGGGACGATCCGTTCACGACACTCATCAGTTGTCTCTTGAGCCTGCGCACGAAAGACGAGACCACGCGCGGCGCCTCGGAGCGGCTCTTTCGCCTGGCGCGCACCCCGCAGCGGCTGTCGGCCCTCTCTCAGCGGAGGATCGAGCGGGCGATCTATCCGGTGGGCTTCTACCGCACGAAGGCCAAGACGATCCGCTCGGTGTGCCGGACCCTCCTGGAGCGGTGCGGGGGCAAGGTCCCTGATGAGCTGGATGAGCTCCTGACCATCAAGGGCGTCGGACGCAAGACCGCCAATCTCGTGATCACCCTGGCGTTTGGGAAGGACGGCATCTGTGTGGACACGCACGTCCACCGCATCAGCAACCGGTGGGGCTATGTGACGACCAAGTCCCCGGAGCAGACCGAGATGGCGTTGCGGCAACACCTCCCGCGCAGGCACTGGCAAATCTACAACGATCTCTTGGTCAGCTTCGGACAGAACCTGTGCCACCCGACGTCGCCCTGGTGCAGCCGCTGCCCGCTCGAGCGGATCTGCGCGAAGGCCGGCGTCACCCACTCCCGTTAACTCGCGAGAACGAGAGGATACTGCTATACTGGGGCGGCTGCCGAGAGAGCGACCGACGTGGGGGAAAGCCCTCAGGAAAATAACAGGAGGAACCGACGATGAGCGGTCAGCGTATCAGGGTGTTAGTGGTTGAAGATGACGCCAACTACGCGAACCTCCTCACGGCCGCACTCTCCGGAGAGACGGCGCGCATCTTCCAGGTGGAGTGGGTCGAGACGCTCCAGGCAGGGCTTGCGCACCTGGCCAACAGCAGCACGGACGTGGTCTTGTTGGATCTCTTCCTGCCGGGCAGCAACGGGCTTGACACGTTCGAGCGGGTGCGGATGCATGCCCCGGAAGTCCCCATTGTCGTGTTGACGGTGCTCGATGATGACGCAGTCGCGCTGGAGGCCGTCCGACAAGGCGCGCAAGACTACCTCGTGAAGGGGCAGGTCCCTGCGGAGCGGCTGTCCCGTGTCATCGGCTATGCGATTGAACGGCACCGGATGCAGACGACCCTCCAGGGCTTGTCGTTGGTGGATGAGCTGACCCGTCTCTATAACCGACGGGGCTTCCTGAATCTTGCCGCGCAGCATCTCAAGCTCGCCCAGCGGACGAAACGGGGGTTGTCGCTGGCGTTTATCGACCTGGATGGCCTGAAACACATCAACGATACCTTTGGCCACCACGAGGGGGACCGCGCATTGGTCGAGACCGCGGAGATTCTCAAGCGGACCTTTCGCTCCTCTGACATCATGGCCCGCATCGGGGGCGATGAGTTTGCGATCCTCGCCATTGAAGCTCAGGAGGATAGCGGGGGACGCCTCGCGAGTCGCCTCCAGGACAAGGTCAGGGAGCACAACGCGCAGCAACAACGTTCCCACGAGCTCTCCTTGAGCATGGGCATCGCACACCTCGATCCCCAAAACCCGTCTTCGGTTGAGGGACTGATGACGAGGGCCGATCAAGCCTTGTACGAGCATAAGCGGAGCAAACAGAAGGTCTAGCGCGTCTCTGATGGCCGAACGGATCATCCTGCACCTGGACATGGACGCGTTTTTTGCCAGTGTGGAGAGCGCGGCGAACCCGTGGCTGCGGGGGAAGCCCGTGTTCGTCTGCGGCAACCGGCACTCGCGGACAGTGGTGGCGACCGCTTCCTATGAAGCACGCGCCTTCGGCGTCAGGACCGGCATGGCGATCCATGAGGCGCTGGCGCTGTGTCCATCCGCCATCGTCGTGGAGGGCAGCCCGGCGAAGTACGCGGACGTCTTCCAACAGGTCACCCAGATGATGGGGCGGTACAGCCCCACGCTTGAAGTCTACTCCATCGACGAAGCGTTCCTCGATCTCACGGCGACGGCGGAGCGCTTCGGAGGATCGTTGGCGATTGCGCGCGTCCTGCAGGAGGAGGTGCGCACGCGCCTTGGGTTGCCGTGCTCCATCGGCCTCGGGCCGAATAAGCTCATCGCCAAACTCGCCTCGTCGATGAAGAAGCCCAACGGGATCACCGAGATCCGGGCTGACGAAGTCCAAGGGGTGCTGGCGGATCTCCCCATTGAGGAGCTTTGCGGAATCGGCCCCGCGTTTCAAGCAGCGCTCAACGCCCGGGGGATCACGACGTGCGGGGAGCTGGCGCAGGTCTCGCCTGAGCGGCTTATCGCGTGGTTTGGCTCATGCGCAGGCCGCCAGCTCGCCCGGCTCGCCCGCGGCATCGATGAGAGACCGGTGGTCGCCGGCGACCAGGCGCCGGCCGCCCAATCGATGGGCCACCTGCACACCCTCTCGCGCGACACCGATGATCCGGCGGTGATCCGGGCGGTCCTCTTGGCCCTTTCCGAAAAGGTCGGCCGCCGCTTGCGCGCCGACGGAGCCGCGGGCCGCACCGTCACCGTGACGCTGCGGTATCGCGACTTCACGACCTATTCCCGCGCGCGCACGCTCGATCGGTTCCTTGACGACGGCTACGATATTTACGACACCGGCCGCAGGATTCTCGGACGGTTGCGGCTCTCGCAGCCGGTACGGATGGTGGGGATCTCGGTCTCAGGCCTCTCACGGGAGATGCGGCAGCAGTGGTGGTTGCCGGAGGTCGCGCGGCGATCGCGGCTCGTCGCCTCCTGCGACCGGATCAATGATCGGTTTGGAGAAGCCACCGTGTCACCCGCGACGCTCCTCTATGATCCTGAAGCCCGCCAGCACTATCAGCTCAAGCGCTACCCTTTTTAACCCATTCCCGCCACCACGCCTCTTGTGATAAGATGGCGTCAGCAATGGCATCCACGTTGACGGTTCGGGACCTGCCGCTCTCGGAGCGCCCCCGGGAGCGGCTGAGTCACCTGGGCGCGGAGGCGCTCTCGGAGCAGGAGCTCTTGGCCTGTGTGCTGGGCCGAGGCGTCGCCGGCGAGTCGGTCCTCGTCAGCGCTCGTCGCCTGCTCGCGACCTTCGGGAGCGTGCGCGGGATCGCTGACGCGTCGGTGGAACAGCTCACGAGCCTCCACGGCATCGGCCCGGCGAAAGCCGTTCAGCTCAAAGCGGCGATCGAGCTTGCCCGTCGCATGGCCCTCGTGCCGATCGGGCGGCGGACCGTCATTGACAGTGTCGAGGCTGCGGCGGCTCTCTTGCGGCCTCACCTCCTCGATAAGAAAAAAGAGCACTTCGTCGCCCTCTTGCTGGACAACCGCCACCAGCTCATCCGGATGAGCCCGGTTGCGATTGGGAGTCTCTCGGCAACCCTGGTGCATCCCAGGGAGCTCTTCAAGGAAGCCATCGCCGCATCCGCCGCAGCGGTCATCGTCGCCCACAACCACCCCTCCGGCGACCCTGCGCCGTCTCGCCACGACGTCCAGATGACCACACGACTGGTGGAGGCGGGATCGTTGCTGGGGATCGAAGTGCTCGACCACCTGATCATTGGAGACGGAGGGGTGGTCAGCCTGAGGAGCACAGGGAAGATCGCGAACGGGGCGGGGCGTTTGAACCGACGCCGCTCGAGCCGATCGATGCGATGAAGGGAGAATGTGCGATGCGGGCGCTCATGGTCGGTCTCATGCTGGTGCTCGGGTTCAGCATCTCGGTCGTCCGAGCCGACCCGTCGCCCTCGGCGCCCAGGGGGCAGGACCGCGTGGATCAGCTCATGGGGCGTTATAACCTGCACCCCGCGCTTGAAAAGCTGGGCCGGGGCGTCTCCAACGTCTTAGGAGGCTGGATGGAAATTCCCCTGAGCATCCACAAGCGGTATGCTGAAAACGACGCTGCGGCGAGCCTCTTCACAGGCGCTCTCTACGGTCTTGTCAAGGGCGCGGTCCGCACGGGCGTCGGGGTGTATGAGACGGCGACCTTCTTCCTCCCCTACCCGGAGGACTTCGCCCCCATTCTCCCGACCCTTGAGTACTTCCGGCAGCCGGGCAAGCGCAAATCCCCCCTCCTCCAGTAACCCAACGGTGATGGGTGATAGATGATAGGTGATGAATACTGAGTGATCGTAGAACATTCGTGATCCCGCCGCCTTCTATGAAGTGAAGTTTACGATCATCCATCATCTAGCATCTAGCACCATCTTCCCCTTATGAAGCACCTCCTCATTGTCGGTCGCCCGGGCGTTGGCAAGACCACGCTCATGAAGCGGCTCATCCACTCGTTGCAATCACGGCCCATTGACGGATTCCTGACCGAAGAGTTTCGCGAGCAGGAACAGCGGATCGGCTTCTGGCTCAGCCCACTGGATGGGCGGCAGGTCCTGCTCGCCCACCGGCGATCGGCGGAAGGCAGCCGTGTGGGCCCCTATAAGGTGAACGTCTCGGTGCTCGATGAGGTTGCGGTTCCCGTTATCCGCCGGGGGATGCAGCGCGCGTTCGTGTTGTTCCTCGACGAGCTGGGGAGCATGGAGCTCTGCTCCAAGCCGTTTGAGCAGGCGGTGCAACAGGCGTTTGACCGCGGCCCCTCGATCGTTGCGACCGCAGGCGTCGCACCCATCCCGTTCCTTGAGCGGTTGAAGCGGCGCAAAGACGTTGAGCTCATCCCCCTGACGCGGGCAAACCGCGATGCGGTGGAGGAGGAGCTCACCGCTCGCTTGCACGCGCTCTGCGCGGAAGATGAGGCCGTGCGCGCACTCCAACGTCAGGCTGACCGGATCTGCGAGATGATCGTTTCCGGGGACGTGCCGCAGATCGACATTGAGATTCAGCAGGCTGCGCTGCGAGAGGCTGTGGCACGGATGTTCCCGGACAAACAAGCGCTCTATCCGTTGATCTACGAAAGCCGATTCCGCCGGCTGTGGCAGCAATTCCGATAAATGATGAGTGCGTTTTTGTGGGCGCTGTTGACCGCGGCCATTTGGGGTGTCGTGCCCCTGCTGGAGAAGCTGGGGTTGGGGAGCACCTCGCCCGCCGTCGGGGTCATGGTGCGGAGCTTCGGGGTCGTCGTCGGCCTGCTCTTCTTCGGTTGGCTCTGGTCACCGTGGTCTTCGCTCCGCCGGCGGGGGCTTGCTCGCGAGCTTCGTGGGGCAGTTCGCGTTTTACCACGCCCTCAAATCCGGGGCGATCTCGCAGGTGACGCCGGTCGCCGGCGCCTACCCGTTGGTGGCGGCCCTCCTCGGGTGGTGGGTGCTCCGAGAGCCGCTGACGATGTCGCGCCTCCTTGGCGTCGTGTTCATCGTGACCGGTATCTTCCTCCTCCGTAAATGAGCACAAGGCTGGGCCTCGTCGGGTTGCCGAACGCAGGGAAGTCCACCCTGTTCAATGCGCTGACGGCGGCTCATGCGGCCGTCGCCCCCTACCCGTTCACCACGACCGATCAGAATGTGGGCGTGGCGGCAGTGGAGGACCCGCGGCTCTCTGCCTTGGCGTCGTGCCTGTCCCC
>JACPSQ010000106.1 GCA_016193195.1 Candidatus Omnitrophota bacterium
CGTCGCCCGATGGTTCGAGTCGTTCAACGTCAGCTATCTGCATTCGAGTCTCGGGTATCGGACACCCGAGCAGTGTGAGCAACAGCATTTCAGCCATCAGATTCTCTTAGCCCCGGCTTGAAAAATGGGGAGCATTACATCGTAATTTGCGTCATGAATCTTTTTCATGAAGCTACGGCGTTCATCATCGATCTCGTTAGCGCCTTCCCTATAGGCATATGCAGCTGTTCCCAATGCAATGAGGCCAAGCACAACTGAAAGCAAGAAGAGAATCACAGCAGCACCAAGCGGTATTAGACTCCAGATACCTTCACTCTCACTATGCGGTAGGGTTGTAACCAGCAATGGTAAAGCGGCAAATGACAATGCGAGCATAACTTTTATGAGGTCGAAATAAACATTTCTAGCCAATCCCATGTTCTTGTCGGCTGCCTCAGCGCAATGCTGGATATAGTTCTCGCCGACGTCTCGAATTCGGCGTCCCCAGTCAGGGTCTACTTGCGATGTGGGGCGGTTAGAATCAGGGCTCATTCGAAGATGTCGGGCATCAGTTTAACTTTCTTCTTAAGGCTCGAAACGGGAAAAACCCAAGGGAACTCGGAGGCGTTCCTCTGTGGGCCGCCTCTGGTATTCCTTGTCAAGGTGTTCGTCTGGCGCAGCGCGCAAGGGCGTTACCCCTTCCCCACAAGAGGCAGTTCGGCGAGGACGGTGTGCTGAGGACCCCCGGGGCGCAAGACGCTTTCATAGAGCGTGACCGAGCTCACGCGCCAGGGAGGCGGCGGATCCCACCGGGCGTCTCGCAGCGCCGCAACGAGCGCCTGCCGCCCGCGGAGGCTTCGCACCCGCCCCAGTGTGATGTGAGGCGAGAACGCGCGCTCCTCCTTCCGCAGCGGGATCGCAACGCCCTCCCGCTCGATCGCCTCCGCGATCCGCGCGACGGCCTCGCCCCCCTCCCCCAGCCCCACCCAGACGACGCGCGGCGCCGTGAGCGAGGGGAACGCCCCGAGCGCATTGAGGCGGGTGGCAAACGGCGCCTCGCTCGCCGCCACACGAGCGACCAGGGCTTCGATCGCCTGGCGCTCTCCCTCGGAGATCTCGCCGAGGAACTTCAGCGTGACGTGCAACTGCGCCGGCCTGACCCATTTGACGTCGGCCCCGGACTGGGCCAACTCGTCCTCGAGTTTCGCCAGGGAGGAGCGCACGTGCTCCGGGAGGTCAATGGCGATGAACGCCCGCATCATCTGGACCAGACATCAGACCTCAGACGTCAGACCGTAGGGGATGGCTGTGACTGGAGTCTGGAGTCTGCCGTTAGATGAGTTGACGGACGACGAGCAGGATGGCGACGACGTAGGCGGCCGCACCCAGATCATCCGCCATGATCCCCCATCCCCCGGGCAACGTCGCGAGCCGTTTCAGCGGGAACGGCTTGGCGATGTCTAACGCCCGGAACAGGGCGAACGCCACGAGGAGCAGCCGCCAGGAAGCAGCGGCCCGCTGGACGCTGATCACAATCGCCGCCATGGCCCACGCCTCATCGAGGATGATGGCCGGGGCGTCATGGATCCCCAGCGCGCGTTCGGCCACCGTGCAAATGAACGCGCAGATCACGAATTTCACCACCAGGCCGACCGGCAGCGCCCAGAGCGGCCAATCGAACCAGCGAAGCGTGGCGATCCCACCCAGCAGCCCGACGAGACTTCCCCATGTCCCCGGGGCCCACCGGATGCGTCCCAAACCGCCGATCGTTGCGAGACACACCGCGACGTTCCTCATGGAGGTCAACGACTCATCGCCTCTCGAAGGATAGACCGGTGCCGCCAGAAGAAGCTGGCGCCGGAGATCACCGTCAGCACCATCGCCACCCAGAGGCATCCGAGCACGATCCCCTGCATCATCGCGATGGCCCGCACGGAGATCGCGGACCTGCCAAGCCACTCCTGAACCAGGAGGATGAGCAGGATGACAAGAATGGCGACGATCTGCGAGACCGTCTTATGCTTGCCCTCCTTCGCCGCCGGCAGGACGACATTCCGGCTGGCCGCGAAAAGCCGCACGCCGGTGATGAGGAATTCCCGCAGCGCAATGATGAGCACCATCCAGGCCGGAATCAGCCGTAGCTGCACGAACGCGAGGAACATCCCCAGCACGAGCACCTTATCGGCGATGGGATCGAGGAGGGCGCCAAGCGGAGTCGTCTGGCGCCATCGGCGGGCGAGGTAACCGTCCGCCCAATCGGTCACGCTGGCCAGGAGAAATCCGGCGAGGGCGACCGCTTTTGCGATCCAACCCGGCACAAAGAGGAACGCCATGATGACGAACGTGGACAGGAGACGGGCGAGCGTGAGCTTGGTGGGAAGCGTCATGAATCGGTTAGGCCGGTTGGGTCGGTTAGGCCGGTTGACCAGCCAACCGACTAACCGGCTCAACCGCAACACCAACGAGATCGTACTCGAGGCTGTCGGTCACCTGCACGGGGAGAAAGGTCCCCGGGCTCAGGGGTCGTTGGCTGCGCACAAAGACCACGCCATCCACCTCAGGGCAATCTGCGCTCGTGCGGCCCACAGACTGGTGAGGATCGTTCGCATCGGGCTCATCGATGACGACCTGGCGCGTTTGCCCAATGAACCGCGCGTTGACTGCCGCCGCAATGTCTCGTTGCGCCTGCATGAGCCGGTCGAACCGCTCAGCCTTGAGCCCCTCCGGCACCTGGTCCGGGAAGCGGAATGACGCGCTGCCCTCTTCGCGAGCGTAGGTAAAGGCACCCAGCCGTTCGAATTGGACCTCCTCCAGAAACCTGAGGAGGCGCTCAAACGCTGCGTCGGACTCCCCGGGGAATCCGACGATGACGGACGTCCGCAACGTGATGGCTGGAATGTGGCTGCGGAGCCTCTCGATCGTCTCCCGTAGTTGGGCCTGGGTGATCCCGCGGTTCATCCGTTGGAGGATCAGGTCATCGGCGTGCTCGATGGCCATGTCGAGGTACTTGCAGATCCTCGGCTCATCGCGGATGGCGTCCATAAGATCCGTCGAAACGCCGCGCGGGTGGCAGTAGAGGAGGCGAATCCACCGGACCCCGCCGATGCGGGCCAAGGCGCCCATCAGCTCAGCGATGCGCGGCCGTTTGTAGAGATCCACGCCGTAGTCTGAGGTGTCCTGGCCGACGACGATGAGCTCGCGCGCCCCGCGCTCTTCGACAAGCTGCTTGGCCTCCTCCACGACGGCGTCGATCGGCCGGCTGCGCAAAGGACCTTTGATCTTCGGAATCACGCAGAAGCTGCAGCCCTTGAGGCATCCCTCGGAGATCTTGAGATACGCGTAGTGCGACGGGGTCAAGGCGGCCCGCGCGACCAGACTCTCCTGATGCGGCAATTGGGGATGGCGCCTGAGGCTCCTCGGTCGCTCGCCGTGCAGGACGCGCCTCACCACGGTCTCAATGTCGCCAAATCCCTCCACCCCGACGAACCCGTCGACGTCCGGCAGCTCGTGGATGAGGCCCTGCTTGAAGCGTTGGACGAGACACCCTGCGACGATGACCGCCTTGAGCTTCCCCAGTTTTTTGAGCTCAACGGCCTGCAGCACCGTGTCAATGGACTCCTTGATCGCGTCCTGGATGAAGCTGCAGGTGTTGATGACGGCGACGTCGGATCCCGCAACCGACTCGACCACTCGGAAGCCAACCCCCTGGAGCCGCCCCAGGTACAGCTCGGAGTCCACCAGCGTGCGGGGACAGCCCAGGCTGATCAGGCTGACGGTCGGCCTCCGGCTGTGCCGTTCGGCACTCCCGTCGCCCACCCCCGCTGCTTCGCTTTGCGAAGCAAAACTGCGGGGGTACCCGGGCTCGGTCGCGGGAGGGGACGGCATCCGTCAGGGTTTCTTGGCTGGTAGCTTGGTGATGCCGTGATGGGTGATCAGGAGGCGTCCTTGATGGGCAATGGCAAATGGGCTGATCGGTTGTCCGTTCAGGACCAGGTCCACCTGAGAGGGTCGCGAGACGATGAGTTCAAACTGCTTCTTGGCGGTCCATCGCTCCTTGGCTCCACGCTCCAGTCGTTGCTGCGTCAGGAGCTTTCCATCGGCCCGCACCTGAATCCACGTGGTCCGCTGGGCACTGACGAGCAACTCTAAGGGCTGCGTCGATAACAGCGTCAGCGTCGGAAGCTCCGGCGTCCGGGTCGGCTCGTTCACCGAACCGACGCTCGCAAGTTTCGGCGCGCCCAGCTTGAGTGGCGACGGCATGGAGAACCACCGAGGCGGGTTGACGATGAGGAGCCCGACCGTCACAACGCTGATCGCCGCCGCAATCCCGAGGCGACGAGGGGTGAGGCGCAGCCACGTCACCGCGAGAGGAGAAACGGGAGGCAACGGCTGCTGCGCAACGTCGGGTTGAGGCCAACGGAGTTGGGCGATGAGGGGTGCCGGGTCGAGGTGGAGAAACTTCGCGTAGGTCGTCACGAACCCTTTCACGTAAATGGGGCTCATGAGGTCCTGGAGCCGGTCCGACTCAAGCGCCTCAAGCACCCAGGGTTGAATCTTCGTCTCGCGGGTCACATCGGCGAGTGAGAGCTTCCGCTCAGCACGCGCTTCCTGCAACTGGCCTCCCACCGTCATCCTCCGCCTGGCCTCCTGGTCTCAATGGCTTCACGACTCACGAGGATTTCGCGCGGGCGACTGCCCTGCGGCGGTCCCACCAATCCTTCCTGCTCCATCAGATCAAGCATGCGGGCGGCGCGCCCGTAGCCCAGGCGGAGCCGACGTTGCAGGAGCGACGTCGACGCCTGGCCGGTCTCCAGGACGAGCTGCCTGGCCATCTCGTAGAGTTCATCCTTCTCGGTGATCAGCGCTCCTTCCGGCTGACGCGCTTTCTCCAGCAGCCGCTCGTCGTACGAGGGAGCCCGCTGCTCTTTCAAGAAGTTTGCGATCTGCTCAATTTCCGCGTCGGTGACGAAGGCCCCCTGGGCGCGGATCGGCTTGGCGGCTCCCGGTCGCAGGAAGAGCAAGTCTCCCCTACCGAGCAATTTATCGGCGCCGTTGGCGTCAAGGATGGTCCTCGAGTCCACCTTGGAGGCGACCTGAAAGGCGATGCGGGCGGGGACGTTCGCCTTGATGACGCCGGTAATGACATCAACGGACGGTCGCTGGGTCGCCAGGATGATGTGAATGCCCACGGCGCGTGAGAGCTGGGCCAAACGGGTGATGGCGCCTTCGACGTCCTGAGCCGCCACCATCATGAGATCGGCCAGCTCGTCAATGACGATGACGAGGTACGGCAAGGGCCTCCCGTCATCCCCCGGGCCCTCGATTCCTTCCTCGCCGCCCGTCGACGGCCTGGAGGGCTCAAGGTTTCGAGAGGCAAGCCGCCTGTTGTAGAGATCGATGTTGCGGACGCCGGATGCTGCGAGGAGCTGGTAGCGACGTTCCATCTCTCCCACCGCCCACTGGAGCGCCACGGATGCCTTCTTCGCGGTGGTCACGACGGGGGCGATCAGGTGCGGGATCTCATTGAACAGCGACAGCTCCACCATCTTGGGATCGATCATCAAAAACCTGACCTGCTCAGGGCTCGCGCGCGTCAGGACGCCGAGGAGAAGGCTGTTGAGACACACGGTCTTCCCCGATCCCGTCGCGCCTGCGATGAGGAGGTGCGGGCACTCGTGCAGGTCGGCCACGATGGCTTGCCCGGAGATGTCCTTGCCGATCGGCAGGGCAATCGGTGAGGGGTTGCCGGTGAACTCGTGCGCCGTGATGATTTCCTTGAGGTAGACGACGGTAGTCGTGGTGTTCGGCACGTCGATCCCCACGCGCCCCTTCCCGGGGATGGGCGCCACAATGTGGCAGCTGGCGGCTTTCATCACGAGCGCCAGGTCATCCGCGAGCGACACGATCTTCGTCAGCTTGACGCCGGGCGCCGGCGTCAGCTCGTAGCGGGTGACGACCGGGCCGCGATCAATGCTGACCACGCTGGCCTCGATCCCAAACTCCCGCAAGGTCTCCTCTAAAATCTTCGCGTTCGTCTGGAGGTTCTCGCTGATCTGCCGCTCGGCGATGGGCGGCGGGGTGGTCAGCAACTCGTGGGGCGGCAATTGGAATCCGCTGGGCGTTTGGCGGCGGGGGGGCGTGGGGATCGTCTTCGGCTTTGGCTCAATCATGGAACGAACGCGGATGCGCTCAGCCGCCGAGGGGCGGGGAGGCCGCCGGCCTTCCCCCTCGTCGAGGGCTCCGGGCTCCTCCCGCATCCTGGGCTGCACCGCTGCGGCAAGTGACGACACCGGCTCCGCATCGGCGATCGCGGTTCGGCCTCCCGCACCGCCATGCTGAAACAGCCGAGGGCTCGCAGGAACCGGGCGTCGCGCGAGAGCCGCCAGGGCGCTCCCCACCCGCCGCAGCCAGCCCCAGCCCCCCGACGCGCCGAGCGTCTGTCCGGACACCACGAGCCACGACAGGAGCCCGACGCAGCAGGCGGTCAGCACCGTCCCGACGGTCCCGAGGTAGTAGACCCCGGAACGGGCAAGGAGGAACCCGACGATTCCCCCCAAGGCGGTTTGTGAGATCTCACTGCGCGCCACGAGCGCCAAGAGCGTCCCGATACTGCTCATCAGCGAGAGGGTGCCAAGGAGGAGTGAGCTTCCATGCGCCTCATGGAGACGGCCGTGCCAGAGCCGCCAGGCCCAGAGGAACAAGAGGAACGAGAGCACGAGCGACGCCCACCCAAATCCGCCACGCCCCAGAAATCCTAGCCAGACACCGATCGCACCGCCAAGGTTGCCGGGAGGATTCGTCGGGGAGGAACTCAAGAGCGGCACATCGGCAGGACGATACGTCACAAGGCAGAGGGTCAGGAACACGCCAGCCGATGCGAGGAGGATGCTGCCGAGGCGACCTGTCCACCGGGGACGGTTCATCAGAATCCTTGCTTCGCAAGAATGATCGTACGAATCACGTTCGCTTCGCGAACGTTATAGCGCTCGTTTCCTGGAGAGGTTGATCCGCCCCTGCTCGTCGATCTCTATGACCTTCACCCGAAACTCATCCCCAATCTTGACGACATCCTCAACCTTGTTCACATATTTGTCCGACAGCTCAGACACGTGGACGAGCCCTTCCTTGCCGGGAAGGATCTCGCAGAACGCCCCGAAGTTCATGATCCGTTTGACCTTGGCGGCGTAGACCTTGCCAACCTCCACGTCCTCCGTGAGCGTCCGGATGATCTCGATCGCCCTCTGGGATTTCTCCGCGTCGTTGGATGCGACGGAGACGCTCCCGTCATCCTCGACATCAATGGTGGCCCCGGTTTCCTCGATGATCTTGCGGATCGTGCGGCCGCCCGGACCGATCACATCCCGAATCCGCTCAGGGTTGATCTTCAGCGTGGTGATGCGGGGGGCGTAGATCGAAAGCTGCGGCCGCGGCCGATCGATCGCCTTCGCCATCGCATCCAGCACGGCCATGCGCGCGGGATGCGCCTGGGCGAGGATCGTTGAGATGAGCTCCACGTCAAGCCCTTCCGGCAGCTTGACATCCACCTGCAGGGCGGTTGTCCCGAGCCGCGTGCCGGCCACCTTAAAGTCCATGTCCCCCACGTGGTCTTCAAGGCCTGAGATGTCGGTCAGGATCGCCACGCGGCTTGCCTCCTTCACCAGTCCCATCGCGACCCCGCTGACGGAGGCCCTGATGGGAACGCCGGCGTCCATCAGCGAGAGCGCGCCGGCGCACACCGTGGCCATGCTCGAGGAGCCGTTCGATTCGAGGATATCGGACACGACACGGATGGTGTACGGAAACTCGTCCTTGGGAGGAATGACCGGCTCGAGCGCGCGTTCGGCGAGCGCCCCGTGCCCGATCTCCCGCCGGCCGGGTCCGCGCAGCGGCCGAACCTCGCCGACGCTAAACGGCGGGAAGTTGTAGTGGAGCATGAACCGCTTGTACGACTCCCCCTCGAGCGCCTCGATGAGCTGCTCGTCATCGCTCGTCCCCAGCGTCGTCACCGACAGGCTCTGCGTCTCGCCACGGGTGAAGAGCCCGGACCCGTGCGTTCGAGGAAGGACCCCGACCTCGCAGGTGATCGTCCGCAGCTCGGTGTACGCGCGGCCGTCGATGCGCGTCGTGCGCTCAAGGATGGTCCGGCGGGCCTCCTCCCGATCCACGACCTCGAACGCTGAGGCCACATCCCCGGGAGTCGCTGAATCCTCCGCAGCGAGCTGCTCCGTCAGTGCCTTCAGCAGCGCGGCGATCGCCTCGTGCCGCTCGGCTTTCTTCTTCGGCTCGTTGAGGTGTCTGAGTTCCGGCACGGCGAGCTTCCGCACCAGCCCGATCAGCTCATCGGAGGGCCTGTGAATCTGCAAGCCGGCATTTTTCGGCTTCCCGGCTTTGCTGGTCAGCTCCTCCTGCATCGCAATGGCCGTCTTCAGCTGTTGGCTCCCGAACGCGATCGCCTCCACCAACTGCTGTTCGGGAACCTCTTTGAGCCCGGCCTCAACCATCGTGATGCCATGTCTCGTCCCCGCAACCACCAAATCGATGGAGCTCTGGCTGAGCTGACGGTAGGTGGGGTTGACGACAAACTGATGGTTGACGAGCCCAACACGAACCGCGCCCAAGGCGTCCGGAAAGGGGATGGAAGAGATCCGCAAGGCGCAGGACGCCCCCGCCACAGCGAGCACGTCGGGGTCGTATTCGCCGTCGGAGGAGAGGACCGCAGCCATGACCTGCAGATCGTGAAGGAACCCCTTCGGGAGGAGCGGCCGGATCGGCCGGTCCATCAGGCGGGCCGTCAGGATTTCCTTTTCGGTGGGACGGCCTTCGCGCTTGAAAAATCCCCCGGGGATCTTTCCCGCCGCGTACGTTTTCTCACGGTAGTCGCAGGTGAGCGGGACGATGCCGACCTTCTCTAACGGGGCGCTGCTGCAGACCGCCGTCACGAGCACGACCGTCCCGCCTTGCTGGACGACGACGGCGCCATCGGCCTGTCGCGCTAACGCCCCGGTCTCCAGTGACAGGCTCGATTGACCAAGCGAGGTTGAAACGCGGGCGGTCATAAGACGTGACTCGCCATCGACGGTGGGCGGGCAAGTGGAGGGAGTCGAGGCATTCACTTACGGAGCTTCAGGGCCTCGAGGAGATTGCGGTAGGCGCCTTCGTCATGGCGTTTGAGGTACTCGAGGAGTCTGCGCCTGCGACCCACCATCCTCAAGAGCCCTTGGCGGGAGTTGAAGTCCTTCTTATGGGCCGCGAAGTGACCGGAAAGCTGATTAATACGCTCCGTCAGGAGCGCCACCTGCACCTGGGGAGAGCCGGTGTCGGCTTCGTGGGTGCGGAATTTCTGAATCGTCGGATTCATCGTGTTCGTCGGGCTCATCGGACTCAACACGCCCCATCATACGCGCTCAGGAGCGTCTCGTCAATAATGGAAACCGACATAATGGAAACCGTCCGCCAAGGGGCAGCCTGTAAGCCGAGTTCTGTTCCCCTCGCTCCGCTCGGGAGTAGTCAGTAGACAGCAGGCAGTAGTCAGTTCGCCAAACCCCGGCTCACTGGCTACTGCTGACTGACTACTCCGTCGCAAAGCGACGGCCGATGGTCATCCATCTAGTTCCCGCCTTGCGGCGGGACTCCTGCGGCCTAACCTCCCCCCACCACCTGTCTTTCGGCCCGGAGGGCCGAATGGCGCCTCCGGCGCAGACAGGTGGTGGGGCGGGCAACCCCATGGGGGGATGTTTGGCCTTGCTCCACGTAGAGATTGCCGCGTTTCACCTCAGCCCTCGCTTCGCTCGGGAGTCATCAGTAGCCAGTAGACAGTAGTCAGTGAATACGTCTCCTGCTCACTGACTACTGCTGACTGACTACTCCGTCGCGAAGCGACGGCCTACTCGTCTCTGTGGCTCTCCCCACCACCTGCTTCGGTTCGCCGAAGGCGAACCGCATCGTCGTAATATGCGTAGCTCGCCTCCGGCGAGCAAGCAGGTGGTGGGGTCCCCGCCGCTGGCGGGGAAATCCGCTCCGTCGGTGTCAGACGACACCTCTGGAGGGAGGGGCGTTACCCCTCTACGCTGCCCTGCGGAGCTCGGACTTTCCTCCCCCCCACCTGTCCTCGGCTCCGCCAATGGCGGAGCCGTTGAGGGTCAGGTCCCTGCGCTGGCCCCGCCGACGGCGGGGCAGGCAGGTGGGGGGGCGACCATCCAGCTACCCTCTGGCGAACGGTTCTCAAAGAGCGCTACACTATATTACCGTAATCATGGTCGCATGGTCACGGCTTGGCCAGCCAGCCGGTCAGCCAGCCGATTTTGCGACCGTGGGATATGCAAAATGGAAAAAGCCCGAAACCCCTGCGCGAGATGCAGCGCGAGATCATGGAAGAGACGCAGGTGGGCATGCCGGACCTTGTATGCCCCATTGATCTGACGAGCGAGCAATTCGCTGTCGGTCTTCACCGTGAGCGCGGTATAGCCCTGCTGGAGCGCCTCCTGCAAGGCGTAGATGAGCGCAAGGTACTCAGCGACGTTGTTCGTCGTCTCGCCAACGTACTTGGAGAACTGCCGAAGGGGTTGGGGTTTCCCGTCGGCCCCTGATGCGCCGCACCCAACAGAACAATCCATGAAGACGATCCCGACGCCGGCAGGCCCCGGGTTGCCGTGGCTTGCCCCGTCGATGTACACCTCACAGCTTCGAGTGGGCCTCATCAAAATAGAGAATGCGGCTGCAGGTTTCGCAGGTCACGAGCCTCGCCTTCAAGTAGACTTCATTGATGACCTGTGGGGGCAGCCGTCGGTCGCACCCACCACAGGCGTCGTTGACGACGGGGACCAACGCAAGGCCTTCGCGGATCGCAAGGATCCGCTCGTAGGTCTCCAGCGTCTGCCGCTGGACGTCGGGCAGCAACGTCTTCCGATCTCGCTCAAGTTGGGCCACGTGCTCTGCGACGGCCGTCAGCTCCTGCTCGATCCTCTGGCGCTCTTTCTGCAATCGTGCCTGCGCCTGAGCCAGCCGATCCTGCTCCACCTGCCGGTTCTTCACCGCCTCGTCGACGGCATCCAGCGTCCTCAAGATCTCCTCTTCGAGGAGCGAGTTGTCCGTCTTGAGCGACTCGATCTCCCGCTGCATCGCGGCGTATTCCCTGTTCGTCTTTAACTGAAAGAGCTGGCCCTGCAGCTTCTTGACGTTCCCCTCTTTGGTCTGCAGATCCATCTCTTTTTCCTTCTGCGAAAGCTGGAGGGCCCTCAGCCGCTCCCCGGCGGCCTTCACGCGCTCCTCCTGCGCCGCCACCCCAGCGTTGATGTGCTCCAGCTCGAGCGGTTTCTCCTCCTGTTGCCTCCGGAGCTGGAAGAGCTGTCCGTCTATGGCCTGGAGTCGCTTCAAGATGTCAAGTTGATCAGCCATACATTTTGCCTCGCAAAATTTATGCGCAATCCCGATGGTTAGCCAAACCCTGGGCGGTATCCCGACGGCTGGAAGCAACCCTGGGCGCAAGAGGACTCGAACCTCTGACCTCTACCATGTGAGGGTAGCGCTCTAACCGGCTGAGCTATGCGCCCATGCCTGCCGCCATCGGGATGACTCCCTCCCGCTGAATAATGCCTGACTGCTCCGTCGAAAAGCTCTCTCGCCGGCTTCGCGGGTGACGCGGAGCCGGGTGTTCGACAGAGCAATGCCTGACCGTCCATTATACCTTTAATTGAGATCGGTTTCGAACGTTTTTGGCGGGGGTTTTTGGCGGGAGGGGACTCTCGGGGGGTAGCTCAGTCAGGCTGGTGCGGGGTGGTCAGCGAATCTCGATTCCCTTCCCCTCAGAGCGAAAGACGATGGGCCGGGGACGGATCGAACGTCCGGCCAACTCGTTATGAGCGAGCTGCTCTGCCACTGAGCTACCGGCCCGTCGCTCGCGATGGAGATCCGAAGGCTCGCTCCATAGGAGGGGAAACCGAAGAAACAAAAAGTGTAAAGCGGAGCCGCTCCCTCCCCAACTCCACTTTACACTTTTGACTTTTGCCTTTTGACTTTTCACTTTCAAACGGCGTGGCCCTTCTCTTGCGAGAACGTCAGCTCGAGGAAATTGCGCAGTCGCCGACTGCGGGTGGGGTGGCGCAACTTGCGCAGGGCCTTGGCCTCAATCTGCCGGACGCGCTCGCGCGTCACGTTGAACATCTGGCCGACCTCTTCCAGCGTCCGAGGCGAGCCATCCTGCAGCCCAAACCGCAGCAGCAACACCTGCCGCTCCCGCTGGGAGAGCGTGACGAGGACATCCCCGATCTGCTCCTTCAGCATGCTGTAGGCGGTCGCGTTCGCCGGCGAAACGGCGCGTTTGTCCTCGATGAAATCGCCGAAGTGGGTATCGCCGTCCTCCCCGATGGGGGTTTGGAGCGAGATCGGCTCCTGCGCGATTTTGAAAATGCCCCTGACCTTGTCAACGGGGATCCCCGTCGAGCGAGCGATCTCCTCCGGCATCGGCTCGCGCCCCGTCTCCTGGACAATCGCCCGCGAGACACGGATGAGCTTATTGATCGTCTCGGTCATGTGGACGGGGATTCGGATGGTCCGCGCCTGGTCCGCGATGGAACGCGTGATGGCTTGGCGAATCCACCAGGTCGCATAGGTGGAAAACTTGTAGCCGCGCTGGTACTCGAACTTCTCGACCGCTTTCATCAGGCCGATGTTCCCCTCCTGGATGAGATCCAGGAATGAGAGACCGCGGTTGGTATACTTCTTCGCAATACTCACGACGAGTCGGAGGTTGGCCTCCACCAGCGCTTTCTTCGCGTTCGTGTAGTCGAGTGCTTTTTGGTAAATGTCTTTCATGGCTCGACGCATCGCGTCGGCCGGACCGCCCAGCAACCGGAGCTGCTCCGTATGAGTCCGGTGGAGCTTCCGCAGACGAGCGGCCACCCGCGAACGCCCTGAGCATCTTACCTGCACGATCTGACGCTCCGTCGTCTCCACCGCTCGAAGGTAACCTTCCCCCTGCTCCACCAGCCACTCGATCGCTTGAATCGTCAGATGGTACTTCGCAATCACCTTCCTCGCTTTGGCCTTTCCCCGCGCCAGCTTGAGTTTCTTGCGCAGTTCAACGAGTTGCGCCACGAGCTCCTCCCGTCTGAGGTTCGGGTCGTCCTTCGAGTAGTCCTCTGGGTTGAGCTCGCCCTCAATGAGGAGGTTCGTCAACCGGAGAATCTCCCGTCGAGCGCTCGGCACTCCCAAGACGGCGTCGCGGTAGGCGAATTCCGCCGCCTCGATTTTTTTGGCCAGCGCCAATTCCTGTTCTCGAGTGAGCAGCGGGATCTGACCCATCTGGCGCAGGTACATCTTCACGGGGTCATCGAGCTGCCCGACCTCCGCCAGCTCAGCCGCCTCCTCCTCGCGCTGCTCTTTCTCCTCGCGCTCTTCGAGGCGGGAGGCGGGGCTCGGCTTATCGACGATCTCGATGTTCTCCTTCCCCAGGAGCGTCAACAGCTCATCGATTTCCTCCGGCGAGGCGACGTCCTCCGGCAGCAGATTGTTCAGCTCATCGTAGGTGAGCCGCCCCTTGTCTCGCCCGATCGTGATGACTTGGGCAAGCCGCTCACTGATGGGTTTCCGCTTGGTCGCATCCGTCATGACGGTCAGCCTCCCTTCTGAAGGGGCGAGATGTCCGCCTGGGCCGCCTGCCTGTCCGGCCCAGGGCTGGATGGCGGACAGGCGTTCGAGCGAGCCGACAGGCGGCGTTGGTATTCAGCAAGCAAACGTCGGCCTTCCACCTCATGTCCCGCCTCATGGGCGGCTCGAATCTGCTCCCGGAACTGTGCCATCTGGCGACTCAGGGCGTTGGCGCGCAGCCGCTTGAGGCAATCGTCAAACGCCTCCTCTTTCGAGTCCACGGAGTTGGCCAGCTCGACTAACTCCGTCACCAGCCCCCCAGACCCCTCTTCTAACAACCGCGACACCACGTGGGCCGGCGTGGCCGCGCGCCCTGTCGCTTCAAGCTCGCAGATGACCGTGAGAATCCGCCGAAGGGTCGGGTCGGTCACCGCATCGAGCGAAAGCCCGGTCTGGGTCACCTGCCGCCATCGGGCAGGCTCATCAAGGATGAGCGCTGTGAAGAGACGCTCCGGACCCTGCGCGCCCGAGCGTCGGGTTGAGCTTCGGCCGCCCTGGGGCGAAGTCCCGGCGCGCGGTCCTTCCGATTGGCGAGCAGCCTCGGCAGAGAACCTGGGCTGAACTTTCCCGAGCTCCTGAGCGACGGCGCCCTCATCGAGACGAAGCCGTTCGGCCAGCAGCCGGACGTATTCACGGCGGAGCATTGCATCCGGCACCTTGGCGATCGTCGGGAGGACGAACTGCGCCGCTTTGACGGTCCCCTCAGCGTCCGTGTCTGGGAAGCGACGCAATGCGCTCTGCACGAGGACATCAAAGAGGCTCGCGCTCCCCTCCAACAACTGCTCAAACCGTTCGCGCCCGCAGGACTGCAGGTACTCGTCCGGGTCCACCCCTTCGGGGAGCTGGGCGACGCGGACCTGGAGGCCGGCTTCCACCAAGAGGTCGATGCCGCGGAGGGTCGCTTGCTCGCCCGCGGCGTCGGCGTCAAAGGCCAGGATCGCCTGTTCGGCATATCGTTTCAAGAGGCGCGCCTGGTCGGCGGTCAGGGCCGTCCCCAGCGGGGACACCACGTGGGAGATCCCCGCATCAGCGAGGGCAACGCAATCAAAATATCCCTCGACGACCACGACCGTCTTCGCCTTGATGATCGCATCCTTCGCCAGCCCGAGACCAAAGACATGATGCCCTTTCGTGTAGAGCGCTGTTTCGGGACTATTGAGGTACTTTGGCTCCTGCCCATCCAGGCTGCGCCCGCCGAATCCCACGATGCGGCCACGCACGTCCTGAATCGGAAACATGAGCCGGTTGCGGAACCGGTCGTAGTGCCCTGACCGTCCCTGGATGAGGAGCCCGGCCGCTTCGAGCTGCTCGGGCGAGACCCCGGTCGCCTTGGCAGCCGTGAGGAGGCGATCCCACCCCGAAGGGGCCAGCCCCAAGCGAAACCGTTGCCGCGCCCGCTCCGAGACGCCGCGCGTCTTCAGATAGGCGCGCGCCGTCTTTCCAGCCTGCGGATCAAGCAGCATCCGCTCGAAGTAGCGGCAGATCTTCTCCATCAGGGCGGCGAGACGCGCTTGCGAGCCGTCGTTCGCCGCCGAGTCCCGATCGGGAAGGCGGATGCCGGCATGATCGGCCAACTGGCGCACGGCTTCCGGAAACGTCAGCCGATCGTGTTGCATCAGGAAGCTGAAGATGTTGCCCCCCACCCCACAGCCGAAGCAGTGGAAGATCTGCTTGTCGGTATTGACCATAAAGGACGGCGTCTTCTCTGTATGGAACGGGCAATTCGCCTTGAAGTGCCTGCCGGCTCGCTTGAGCGGGACATAGCGACTGATCAGCTCGACAATATCCGTGCGTGTGTGGATCTCGTCAATGACCGGCTCAGGAATCAGCGGCATCGCTCATCCCCTTCTAGAGTGTCAGTCTCGCAGGAGGGATCAGCGTAGGCCCCCGATTCTCCCCGCCAGGGAAGTAGCCTGAGAGACGCTCGAGGTACTCGCGTGAGGTCGACAGCAGCCAAGGTCCAGAGACCGATCGCTCCTCGACGCTCTGCTGCAAATAGATGAACCCGCTTGAGGAGAGCGCCACCAGGATGATCCCGGACCACCACAACCCCTGCAGCGCTCCCAAGACGAGCCCAAGCCCCTGGGTCGCCCAGTGAATCCGTTCCCACTGGATGACCCGGGCCACCAGGTTGAGGAGCCGGCGCCTGATGAACATGAGACCGAGAAAGAGCAACCAGAAAACAAGAAAGTTGACCAACACCGGATCAAACCTCAACCAGGGTTGCAGCCAGCTCGCCACCACGCCCGAATAGTTGATCGTCAGCGCCGTGACCGCGACTGCGCCAAGCGATCGAAAGAGCTCGGTCAAGAAGCCGCGATGGAATCCACCGTAACACTTTAGTAACAAAAGAGTTACAACAATTAAGTCAACCCAATTCGGCCACGTCGTCACTGCGATTCCCTCCACTCATTTCCTAGGCGAAGTATACCATATCGCTGAGAAGAGCGTCAAGGTAGCGCTACCTTTTTTTGGCGTCTGATGAAATAGCGCTACCTCGCAGAACGATCGAAAGGCGAAAGGAAGAGGAATTGCTGTGGTGATACGAGGAACGTGCTGAGGCCTGTGCCCGGCTCACCCGCCTTCGCCGGAAGCCACGGGCGTCAGCCCGTGGGGCTCCACCTCATGAGTGCTGCTGGTGCGGATCGTGGTGCGAACCTTGATGATGCGCAGCTCCTCCATGACCTCATCGAACTTCTGGAGAATCGTCTGCTGGTTCGCGAGGATCTGGTCCAACTTCTTCATGAGCTGGGCGTCCTTGTCCTTGGCGCCGCCGCCTGTGCTCGTCCCGGCTGTTGTGCTCGTGGTCTCGGCAGGGCGGGTCTGCGCCTTCGTGTCCTGCCCCATTGACAGCCTGCTGGACAAGACACCAATGACGAGGCCGATCCCGACGAGGATCGTTGTGCGTCGAACCCACCCGCGACGTCGTGCCGTTCGATCCATCCCGAACACCAGGGGACCACCCCGCGCCTTGGCGGGGTGGGGGAATGGGTGGTCCTCCCGATCGGGAGATCGGGATGTCGCCCCCACCGGGGCGTGGTGCAGGGGACCACTGGCTTGCACGGGGGGCTCCATCATGCCTCAGCTCCTTTTCAGACGCGCATCGCCGCGCGTGTCAGCGATAGGGCGGCTCAGAGGCGATGACCGCGGCCGCCCGCTCGTGGACCGGCGGCTCATCCATCAGCTTCACGGTGAGGAAGATGAGCAGGTCTTGCCGCACCGGATCGCTTGAGAGGGTCCCCGCGAATCGGTTCACGTTCTTGAAGAGGAACCCGACGAGCGGGATGTCGGCCAGGAACGGCACTTTCGCTTCCGTCTTGACATCGCTCTTCTTCACGAGCCCGCCGATCGCGATCGTCTCGCCGTTATTGATGCGCACCTGCGTCTGCACCGACTGGACGGTGAAGCGGGGGAGCGCGATCGAGGTATTCTGCCCGGTCGAGTAGTCCACGTTCCCCGCCGAGGAGACGACCTCCGGCTTGAGATCCACCACGATCTCCTGGCTGGGGTTGACGTGGGGGGTCACGGTCAGCACCGTGCCGACATTCTTCGCCGTGTAGCCGCTGATGGTGGGCTTCCCGGTCGTCGCGTCAATGGTATAGTTCGGGATCGGGTACTCCTCCCCGATATGGATTTTGGCTTCCTGGTTGTTCAAGACCGCAATGGTGGGATTCGACACGATATGGGTGTCGGTGCGGCTTTGGAGAAAGTTGAGGGCCATGGAGAGCCCGGTTGAGCTCAGGGTCCCGAAGGTAAACGTCCCGCCGACATCCGGCACGCGCCCCTTGGTCATGGAGGCGCCGGTCGATGGTGAGAAGGTCCCGGACCGCGGGATGAACAGCTCGCCGACCTTTCCGAACCCGGCCCCTGCGGGAAACGGGAACGTCGTCGGAATCGCCGTCGTGGTGCCCGCGGTGAGCGTGAAGCTATCCGACCAGTCAATCCCCAGCTTCTCGTTGCGGTCGAGCTTCGTCTCCACCACCTTCGTTTCGATCGTCGTTTGGGGCGTGCGCTGATCGAGCCGCTGGACGACCTGCTTGATCTGAAACAGGTTCGTCGGAATATCGGTCACCACGACGGTGTTGGTCCGCTCGTCAAACTTCACCTTGCCTCGCTCGGAGAGCATCTCGGTGATGGCATCCGGCACCTCCTTGGCCTTGGCGTAATCCAGTGAGAACACCTCGGTCGCCAGCGCCTCCTGCTCCTGCGACGCCACCGTCATCACCCGGACGATGTTCCCTTTCCGCTCATAGGTGAACCCATAGGTGCGGAGGATGATATCCAGCGCCTGCTCCCAGGGGACATTGGTCAGCTTAATCGTAATGAGGCCTTCGACATCGGTCCCCGCGACGATGTCGACGCCGCTCTTCAGCGAAATGATGCGCAGGACCTGCCGGATCTCTGCATCCTTGAAGTCGATGCTGATGAGCCCGGTCGGCGTTTGCGGAGCCGTTGGCGCGGGTGCGGACGTCTCCGGTGCGGGGGGCGCTTCATCCGGGGTCTCGCTCTCGGCCGCGCGGCTCGACTCGGCTGGAGGCGCCTCGCCCTCGCTTGCGGCCTCTGGCCGAGTAGGTTCTGAGGTGGACGTTTCCTCAGCCTGGATCGCCGTCGTTTCCTCTGGAGGTGGTGTCGAGGCCTCGTCCTGCTGCGCCCACCCGGGGAGCGCCCACCCTCCTCCGGCCACACACCACCCGATCCAGAGCACGACCAATCCTACGCCACGTCGCTTCACGGTCCGTCACCTCCCTTAGTGGTGTGCGAGGAACGGCCCGCGGAGGGCCTCTCGACATCAATCCTGAGAACGAGCGATTCCGCCCCGCTCTTCAACACCACGGCGTCTTGCCGGATCTCCACGACCTGGTAGTCCCCGACCATATCGCCGACCTTGACTTCCATATCGTCTACCATGGCGATGGAATGCCCCCGGGGGTCCCAGAGGATCCCATGGAGGACCGCTTGGCTCGCATCGACGGAGCTGCCCTTCATCCCGACCAACCGTCCATCGCGCACCAACGGCACGAAGGGATCGCGATGGCCCTTGGCATCATACTGAAACGGCTGGGGAATCGTCGAGGGCCCCGCCTCATCGGCCTGCAGGCCCGCCGCGCCCAACGAGACGAGCCCCGTCGCGAGGATCACCCACCATCTGACGTTCGCCATCACATCACGCCTGGGTCAGCGTGCTCACTCGCCGCAAAGTAGGCCCGGAGCCACAGCTTGATCTGATGGCGCTTGAGGTCTCTCGGGTTCCCGACCATACGCAGCGTGGCGACCCGCACCACTCTATCCCCGGCCTCCACCGCGTTCAAAAAGGCGCCTAATTGATGGTAGCCGGCCAACGCCTCGACTTGGATGAGGACCTCCTCGTACCCCTTGGGGCCTGGGCCTGGTTGGGGGGGCTTGTCCGTGTCCGGGTTGACGTCGGCCTTTGCGTGATCCACGAGGGAGCGCTGCGGGGAGATCGTTTCGATCTTGACCTGCGTCTGATTGGCCAGCGCGGAGAGGCGCTCAATCACGGCCGGCAGCTCTTCTTGGGGAGGCAGGAACACCCGGAGGGATTTGACTTTCTCATCCCACTGCTGATGCTGCGCTCGGAAGGAATCCTCGTTGGCGACGGCGGCTTCAAGCGTCCTGATCCGCTGGCGCGCGCTCTGGACCTGTTGCGCCAAGCGACCCGCCTCACGGTGGAGGGGCAGGACGAGATGGGCCGCGTAGAGCCAACCGATGACGAGCGCCAGCGACCCGACAGCCAGGATGGCGCGCCGCTCAGGCTTGGAGAGCGCGAGCTTCATGACGTCGGGGCTTCAAGGAGGGCGCAGGTCAAGGTGAACCGCATCACTTCGACCTCCCCCTCTTGGGTCCGCTTGATGGATTCGATCTGGATATCCTTGATCGCCGACATGAAGTTGTGGTCCGATTGCAAGCCCTGAACAAGCCGCGTGACGCTGACCATGCCGGGATCGCCCTGTCCGACGGCCGAGCCCTGGATGATCAACCCTTTGGCCGGATCGAGGGTGAGCTCGGTAAACCACACCCCATCCGGCGTCACGGTGGACAGGGTGTTGAATCGCTCTGACCAGAGGCCGTAGCCCTTCGCCAGCCGTTGAAACGCCGCCTCTTGCGCCCGCAATGTCTGGAGGGTCCGCTGGAGCCGCTCCACCTCCATCTGCCTCGGCTCCAACGACTGAATCTTCTCATTGAGCTTCCGGAGCTCGTCGCGGCTGACGCCGATGGGGACGAGGAGGACGAGCGGCAGCACGACGATGACCGCGGCGACGATCCACATAAACGGGGTTCGGTGGAGCTGCTCGATGGGTGAGAGCGCCTTCTTCCGTTGCTCTGCGGGCAGGAGGTTGATTTTCAACATGATTCAATATTTAGTCGGTCCGGAGGGCCAACCCATAAGCGACTGCGAATTGTCCGGACAGCTCAGGCGTGGGGGTCCAGGACGTCACCGTCTGCGTCATCTGGGACTTGAGCACGTTGAGGAAGGCGTTGGACTGGCTGAGGCCCCCGCTCACGAGGACCTCCTCAGGGGGTTGATTGAACCGATTTTCAAAGTAGTCGAACGAAAGCTGCAATTCGGTCACCAGGGCTTCGCTCGACAGCTTGAGGGCATTCGGCATCTCAGGCCGTGGTTCCGCTTGGGCGAGCTCCTGACTCACGACCTCGGCCGGAAGCCCGGTCTGCTCGCTCAGGTGGCGGGCGAGCTTCTCGCCTCCCCATGGGATATCGCGCACCAGATAGGGAATCTCTCCTCGGAGGACCACCAGATTCGTCAGTTGGCCCCCCACGTTGATGACGGCCCGCGTGCCTTCAGACCGATGGCTGTTGGCGCCGGCGAGGAAGCCGTTCGTGAGGGCCAGGGCATCCACATCGATGAGCTCGACGCCGAAGCCAGCGCGCCTGGCCCAATCGATCCGCCGCTCGAGCAGATCCTTCTTGCAGGCGACGATCACCACCCAGGCCTTGTTCCCTTCGGAGGGTCCGAGCGCCGCTCCATCAATGACCACGTCTTGGATGTTAAACGGCAGGTACCGCTGGGCCTCAAAGGGGAGCGCCTGCTTCAGCTCCTGGGGCTTCATCTTCGGCAGCTCGATGATCCGCAGGATGACCCACGGGCCGCTCACCGCCAGGTTGACCCACGCCACCGGCACGCGGAGTCCATCCACCGCCGCCTTGATCGCCTCCACGGGGTCCGCGTCCTTCTCCGCCGGCAGGGGGGTGAGGCTCTGGCCGATGATCGGCCGTAGCCCAACCGCCCCTTTGCGCGCTCCTAAGGCCACGGCTTTCACCGAGGTTGAGCCGACGTCAAGACCCACGGTGAGTCTGGCTTCGTGTGCCCGGACCGTCGTGAGGCGTTGGAAAAATTCCGCAGCGGACTTGAGGGCGGTCGCAACCGGTAGGGAGGACATCGGGACGTTTGCAATAGATTATATCCGAGGATGACCGAAAAATCTAACACTAAAAAAACAAGGACGGCCACATGGTCCCGGCCATGGAGCCGTCCCCGTTCACAAGCTCCAACAATCTTATTCTTATTACGTGCCTAGGGCGTTATTGCACAGGTTCGGCTGCGCGTCAATCGTGTTTTCACCGGCGAGATTCGCAAGGGTACAATCACCGGCTGCAGCAGGCGCGCAGTGACGAATCAGTCCTGTCTCATTCGTAAGGAAGCATCGGGTTCCAGTCGTCCCGAGCCCCACAGGAACGACCAAGATTGTGTACGTCTGGGCTGGATCGGCCGCTCCGGTGTAGTTATAGTTGTAGCCTTGGACCTCAGCTCCTACGGGGGGACCCCCAGCGCCTCCGTCGAGGTTTGCGGTACAGAACGACGGCGGGCCAAAGTCCGGGGTCGGCGCCGCACCGGCACAGTCGCCATACATGGTCGCCTGCCACGTCTCTGCGGCAGGGTACTCTTGGTTGACTGAGCGCACCATCTCCAGCGAGCTCACCAGCGCCCGCAGGTTCCCGATCGCCGCCGACTCATTGGCGCTCGTGCGGCCTCTCAAGACGTTCGGGATCGCGATCGCAGCTAGGAGCGCAATGATCGCGACCACGATCATGATCTCAACGAGCGTAAACCCTCGTTTCGCTATTCGTCTCATCGGCTTCTCCTTTTTCACATGGAACAATGAATGAACGATAAAGCCTTTCTCCTTGTTCCGTCTCCTCACCATCTCTTTGCCCTTCTCACCCCCCTTCTCTTGCGTATCTGCCGCTGTGTCTATTTTTTCGCGAAGTCCCTCACAGCCGTTCGGGATTTCGTCCATCATCTCTAGACTTCATCCCGAGCAGGGCGAGGGACGAAGCGAAAAAATAAGCCATTGCCGCCTGGCAATGGCCTGCTTCTCTCCAGCGGCAACGAACTCACAAGGGTCTGTGGCTTTCCGACCCCGCCTCACGGCGAGTGTGGCTTTTCGCTTGTCAGCCGCCGCATCGACCCAGATTGACGCTGGATGAAACCGGGCTTCCAGGGTCGCAGCAACGGCCATCGTAACTATGCCACATGGGCGGCTTTCCGTCAAGTGCTTTCTCGAACAGGTACTGCCTGAATTTGTGATTACACAGATTTGGAATCCAGATTACACAGATCGTTTTCACTGGTCACTGGTCACTCATCACTGGTCACTGGCTTAACGGCCGACGAGGGTTGAGATCTTGAAGATGGGGAGGAAGAGGGCGATCACAATGCCGCCGACGACGACGCCCAGGATGCCGATGACCAGCGGCTCGATGATGCTCGTCAGGGCCGAGACCGCGGCGTCCACTTCGTTCTCATAAAAATCCGCGATCTTGAGCAGCATCTTCTCCAGCTCCCCGGTCTTCTCCCCGACGGAGATCATCCGGGTGACCATCGGCGGGAAGACCTTGCTGTGCGCGAGCGGGTCCGCGATGTTCTCCCCCTCCTTGATGCTCGAGCGGGCCGAGAGGACCGCCCGCTCCACCACCCGGTTGCCTGAGGTCTTCGCCACAATCTCGAGCGAGCTCAGGATGGGCACGCCGGACTTCACCAAGGTCGCCAGCGTGCGGGAGAACTGCGCGATGACCGCTTTCCCCAGCAGCTTGCCGATGACGGGGAGCTTCAAGATCGTCCCGTCGAACCACAAGCGGCCGATGGGCGAATGGACGTAGCCCCGCAGCAAGAAGCCGAGCCCCACGAACACGAGGACTTCATAGACGAGGTACTTCCCCATGAACTCGCTGACACCCAGCAACAGCCTCGTGGGGAGCGGCAACTGCCCCCCCAGCGCGGAGAAGATCTCCTTGAACTTCGGCACGATCACGATGATGAGGAAGGTCGTGATGCCGAACGCCAGGACCGAGACGAACGCCGGGTAGAAGAGGCTCGCTCGCACCTTGCGCTCAAGGGCTGCGGCCTTCTCGAAATAGGTGGCCACCCGTTCGAGGATTTCATCGAGACGTCCGGAGGACTCCCCTGCCCGGATCATGTTCATGAAGAACTCGGAGAAGACCCTGCGGTGCTGCCCGATCGCCTCTGAGAGGCTCTCGCCCGCTTCGATCTGGTCCCGGATCCTCCTGAGCGTCCGCCCGAAGTGCCGATCGTCCATCTGCTCGCCCAGGACGTCGAGCGCTTGGGCAATGGGGATGCCGCTGTCGACCATGGTGGCCAACTGGCGGGAGAAGACCACGATCTGCTCGGGTTTGACCTTGGGCTGGCCGACCTGGCTGAGGAAGGCGGCGCCGGTCTGGCGTTCATCGATCGAGAGGACCACAAACTCCTGTTTCCACAGTTGCTCGATCAGCGCCTTGCGGGATTTCGATTCGAGCGTCCCCGTGTGGGTCGCGCCCGCCTTGTCTTTCACCACGTACGCGAACGTCGGCATTGACCTCACTCCGTTCGGTGTGATTACGCCGATTTCAATGTGATGACGCAGATACAATCTGCGAAATCGCTTTTCACAATCTGCGAAATCATCTTTTGTTACTCGTCGGAGGTCACGGCGATGACCTCTTCGAGCGTCGTCACGCCCCGCTCGGCTTTCTTCAAGCCATCCTGACGCAGGGGCGTCATCCCCAGCTCCTTGATGGCGTGGTCCTTGATCTCCCAGGACTGGGCCCGTGACACAATGAGCTCCCGCACGCGGTCATCAACCTGAAAGGTCTCGATGATCCCCATGCGGCCGCGGTAGCCCGTGTTGGTGCAGAACCGGCAACCCACGGCCTTGAAGAACGTGGCGTCCTTGGCCGGATGGAGGCTCAGGCGCTCGAGCAGCGCGGGGCTCGGATCGAACGGCTCGCGGCACTTCGTGCACAGCTTGCGGACGAGCCGCTGTGCCTGGATGAGATTGACGCTCGAGGCGACGAGAAACGGCTCCACCCCCATATCGATGAGGCGGGTCACGGCGGATGGCGCGTCATTGGTGTGGAGGGTGGAGAGGACGAGCTGCCCGGTAAGGCTCGCCTTCATGGCGATATCGGCGGTCTCGAAGTCCCGAATCTCGCCGATCATGATGACGTCGGGGCTCTGCCGCAGGATGGCGCGCAGGCCGCTGGCGAAGGTGAGCCCCACCTCCACGTTCACCTGCATCTGGATGATCCCCTCCACCTGATACTCCACGGGATCTTCAATGGTGAGGAGGTTTTTCGTCGGCTGGTTGAGCTGGTTCAGAATGGAGTACAGGGTGGTGGATTTCCCGGATCCGGTTGGTCCCGTGACGAGAATCATCCCGTAGGGCCGCTTCACCGCGGCTTTGAACTGCTCGATCGACTCCGGAAGGAAGCCGAGGTGATCCAGTCCGACTGAGAGGTTCGCTTGATCCAAGAGGCGCAGCACGACTTTGCCCCCACCTGCCATCGGCAGGACCGAGACGCGGAAATCCACCTCCCGCTCATCCAATCGCACCTTGAACCGGCCGTCCTGTGGCAGCCGCCATTCCGTAATGTCCAAGCCCGACATGATCTTCAGGCGCGTCAAGAGCGCGCTTTGAACCGCTTTGGGCAGTCGATGGGCCTCCACGAGGCGTCCATCAATCCGATACCTGACGCGGAGGGCGTCTTTCCCAGGCTCCAGGTGAATGTCCGAGGCATGACGGCGCATCGACTCGATCACCATGCGGTTGATGATCCGGATGACGGGCGCTTCCGTCTCCCCCGTCTCATTGAGCAGCAGCGCGACGGCGGTGTCCATGGTCAGGTCGTCCTCACCCTGGCCTGCCGTCTCCTCGGCCGCATCAGGGAGTCCGGTCGTCAGGGTTTGGCTCGCATAGAGCTGCTCAATGGCGCGGCGGATCTCCGTCTCCGTGCAGAGGACGGGATCGATCGCCACCTGGGTGAGCGCCTTGAGGTCATCAATCGCGAAGATATTGAGCGGATCGGCCATCGCCACGACCAGCCGTTCCCCAAACCTGGACAGGGCGATGAGGTTATACTGGCGAGCCAAGCGCTCAGGGATGAGCTTGGCGACGACCGGATCGAGTCGATATTTCGCGAGCGAGATCATGGGGATCGCGAATTCCTTTGAGAGCAGTTCGGTCAGCGTCGCTTCGGAAATAATCTTTCGCTCAATCAGCATTCGCGCGAAGCCCCTCCCGTTCCGGGATGACTCGGCGATGAGCCGATCGAGCTGCTCCTTCGTGGCGATCTGCCGAGACAGCAGCACCGTTGAGATGCGTTCCTTGAAGCTGCTCATGCCATCACCTGTCTCGGCTCCGCCTTCGGCGGAGCCGTTTCCCAGTGTGACCGCCGCACTAAGCCGACCTCCGGTCGGCAGACAGGTGATGGCATCCCACCACCTGTCTGGCAGCCGAAGGCTGCCTTCTGGTCTTTTATTGAGACAGGTGGTGGGATCATGGCTCCACCATCTCGCCAATGGTCGTGCGGAAGATCTCATCGAGCGTCGTGACGTGGTTGATCACCTTGGCTAATCCCTGCTCCCGCAACGGCTTCATCCCCTGAGCCCGCGCGACGGTTTCGAGCTCCCGCTGAGGGGCCCTCCGCAACACGAGCTCCCGGATTTCCGGGGACATCAGCATCGTTTCGGCGATCACCTCGCGACCGGAATACCCAGACTGCAAACACAAGCGGCATCCCGTCCCGCGCGCGAGCTCGAGGGGTTCCCCCCGCTTGTCCAGCAACCTCAGCTTCTCGGCAACGCCTCTGGGGGGACGATACGTCTCCCGACACTTCACGCACATCTTGCGAACCAATCGCTGGCCGATGACCACCATCAAACAGGAGTTCACAAGGAACGGCTCCATCCCCATGTTGACCAGCCGAACGATGGACCCGGCCGCGCTGTTCGTGTGGAGGGTGCTCAAGACGAGGTGCCCTGTCAGCGCCGACTTGATGGCCATGTCAGCCGTCTCGGCGTCTCGGATCTCACCCACCATGATCACGTCAGGGTCTTGACGCAGGACCGACCGGAGCGCCTTGGCAAACGTCAGGCCGATCTCTGGTTTCGCGCTGACCTGATTGATCCCCTCCAGCTCGAACTCCACCGGGTCTTCGACGGTCACGAGGTTCTTCTCCGGCGTATCGATCAGCTTCAGGAGGGCGTAGAGCGTCGTCGTCTTGCCCGATCCGGTGGGTCCGGTGGCCAGGACCATCCCATGGGGCCGCAGCATGCATCCCCTGATCCGCTCAAGATCGGTCTCAGAGAATCCCAGCGTAGTGATGTTGAGCCTGACCTCGCTTTTATCAAGGATGCGCAGGCAGACGTTGCCGCCAAAGCTCGATGGGATGATCGAGACCCGACAATCGACGAAGCGGTCATCGACGCGGAAGCTGAAGTGGCCGTCCTGCGGGAGTCGCCGTTCCGCGATGTTGAGGTCCGACAGGACCTTGATGCGAGACACCACCGCCGCATGGAAGTGCTTCGGCGGCGCCTGGCCCTCCTGGAGGACCCCGTCGATTCGGAAACGCACGCGGGAGTTCAGTTCCCTCGGCTCGATCAGGATGTCTGAGGCGTGCATCCTCACGGCCTTCGTCAACAGCTCCTTTGTGTAGGCCACGACCGGGGCTTCCGCTGTCTGCTTCAGGAGGCGAGCGGCATCCGTTTCGTCGGTCGGCTTCGCGACCACTTCAACCGAGACCGCATCCGATTGCTGGATGAAGTGCCGGAGGCTCTCCTCGACCCCCACCCCGTAGTACTGGTCGATCGCCTGCCGGATCTCCCGGGAGGTGGCGAGGAGGGGATGGAGGGTCAGCCCGGTCATGACGGCCAGGGTATCGAGGGCGAAAATGTTGAGCGGATCGACCATCGCCACCGTCAGGGTCTGCCCAATGCAGGAGACGGGCACCATCTGGTTTTTAACCGCAAGCTCCCGGGAGATGAGCCCTTTGAGACTGGGGTCCAGTTGAAGCCGCGAGAGGTTGATCAGCGGAATGCCCACGCCCTGGCTCATCGCCGCCAAGAGGTCCACCTCGTTCACCAGGCCGCGCTCAACCAGGATCTGCTGCAGGCTTCCCCCTTCCGCCTGTTGGATGGCGAGGGCCTCCTCGAGCTGATCCTTGCGGATGAGCTTGCGGGAGAGGAGCGTTTCGAGAATTCGATCCTTCAGGCTTGGCATCTCGCGTTAGCTCATGGATGATGGGTTTCCGTGCGGCGCTTCCGTCGTCCCTGACGGGGGATGGGCGCTGGCCGCGCGCTTGTAGTAGGTCTCGATCGCCTTATTGATGTCTGACGGCGTGCTGACAAAGGCCTGGACGACGCATGTCGTCAACATCTCAATTTCCGCAATCGCCTGGGTGTTGGAGGGGTCGGCCATCGCCAGCGTCAACGCATTGCCGATCCGATCCACCGCAATCAGACAGTACTGGCGGGCGATCGGCTCTGGAATGAGGGCGATCAGATCCGCGTCGATCTCGTAGTGTGTGAGGGGGAGGTAGGGGAAGCCGTACTGCGCCGTCAACGCCAGGGCCACCTCCTCCTCCGTGACGAACCCCAGCTGGATCAGGGCCTGGCCCATGAGCCCGCCGTGCTTCCTCTGGTAGGCCAGACCCTTCTCGAGCTCGTCGCGGCTGACCACGCCGCGCTCAAGGAGGACTTCGCCGATGACCTTCGTGATGAGCCGTTTTGCCATCGCACCCTCAAAATCCCATCTGATTACGGTGATTTCAAAGGCTGATTACAGTGATTGAAACAACGCTGTTCAACGCCTGTCCCATCGACACACCAGTACCCTGAATCACCGAAATCGCTCTTTAGAATCACTGGAATCATAGTTACCGGTTCATGAGCCGCATCAGATCTTCCGGGTCGTTCGACCGGCCCAGCGCATCGTCCAGACTAATCATGCGGTTGAGGTACAACTCGTAGAGCGTTTGGTTCATCGTCCGCATCCCTTCCTTCTGCCCCGTCTGAATGACCGAATAGAGTTGATGGATCTTCTGCTCCCGGATGAGGGACCTCGTCGCATGGTTCACGCGGAGCACCTCAACCGCCAGGACGCGTCCCCGCCCGCTGGCCTTGGGGATGAGCTGTTGCGAGATGACCCCCAAGAGCTCCAGCGAAAGCTGCACGCGGACCTGGTTCTGCTGATGGGCCGGAAAGACGTCCACGATGCGGTTCACCGCCTGGACCGAATCGGAGGTATGCAGCGTGGCCAAGACGAGGTGCCCGGTCTCGGCGACGATCAGGGCGGTCTCAATGGTCTCGAGATCGCGCATCTCCCCGATGAGGATCACGTTCGGGTCTTGCCGCAAGACGTGTTTCAGTCCCTGGGCAAACGACTGCGTGTCGCTGCCGACCTCGCGCTGGTCGATGATCGATCGCTTGCTCACGTGGACGTACTCAATCGGATCCTCAATGGTGACGATATGGTCATTGTGGTTGGTGTTCAGATAGTCCACCATGGCCGCAAGGGTCGTGGTCTTCCCGGATCCCGTGGCCCCGGTCACGAGGACCAGCCCCTTCGATTTGTCACAGAACTCGGTCATGACCTGAACCGGCAAGCCCAGCTCGGAAAACGCCATGATCCGAAACGGCAGCATGCGGATCGCGACCCCCACGTAGCCCTGTTGGATGAAATAGTTGGCGCGGAACCGCGCGAGCCCCTCAATCGAGAAGGAGAAATCCAGCTCCTTCCATCGCTCAAAACGCTCCACCTTGTCAGGGGACACGATGCTGTAGGCGAGCCCTTTCACCTCGTCACCGGACAACGGCGCGAAATCAAGGGGGACGAGTCGATCATCCAGGCGCAGGTGCGGGCTGAGGTTCGCGCTCAGGTGGAGATCGCTGGCCCCCTGCTCCACCATGACCCTCAGCAGCGTCTCCATCGTCGGTTTCGACTGGGTGGCCATCAGAATCACCTCACATCCTCACTCATTGCTGCGGGAACGCCCTTCGCCATTGGACCGATCTCCTCGACGGCGATTCAGCCGCATCGCATCGACGATTCGTTGCTCAAATTGCGCGGCTTTCGCGAGTCCCTCGCCCGTAAGGTTGAGCCGCTTCAGGGCGTTGACCATCGCGGAGAGGATCTGATTCCTGGAGAGCTTGATGCCGGATGAAAACTGGGCGTCTTTCCCAATCTTATCGAGATAATCGACCTGTTCCCGGTTGAGGGAGGCAATGACGCGTGAGTGGTGATTGAACGGGTCGTACCGTCGCCGCATGAGATGCCCCTTCAGCAACCCTTCCAATAAAAACGCAGACGCCCTGTGAACAGGGCGTCTGCACCGGACTCCGTTGGCAGCCCGATACTCCCCCCACCTGCCTGCTCGCCGAAGGCGAGCCCGCGTCATCTGGACTCACTCGGCCCTTCGGGCCGAAGGCAGGTGGGGGGACTCGCGGCTTTGCCCGCGTCACCGCGTCGCAGCGCAAGCGCTCGGCGCGGTACGCAGCCCCGTTGCCCCGTCGAGGGCTACTCGACGCGGCAGTCCGGGGACCCCACCCTTGAGGGTGGTTCGCCCTTTTCACACGGAGATGTTTCGCTTGTCCCCTGAACTATACCATATGCGGCATCAAATCATCAAATCGATTTCGAAACAAAACGCTTTGTCGCATGAGCGCAAACTGACCGTTGTCACTTTGTCACTTTTACTTGCTGGCTGGGACATGGCGGTGACCCAGGGCAGCGGGTGGCGAGGCGTTCGGTGAGCGGCACGTCGGAATTTCGAGCGGGCACGGTGCCCCGCCGGCTGTGCTCGGG
>JACPSQ010000107.1 GCA_016193195.1 Candidatus Omnitrophota bacterium
ACCCCTCGTTGAATCCCTTCAGGTCCACCTTGTAGGCATCCACCCAGGGTCGGAGATACTCGAGCACCTCCGGGGTGGCGTTCCCATTGGAGACGTACGCGGTCAACAGCCCCCGTGCCCGCGCCGCCTTGAAGACCTCGACCGCCCACTCGCTCGTGATGAGCGGTTCGTTGTAGGTCGAGGCGATCACCTGCGAGCCGGATTCGATGGCCAAGCCGACCAGCTGCTCCGGCGTCACAGGTTGCGGCGGGACGCCGGCTGATGGATCACGCAAGGTTTGGCTTGTGAGCCAGTTCTGGCAATAGCTGCAATGATAGTCGCAGCCCAGCATGCCGAAGGAGAGCGTGCGCACACCGGGCAGGACATGGAAGAAGGGCTTCTTCTCGATGGGATCGCACTGCAACGCCCCGACGTAGCCGCGCGGGACGTACAAGGTGCCGCCGCGGTTGAAGCGCACGAGGCAGACGCCGCGTCTGCCCTCACGGATGAGGCAGCGATGTCCGCACGCCACGCAGCGCACAGTACCTTCCGGCAGCCGCTCAACGAGCGTTCCGGGAACGGCGGACTGGGCGAGCTGTGCTTCAAGAGTGAGGAGACTCATCCGCGCCCTCCTCCTATTATACCCCGGCCTCACGGCGCCAGGGGTGGGCCAGAGTCTGGTCGGGCGTATAATAGATATCCTGATGACGATCGTGCGGCCACCGGCCGTCGCAGGAACCTTTTACCCGTTGGATCCCGCTGCGCTGCGCACCACCGTGCGGACGCTGCTGGCATCGGCCGCTCCACGCGCTCCGGCTCCGAAGGCCATGATCGTGCCGCATGCCGCCTACCAGTACTCAGGCGCGATTGCCGCTTCGGCATACGCCAGCCTCGCGCAGGATCGCGAGGCCATCCGGCGCGTCATCCTCGTGGGCCCGGCGCACTTCGTCCTGGTTGGCGGGGTGGCGTACCCGAGCGCGGACGCGTTTGAGACGCCGCTTGGTGATCTCCCCGTCGATCGCCATGCGATCGCGCAGATCGCCTCGCTTCCCGGTGTGACCTGTCTTGATGCGGCCCACGCGCCTGAGCACAGCCTGGAAGTGCAGTTGCCGTTCCTCCAGGTCGCGTTGGGGCGCGTTGCGGTCGTGCCGGTGTTGGCAAACGACACCCCAGCCGACACGGTGGGGCGGGTGCTGGAGCTCCTCTGGGGCGCTTCGGAGACGCGGATTATCGTCAGCTCAGACCTGAGCCACTACCAGCCCTACGAGACCGCACGTCGTCTCGACGCCGACACCGCCGCGGCCATCGAAGCGCTTGCGCCCGGCGGGATCGGGGAGGAGCGGGCGTGTGGAGCGGAGGCGATCAATGGGCTGTTGTGGCTCGCGCGCAGGAAGCGCCTTCGCGTTGAGCGGCTGGATCTCGGCAATTCCGGAGACACCGGAGGGTCAAGGGATTCCGTCGTCGGCTATGGCGCCTTCTCCTTCTTCGAATAGCGCCGCGTTCTACAAAAATTTTGCTTGTCGGGGCGCGAAAAATGCGTAGGATAGGATATTAAGAGCAGCAGATACGCGCATGGCGCAACCCCACCCGAGGAGTGTCGCAGGCTTCATCCAGCGGCTTTCGCTGGCTGCGCTCGCCGGTTCCTTCCTGATCGCCGCTCCCGTAGGCGCCCAATCGATCCCGGACTGGATGGAACACTGGGAGTTCGGGATGAACGTGGAAGAAGACGATGGGCCAGACTATTTTTCCGACCTGATCATCCCGTTGTACCGACCCCCGGATGACACGCGTGTCCTCTTCCTGGAGCCCCGTGCGAAGCTGGCCGATGGCGAGTGGCTCTTCAACCTGGGGGCCGGCCTTCGCGAGCTCATCCTCAACCGCTCATGGCTGCTGGGCGCGAATCTGTTCTACGACTATGAGACCCAGTACTCCCACTACCGCCTTGGATGGGGCCTGGAGGCGCTGAGCAGCTACGCGGAGGCACGGTCCAACTTCTACCTGGCCCTTTCCCAGCAGCGACTCGTTGAGGAGAGCGGTTCCGTCCTCACCATTGAGGAGGCCGTGGACGGCTTTGATGTCGAAGTTGGGGCGCCCATCCCCTATTACTCGCGGCTGAAACTCTTCGGGGGTTTTAACTGGTACAACTTCGAGAAGTTCAATAATCGCTACGGCTGGACCCTGCGCGCGGAATACACGCCGGTTCAGACCGTGGTGATCGATGGGCTGCTGAGCAATGACACGAAAGGCAACCTCGACTGGGGGATGACGGTGGCCCTCCGGATTCCCTTGGGAGGCAACGACCCCCGCAAGGCCCGCTCCCCGCTCCGCGTCGATGAGACCGCGTTTCCCGAAAGCGACGCCAGTCAGCACTTCTTCAGGCTCGTGGAGCGCCACCATGAGATCGTGGTGGAACGCCGTCGGGAAACGGGCGGGATGAGCGTGGAAATCGCGCGAGGGACCTGACGCTGATGCGCGTCATGACCTGGGCGTCGGCGTGGGCAGCCGTGGGGCTGGCGGGTTGGCTGCTTGGAGCAGCACACTGGGCGGAGGCGGCCTCGGGGGACGCGGATGGGACCTACAC
>JACPSQ010000031.1 GCA_016193195.1 Candidatus Omnitrophota bacterium
CGGCCTGGGCAGGCGTACGGCTCGGTGATGACGGTGACGGTGGCGATGCCGGATTGCGAGCGGATCCTGTTCAGCGTCAAGATCTGCTCGACCCGCTCATTCGGTTCCCGCAGACCCTTGGCGACATCCGAGCGGTACCGCTCCAGCAAGGCGTCGTTGCGGATGAGCGGCCCCCGCGTCTCGGCCGCGACCGATGTCTTGAGCATGCGCAGCGCCGCCCGATCCTGCGGCAGCATGTCGGCGATCTGGTCCAGCAGGAGTCCGACCGCGTCCCGTCCGCCCCTTCGGTCAATTCCGTCTGTTCCGTCCATCCATTCCATTATATAATAGCGCCATGTCGATTTTGAAAGTGGCGCGGCTCGGGCATCCCGTGATCCGCACGCCGGCGCAGGCGGTTCCGAAAGAGAGCATTCCCTCCCCGCCGGTGCAGCGGATCATCGACGACATGATTGAGACCATGCGCGAGTACGATGGGGTGGGGCTTGCGGCGCCACAGGTGCACCTCTCCAAGCAGATCGCCGTCATCGAGGTGCAGGACAACCGGCGCTATCCAGGGGAGGGGCCCATTCCGCTGACGGTGCTGGTGAACCCGAAGATCCTCAACGCCTCACGGCGACAGCTCGAAGATTGGGAAGGCTGTCTGAGCGTCCACGAGTTTCGAGGCCGGGTGCCTCGCGCGGAATCGCTCGAAGTGGAGGCGTACAGCCGCAAAGGGGAAAAGGTCAGGTTCCACGCCCAAGGCTTTTTCGCCCGCGTCATTCAGCATGAGTGCGACCACCTCGCCGGCAAGGTCTTCCTCGACCGGATGCCCACCCTCTCCACCCTGACCCACCTGCACGAGTTCCTCCGGTACTGGCAACCATCCTAGCCCTTGGGAGGAATGAACGGCCGCGTCGTGATCGTCGCCCGCAGCCGGTCGGTGCCATGGAGGATCTCGACCGCGGTCCCAGGCTCATACGCGCCGCGCTTGACATATCCCATGGCGATGGGGCGCCGCAGCGCGGGTGAGCGGCAGGCGCTGGTGACGTGCCCGAGCAGCTCCCCGCCGCGCATCATCGGATCCCCTGTTTCAGGCACGTCGTCTCCCTCGATGAGCAGCCCCATCAGTCTCTTGTTCGCAGAGCCGTAGGTCCGCACCCGGGCGATGATCTCCTGCCCGACGTAGCAGCCCTTCGTCTCACTCGCCAACTGCTCCTCCAATCCGGTTTCAGGGAGGAGGTTGACCGTGTCCATGTCGATGCCGAACCAGGGGATCCCCGCCTCGATCCGCGCGGTGTTCAGCGCTTCCCACCCCACCGGCGAAAGGCCCATCTCGCGTCCTCGTCGGCTCAGCCACCCCCACACCGCGAGCGCCTCCTCCGCTCTGACGAGGCAGAGGAGGCCCGGCTCGTCGGTGAGGCGAGAGTGGACGAGCCGGATCGTCAGGTCCTGGAGCGCGACCACCGCATGGTCGCCCGGCTGAGGAACGGGACCCGCCACCCCGAAGAGCGGGCGCAGGAGGTCCATCGTCCGTGGCCCCTGCAGCGCCAGCGCGGCCCAGCGGCGCTCGTGGTTGGTCAGGGAGATCTCTTCGCTGAAGTGATGCCGATCGAGCGTCTGCGCCACCACGCCGGAGCGGGAGAGATCGCAGAGCAGCCAGATCGCGTCCGGATCGGCCAGCACCGCCAGCTCAGCGATCACCTTCGCGGAGGGATCCAGCAGCGCGGCCCGGCACCCCGTGCCGGGTGAGAGTCGCTTGATGTCGTTGGTGAGGAGCGCGTTGAGGAACGTCGCCCGGTCCCTCCCGCGCACTTCGATGAAGGCCTGGGTCGAATAGTCGATCAGCCCCGCGCCCGCGCGGAGCACTTCGTATTCCGCCTCGAACGAATCGAACCGCCAGGGCACGATCCACTGCCCGAGCGGCTGGTACTCGACCGCGTCGCGGCCCTGCCCACCCACCTCAGCATGTGTTGGGGGAGCATGTCTTCCGTGCAAGAGGAGCGTCAGCATTCCGGTTTCAGATGCCATTGTAACCCCTGCCATCAGAGCGTTCATAGTTCGTTGTTCATTGTTCGTTGATGGTAGCTTCGCACAACGAACACCGAACTACGAACAACGAACGAAGTGGGAAGCGAGAAGGCGACAGAGAAGGTGACCTTGACCCTGCTACCAGGGAAAATCTCGTGCCGGCCTAAATGTGCCAGCCTACCCAACAAGCCGACACTATTTAGCACGGCACCGATTTTCGCGCTGATTCCCCTGTGGGTGCGGCTGGGGTTCGGGAAGGCGGTCCGGTGACCTATGACGGGGTGAGGGAACGCAGCAGCTCGCAGAGGATTTGGTTCGTGTGCTTGGCGCGCGCCTGCAGAATGGGCACCTTCTGCTCCAGATGCCTGCGCGCCTCCTTGCGCAAATCCCATGTGCGATCGAGCAACGCGCAGAGCTTGCCCACGTTGAGCTCCCTGATGGAGGGTATGGGCATCTCCAGATCGGCCAGTAAACCGGTCACTTTTGAGGCGTAGGGCAGGGGGACAAAGGGCACATGGTGGATCGCGGCGAAGATGAGAAAGTGCAGCCGCATGCCAACGGCAAAAACCATGTGTTCGACCAGTCCGAGGATCTGCGCCGCGGTGTAATCGCCTTTCACGACGCGCGCCCGATCCGCACGAGCCATCTTCGCGATCACCGCATGCGAGTGCTGCAGGTCCTTATGCTCGCCGCGCTCCATCGGGACAAAGAGGACCTGAGCGTCAAAGCGCTCGATCATGAAATCCGCTGCGTCAGCCAAGAGGGCGTGATACTGCTCGATGTTCAAGGCGGGCGCCGCCGGCCCGGGCTCGCGCACCGAAAACCCCACCAGCGGAATGTCCGGCTCGACGCCTTCCTTCTTCAGCAGCTCTTTCGTGAACGGCTTCGGCTCCAGCAACAGGGCCGGATCGGCGGTCACCTCGATGTCGCGCGTCACGCCCAGATCATGCAGCGCGCGCTTGGCTTCCCCCTCCCGAACCGTCAGTTTGTCCACCTTATTGAGCGTATCCACAACAAGCTGCTTGGCATCCGGGCTGGTGATGGGCCCGGCGCTGACCCCGTAGACCATCACCGGAATCCCTAGCTCCTTGGCCCAGTTGACGTCGCGGAGAAACCCGTCGAGCACGCCATCAAAGAGAATCCCGCCTCCTCCCAGCACAAACAGGTGAAGCCGCTTGAGATGCTCCAGCACGTCTTCCTTGTGCAGATCGCGAATCGGTACGGCGCGCACCTTATGCCGCGCTTCGGTATCCTGGGGGTCGCGGGAAAATACGACCACCTCCACGTCCAGCGTGGCGCGCAGCTCCTTGAGAAGGACTTCTAAGATCGCCTCGTCGCCAAGGTTCATCCCGCCATACGATCCTGAAATACCAATTCGATATGTCATCACAGGGTGATCGCGCGCACGATTCTATCAAGGACGGTAGAGGGCGTCACGCGATATTCCAGGGATGGTGCCGAAGGCGGGCGGGGGATGACTCGGCTCTCAGCGTCGGCTGCGCAGCTTCGACAGCAGCCGGATGATCTCAAGATACAGCCAGACCAGCGTCACCAGCAGGCCAAACGCCGCGTACCACTCCATGTACTTCGGAAGGTGGTTCTGCGCCCCCTGCTCAATGAAGTCAAAATCCAGCACCAGATTCAGCGCCGCAATCACCACGATGAAGAGGCTGATCCCGATGCCGATGGGGCCGCTGCCATGGAGGAACGGCATGGCGATGCCGAAGAACCCCAGGACGAAGCTGGCCAGATAGACCAGCATGATCCCGCCGGTGGCGGCGGCCACGCCCAGGCGGAAGTTGGCCGTCACCGGGATCAGGCGAGAGGTATAGGCGATCAACAGCGCGGCCAGCACCCCGAACGGCATAGAGCGGCGCGGTGATCGGTGCCCAGGCCTTCTTGAAAACCGTGACGATCGCCACCGCAAATCCGGTCAGGGCGCCAAGCCCGATGAACCCTTGCACCGGAGCGCCAGCAACGGCCTGTCCCCAGATCCAGGAGCTGGACACGAGCAGGATCGCCAGCAGCACCGCGGTCTTGTTGACGGTGCCCTGGATGCTCATGGCC
>JACPSQ010000108.1 GCA_016193195.1 Candidatus Omnitrophota bacterium
CCACCTTCTTTCTTCAGCTTTCCACGGTGGGTGACCCGACTGCCAATCACCGGCCCTTTTCCGCAGATCGCACACTGCTGCATGAAATTTGCTCCATAACGTTTCTTCCTGAGCGTGCAGCATTATACATCGGCGATGACCGTGGCACAAGTACCTCTGGGTGAGCGCTCGATCCGCTACGTGAAGGGGGTCGGGCCTCACCGCCTGAGCCAGCTTGCCCAGTTGGGGATTCGGACCGTTGAGGATCTCTGTTACTACCCTCCACGTCGGTATGAGGATCGGACTCGACTGATGCGGATCCGTGACGCGATCCCAGGGGAGGCGGTCACGGTGAGGGGACGGGTGCTCGCGAAGAGCCTGCGTCGCTTGAGGCGGAATCAAACGATCTTTGAGGCGGCGCTCGGGGATGGGTCCGGCGTGATCTATGGCGTGTGGTTCAACCAGCCCTACCTGGGGCAGCAGCTGAAGATTGGCGACGAGCTCTTCCTGTACGGGCGGCTTGAAGCGCGTCCCCGCCTCCAGATGATCCATCCAGAAACGGAGCTTGCAGGGGAGGGCGAGGAGGACCCGTCCCTGCACGTCGGTCGGATTGTCCCGATCTACCCGGCAAGCAGCGGGCTCAGTCAACGGTGGTTTCGCCAAATCACCTCAAGGGTCCTCGAGCGTTGCAGCGAGGCGCTTGACGACGCGCTGCCGGAACCGCTCCGCCGAGCTCACGGTTGGCCTCCGGTGGATCAGGCGATCCGCGAGCTCCATTTCCCGACCTCGTGGGGCACGTTGGAGGCGTCCCGGGAGCGGCTCGCCTTCGAAGAGCTGTTTGCATTCCAGCTTGCGCTCGCCCAGCGTCGCGCCAGGACCGTCGCTCAGACCAAGCCTCAACGCTATCAGCTCGAGGGTCCCCTGGTGCAGGGGTTGCGCCGGCAGCTCCCCTTCGCGCTGACCGTGAGCCAGCAACGGGTGCTGGATGAGCTCCTGGCTGATCTGGGCCAACCCGCTCCCATGCGTCGGCTGCTGCAGGGCGATGTCGGCTGCGGCAAGACGATCGTGATGATCTTCCTGATGGCGGTCGCGGTCCAGAGTGGTTGCCAGGTCGCATTGATGGCGCCGACCGAGCTCCTGACCGACCAACACGCCCGCGTGGTCAGGGACTCCCTCGGTGCCCTTGGGGTCTCCGTGGAGATCCTGTCCCAAGGGGTCAGTGCGATCCAACGGAAGCGGTGCGCCGAAGCGATTGCCAGCGGGGAGACGGCGGTGGTCATCGGGACCCACGCGCTGATCCAACGCTACGTTACGTTCCACCGCCTCTCACTCGTCATCATCGACGAGCAGCACAAGTTCGGCGTCGTCCAGCGGGCGCAGCTGGCCAAAAAGGCCGACAGGCCGGACGTGCTGGTGGTGACCGCGACGCCGATCCCGCGCACCCTCGCGCTCTCCCTCTATGGAGACCTTGACGTCTCGACGATCACCGAGCTTCCGGCGGGCCGTCGCCCCATCACCACCCTCTGGATGCGCGACACCGAGCGGGAGGCGCTGTACGCCGCGGTCCGTCAGCAGTTGGCGCAGGGCCGGCAGGGCTACATCGTGTATCCGCTCATCGATGAGCGATCGGCGAGGGAGATCAGGGCCGCAAGCCAGATGGCCCGGCGGCTTCAGGCGGGCGCCTTCACGGACTTCCGGGTCGGACTGCTGCACGGGGCGATGCGGCCGCGGGAGAAAGAAGAGACGATGCGCTCGTTTCTCAACGGCGAGCTCCACCTCTTGGTGTCAACGGTGATCGTCGAAGTCGGGTTGGATGTCCCGAACGCGACCATCATGGTCATTGAGCATCCCGAGCGGTTTGGACTGGCCCAGCTACACCAGCTTCGGGGACGGATCGGCCGCGGCACCCATCCGGCGACGTGCATCGTCGTCAGTGACGCCGCCGAGGAGGGCATCCGGGAGCGGCTTCACGCCTTCGTGCAGACATCCGACGGTTTTCAGCTTGCCGAGAGGGATTTAGCGCTGCGCGGGCCGGGGGAGCTGCTGGGTCGCCGTCAGCATGGGTGGCTGCGGTTTCGTCTCGCCGACCTCTCCCGAGATCGCGCCCTGCTCGAGTTGGCGCGGGAGGAGGCTCGGGCCCTCATCGGCCGAGATCCCTCCCTGAGCGATCCGTCGGTCTTTCGGCTGAAGGAGCGGCTTGCCAGATTCCACCAGGCGCCAGGCTGAGGTTCTCCGATCGATGTTGCGCATCACGGGAGGAAAGTTCAAAGGGCTCCAGCTCACCACCCCTCGGCAGATCCGCGCGACGGAAGCCAAGGTGCGGCAGGCCCTGTTTAACATCTTGGGTTCCTCCATTGAGGGGGCGCGGGTCATCGACGGATTTGCCGGCAGCGGGGCGCTTGGGCTGGAGGCGCTCTCCCGGGATGCATCGTTTGTCGCGTTCATCGAGGCGGATCCGGACGCGCTCATCAACATCCGGGGCAACCTGGATCGGGTGGCCGGGGAGCTTCCCCGCAGCGCGTGGCGGATCGTCCACTTGGATGTGGAGCGTGGGCTCCGACAGCTCGCGAAGGCCGAGCCGCCGTTTGACGTCATGATGTTTGATCCCCCCTACCGAAGCGGGGAAGGAAAAAAAGCCTTGAACACCGTCGTGGAGTGTGCTATGCTCGCCCCCGCTGGCCTTGTGGCCATTGAACACGATCGACGGACCACGCTGCCATCTTCCGTTGGTCCACTGCAACAGCGTGCGCGGCACCGGTATGGGGATACGGTGCTTTCTTTTTATATACAAACGCCTTAGAATAATTTTTGCGGAGCAAAAATTATGCGGGCTGTCTACCCAGGCACGTTTGACCCGGTGACCTACGGCCACATTGACCTGATCAAGCGGGCCCGAAACATCTTCGACGAGGTGATCGTGGCGGTCGCCCACAACCCGTCCAAGTCACCCCTCTTCACGATCGAGGAACGCGTCCGGTTGCTCCAGCGCGCCACCCGATCGTTGCGGGGCGTTACGGTTGACCACTTTGACTCGCTGGTCGTGGACTACGTCAGGCGCAAACGGGCACGGGTGATGATCCGGGGCCTGCGGATGCTCTCCGACTTCGAGTACGAGTTCCAGATGGCCCTGACCAATCGCAAGCTCTCTGAGGAGGTCGAGACCATCTTCATGATGCCCTCGGAGTCCTACGCCTATGTGTCGGCTCGGCTCATCAAAGAAGCGGGGGCCTTTGGGGCCGATCTTTCGGCGTTCATCCCCCCGTACGTGGCCGACGCCTTGCGCCGGAAGCTCAGCCACCGATGATGAAGATCCAGGTCAGCACGATCCCGCCTGAGGGCCTCCAGCGCCTCGCCAGCTACGATCCCACGACGATGGATATGGATCGCTCCGACGTTCGCCTCAAGGAGCCGTTTGAAGTCGATGCGTTCATCACGAAGGTGGACCGCGAGCTGGTGGTGGACGTGGAGATTCGCGCCCCGCTGCATCTTTCCTGCGGGCGGTGCCTGGAAGGGTTTCCCTGGACCGTGAGGACCGACGCCCTGCTCAGCTACCGAGTCCAGCCCGCCGATATTGTGGACATCACCGATGATATCCGCCAGGAAGTCATCTTGGCCTACCCGACCGTCCCGCTCTGTCAGCCCGGCTGCAAAGGGCTGTGTCCTTCCTGCGGCCAGGATCTCAACGTCGCCTCGTGCGCTCACCAACGAAGCCCCGTCAAACCGCATCAGGAGTGACCATGGCGCTCCCCAAACGAAAGCATTCGAAGTCGCGTCGAGATAAAAGTCGGACCCACTGGAAGCTCAGGTTGCCGTCCATGACGAAGTGCCTCCAGTGCGCTCAACCCGTCCTCCCGCACCACGTCTGTCCCCATTGCGGGTACTATCGAGGCCGGCAGGTGATCACGGTGCGGGAGAAAAAGAAGAAGGCGCCAGAATAAGAGCGACCTATCGATGAGAATTGCGCTCGATGCCATGGGCGGCGACGCCGCGCCGGAGACCCCGGTGGCCGGAGCGATCCGCGCCGCCAGGGAGTTGCCCCTCGAGATCGTCCTGGTCGGCCAGCGCGAGGCCATTGAGCAGCAGCTCTCCCACTACCCCAAACGTCCGACCAACCTCTCGATTCTCCACGCCCCGGAAGTCATCGGGATGGATGAGTCGCCGGTGGCGAGCATTCGCAAGAAGCGCGAGTCATCCATCAACGTCGGCGTGGGCCTCCTGAAGGAGAAGCGGGTGGATGCGTTTGTCTCCGCCGGTAACACCGGGGCGGTTGTGTCAGCCACGACCCTCCTCGTGGGCCTCTTGCCCGGGATCGAGCGCCCGGGGATCGCCATCGTCCTGCCAGGCGTGAAGGGTGACACCCTCCTCATTGATGTCGGAGCGAATATCGACCCCAAGCCGTTGCACCTCGTCCAGTACGCGCTCATGGGTGAGGCCTATGTCCGGTGTGTGCTCGGAAAGGCCCGACCGACCGTCGGGCTGCTGAACGTCGGGGAAGAAGAGACGAAGGGCACGGAATTCATCAAGGAGACCTACGGGATGCTGGAGGCCTCCGGGGTCAACTTCGTCGGCAACGTGGAGGGCCGGGACATCTTCTCCGGGGAGTTCGACGTCATTGTCTGCGACGGGTTTGCCGGAAACGTCGCGTTGAAGACCGCGGAGAGCCTGGCGTATGCCATTAACGTGCTGCTGAAGCGTTCGCTGACGATGAGTCCCATGACCCGCATCGGGGCATGGCTGGCCCGTGACGCCTTTATCCACCTGCGGAAGGAGGTGGACTACGCGGAGCATGGGGGCGCCCCCCTCTTGGGGGTGGACGGGATCTCGATCATCGCGCACGGCGCCTCAAGCGGCAAGGCGATCAAGAACGCCATCCGCGTCGCCTACGAATCGGTTCGCCATGAGCTCAACCGGAACATGGTGGAAGCGATTCAGCTCTACATGCAGCACGCGCGTCTCGGTTCACCATGACCCCGGTCAGCCGGCACCCCCCCTCACGACGCATTGGGATCATCGGTCTAGGGATGCACGTCCCTCCGAAAGTGCTCACCAACTCCGACCTCGAGAAGATCGTGGATACGAACGATGAGTGGATTCAGAGTCGGACCGGCATCCGGGAGCGGCGCGTCGTGGAGCCCGGGACGACCACGAGCGACATCGCCTGTCTCGCCGCCCATGACGCGCTCAAGGCCGCGCAGCTCGATCCGCGAGATCTCGACTTGCTGATCGTCGCGACCGCCACCCCGGACATGTTGTTCCCCTCGACGTCCTGCCTGGTGCAGCATCGGTTGGGGGCGAGCGCCGCGGTCTGCTTTGACCTCTCGGCGGCCTGCTCAGGGTCAGTCTTTGCCATGGTGACCGCCCAACAGTATCTCCTGACGGGGCGCTATCGTAACGCGCTGATCATCGGAGCCGAAGTCCTCTCCAGCTTCATCGACTGGACCGACCGCTCCACGTGCGTGCTCTTCGGCGACGGGGCCGGGGCGTGCGTGATGGCGCCGGTCAAGCGCGGCGGGATCCTCGCAACGGACATGGGCTCGGATGGCTCCGCCGCCAGCCTCCTCTACATGCCGGGCGGCGGTTCAAAGCACCCGCCCTCCCATCGATCGGTCGACCAGCGGATGCATTTCCTCCGGATGAACGGCGGGGAGGTCTTCAAAGTGGCGGTCCGTCGGATGGCGGATTCCGCCAAGCGAGTCGTGAAGCAGGCGACGCTCAAGCCCGAGCACGTGGAGTGTTTCATCCCCCACCAAGCCAATATCCGCATCATCGAAGCGGTGGCCAAGCGGGCTGCCCTGCCGCTTGAGAAGGTCTACATGAACCTCCAGCGCTACGGCAACACCTCTGCGGCGTCCAATCTCATTGCCCTCTATGAGGCGGTCCAGGAAGGCGTCGTTACGCGTGGCGATCACGTCGTCATGGTGGCCTTCGGCGCCGGTCTCACCTGGGGCTCCCTCCTCCTCCAGTGGTGATTCTAGTCCGTAGTCCGAAGTCGGTAGTCCGTAGCGCTTAGTCCGTAGTCGGAAGTCGGTAGTCCGTAGCAAATGCTCAGCCGTTGCTTCGGACTTCGGACTATGGACTACGGACTCAACTGCTAC
>JACPSQ010000094.1 GCA_016193195.1 Candidatus Omnitrophota bacterium
AGCGGGTGATGGGACTTGAACCCACGACCCTCACGTTGGCAACGTGATGCTCTACCGCTGAGCTACACCCGCCTGAATATTTCGTGTTCCCTTCGGCCTCTGTCGGGACGACCCTCACGTTGGCAACGTGATGCTCTACCCCTGAGCTACTCACGCGTCGCTCCTGAAGCGGCTGCCATCAGGGCAGCCGCGGAATGCCGAGCGCGATGGGCGCTCGGCCTTCAAATCCTCCATCAGCGTCAAGTGGGCGAGAGAGGTTTTGAACCTCCAAGGGTTGCCCCAACGGCTCCTAAGGCCGTCGCGTCTGCCATTCCGCCACTCGCCCGCATCGGGACGCGCCGGCCAGTTCCGTCCCTCGACTTTCGCTCGGGACGGAATCCTGAGCGCAGTCGAAGGGTTCCGCCATCCGCCCGCGCGAATCAGGTTGGTACCTCAGCGCACCTTCCTGATCTCGGTGCGCTTCGGTATCACCCCACACGCTTTGCTTCGCAAAGCGAAGCATGTGGGGTGATGGGCCGCGCAGGAGTCGAACCTGCAGCCATCTCCTTAAGAGGGAGCAGCTCTACCAGTTGAGCTAGCGGCCCATCCACAGTGATCAGTGACGAGTGATCAGTGAAAGGACTTCCCGCATCATGCGTTGCGGCATTCCTCAGGACTTCCCGCATCATGCGTTGCGGCATTCCTCATCACTCGCCACTACTCACTGGTCACTTTTTTTCACGCGCCCGGCAGGGATCGAACCTGCTACCTCTTGGTTCGAAGCCAAGCGCTCTATCCAAGTGAGCTACGGGCGCATCGGGAGCAAAATTGTAGCACAACGACGAAGATGTGCGCGACGCAAAAGTTACACGGAACGGCTGAGGCGGTAAGGATCCAGCAAACGCTTGGCGGCCTTCGCGTCAAGCAGGCGATGGCCGACGACCAGCTCCAGGATGGATTTGCCCGTGTCGAGCGACTCTTTCGCGACCTTCGCCGCGCCCAGGTAGCCGATCTGGGGAGCCAGCGCGGTAACCAAGGCCAGGCTGCGATGGGCCAGCGCCTCGCAGCGTTGCGGATGCGCCGTGATCCCTTGGACGCACCGGAGGGCGAAGATGCGGCTTGTGGCGGTGAGGAGGCGCATGGTCTGAAGGACGTTATAGGCGACCACCGGCATCATCACGTTCAGCTCCAGTTGGCCGGCCTGGGTGGCGACGGCGACCGTGGTGTCGTGGCCGAGCACCTGAAATCCGACCATATCCACCATCTCTGGGATGACGGGGTTCACCTTCCCCGGCATGATGGAGGATCCTGGCTGCACCGCCGGAAGGTCGATCTCTCCGAATCCGGTGTTCGGGCCTGACGTCATCAACCGGAGGTCATTGGCGATGCGGATGAGCTCAAGCGCAAAGGCGCGGAGGCTCCCGGAGAACCGCGCGAAGTCGCCCAGGCTCTCCGTGCGTTCCATGAGGTCATGGGCGCCTCGAAGCGGCAGCCGTGTCCATCGGCGCAAGGCGCCGATGGCGAGGAGGCGATAGCGGGGATGGGTGTTCATGCCGGTGCCGACCGCCGTGCCGCCCAGGTTGAGCTCGTTCAGGGCGCGGGCGGTCTCGGCGATATGGCGGCGCGCCTTGTTCACCGCCAGCGCATACGCGCCGAACTCCCGGCCCAACCGGACCGGCACCGCATCCTGCAAATGGGTCCGGCCGGCTTTGACGATGTGAGCAAACTGGCGCGCCTTCCGCTGCAACGCCCCCTCGAGCAGCTCCATGGCGTCCTGCAACGGAGGGAGCGCCATCAGGCAGCCGAGGCGCATGGCCGTGGGGAAGGTATCGTTCGTCGACTGCGCCATGTTGACGTGGTCGTTGGGGCGCAGGTGCCGATAGCTGCCTTTGCGCGCGCCCAACAGCTCATTCGCGCGGTTGGCGAGCACCTCGTTCACATTCATGTTGAAGGAGGTTCCGGCCCCCGCCTGATACACGTCGACGACGAATTGGTCGTTAAACTTCCCGCGCAGGACTTCATCGCAGGCATGGCCGAGCGCCGAGGCGTGCCGGCGGGGGAGGTCGCCCAGAGCGGCGTTGGCGTGGGCGGCGGCTTTCTTGATGAGGGCGTAGGCGCGCACCATCTCGAGCGGCAACCGCAGGCCGCTGATGGGGAAGTTTTCAACCGCTCGGAAGGTCTGAATGCCGTAGTAGACGGAGGCGGGGACGCGTTTGGCCCCCAGGGAGTCGCGTTCAAGGCGAGTCTTCATAGCAATGATTCCAGTGATTTGAAAAAATGATTACGGTGATGAAGGCGAGAGCACACATGAATCACTGTAATCACGCTTTCAAAATCACTGTAATCATCTCAGGAGAACTCGGAGAAGATCGCATCTAATCGAGGCGGGCTGGACGCTTGCGCCTTTTTGATCACCTCGGCGACCCCCTCCTCAAAGGTTGGGCGAGACACCTGGTAAAAAACGCCAAGTGACACGTGAGTCGTCTCGAGCGCCAGCTCAAACGCCTTCGCCCGATTGGTCACGTCGTGATCTCTCGGGACCTCCCGCAAGAGCGGGGGGATGACCTTATAGGTGTTATAGAACGTGATGCAGGGGCTGATGACGTTCACAAAGGCGAACCCTTTGTGCTCGATCGCCTTGGTGATGAGATCGGCGAGTTCTCTCGGTTTCCCGGAGTAGCCCTGCCCGACAAACGTCGCCCCGTACGCGATCAACATGGCGAGCGGGTTGAGCGGTTGCTCGATGTTGCCGTACGGCGTCGAGCCGGCCTGGAATCCCACCGGGGCCGTCGGCGAATACTGCCCCTTCGTGAGGCCGTAGGTCGAGTTGTCCATGATGAGGTAGGTCAGGTCAAGGTTCCGCCGAGCCGCGTGCGGGATATGGCCTCCTCCGATGGCGAACCCGTCCCCGTCGCCCCCCGCGCCGATCACCTCGAGGGAGGGGTTGGCAAGCTTGATCCCCATTGCCACTGGCAGCACCCGACCGTGCACGCTGTGGAATCCGTAGGATTTGATGAACCCCGACGTCCGGCCTGAGCAGCCGATGCCGGAGACGACCACGAGGTTGTTCGGGTTGATCGCAAGGCCGGCGAGCGAGTTGTACAGCGAGGCGAGCACCCCGAAGTCCCCGCAGCCGGGACACCAGATCGGATGCTCGTCCGACTTATAGCTTTGCGGCGTGAGTTCGCTGACCGGCGTGGACATGCGCGGCTACCTCCTCGATCTTGTCGAAAATCTCTTTGGGCGTAAAGGGCAGCCCGATGCACTTGTTGAGCTGGATGAAATCGTACGCGAACCGCTTGCGCAACAGCGTCGCGAACTGTCCGGTGAAGTTCACCTCGGGAATGATGATCGCTTTGGGGCCTTCAATGAACTCCCTCAGCTTCGCTAAGGGCTGGGGGTAGAGGATCTTGGGATGGAGCGCACCGACGGAGTAGCCCTTGTCCACCGCCATCTGCACCGCCTCGCGGATGACCCCTTCAGTTGAGCCCCAGCCGATGATGCCGATGTCGGGATGGGACTCGCCGTAGGATCTCGCGAGCTCGTTCGCAATCGCCTCCACCTCCTGGAACTTCGTGTAGCGCTTCTGGGTCGTCCGCAGGTGCATCTCGTGATTCGA
>JACPSQ010000093.1 GCA_016193195.1 Candidatus Omnitrophota bacterium
CAGGGCGCCTCGATGCGCTGCCCCGTCAATCCCACGGGCGACACCGGAGACGACCGCGACCCCACGCAGGGCCAAGTCGTAGGCCAGCCGCTCAGCGACCTCCAAGCCGTACAGGGAAGCCCGACGAGAGCCCACGATGGCTACCGAGGCCTCATCGAGCGCGGACGGACTCCCCTTGACATAGAGCACCAGCGGCGGATCGTGGATTTCCTTCAAGAGCTTCGGGTAGTTTGCATCGCAGCGTGTCAGGATGGAGACACCCTCCCGCTGCACGAGGGCAAGCTCCTCATCAAGCACTCGCTCGTTACGGATGCCGTCCACGAGTTGTCTGGCAAGCCCTGGACCGATTCCGTTGACCTGCTCGAGGTCCTGCGAACGCGCCTGCCACAGCCGCTCCAAATTTCCGAAATGCTCCAGCAGCTTCCGGAGCCTCAAGGACCCGACATCAGGAATGAGATTCAACAGGACGAATCGTTCCCGCTGATTCAGCATAGCGGCATTAGCTTACCATAGGATTCCCACGAGAAACAAATCAGACGCCCGTCTTCGGGAACAGCTAGTTGCGAGAGAGCCGGGTCACGGTGAGTAGCCGGGCGCGGTCGTTGAAACACATCGAAAACCGGTTGAAGAACCCGGCGCGGCCCATGAGGTTAAACCCCATGCGCAGGGCGTCAGAGAACCCGGCCTGAGCCGTAAACTCCGCTCCGGCAAACCGCACCCGGACAGGTTGCAGGTAGATCGGCAGGACGCTCCCGTTGCCCAGCGAGACGTAGCGCCGCTTCGCCCGGCTGAGGTTGATGCGCAAGAGCTGCGCGACGTCCATGTGGAACACGCTCCAGGAGGCCCCGGAATCCACGTAGGCCTGGAGGTAGAGCCACCGATTGCCGGTCCAGACCTGGAGGTAGACGATGGGCGCGTAGCGGCCTTGGGCATCCTTCAGATATGGGAACTCGATCTGCCTCGGCAGCGCCTGGTTTCGTGAGCCAGCGGATGTCCGGCCCATCACAGGGCAAGCGCAGGTTCTTCCGGCAGCGGGATGTAGTAGATCCCGACCTCGCAACGAGGCGACACGGGCTTGGCGATGCGCTGGTAGGCTTCGAGTTGCGTCGCGCCGACGGAGGCGATGCGATCATCCAGCACGGCGATGTACTTGCCGCCGTAGCGCTGCGTGAGTTTCTCGCTGTTCTTGAGCAGGTAGTGCCAGCCCTTGGAGATCCAGGGGCCGATCTGCCCCCAGATGCGCTCGACGACCTCGTCGGCCGACAGCGCGCTCGTGTCAATCGTGAGGTCCGCCTTCGCATACGCCCCGGCGCGCTGGCGCAGGAGCCGCTGAATCTGAAGGAGTGGAGCCCCTCCAGAGAGCATGGGCCGGCTCGACACGGTCGGGCTCACCCGTTGGAGGATCACCTTGGGGTGCGCCGTGAGGCAGATCACCGGCCCCAGCGCCCTCAAGATCCGCCGATTCTCAGGATTGACGACGGCCCCCCCGCCGGTCGCGATGACCTGCTGGTCGCCTCGCGCCACCCGATGGATCGCCCGCTGCTCCATCCGTCGGAACACCGTCTCCCCGTGCTCCGCGAAAATCTTCGCCACCGGCTTCTTGGCGCTGGCTTCGATGAGCGTATCGAGGTCGACGAACCGCCAGCCGAGCCGCCTCGCCAGCCGAGTCCCGACGGCGCTCTTGCCCGTCCCCATGAAGCCTGTCAGGGTGATGTTCATCGTACCAGCACACAGCACACAGCACACAGCACACAGCCTTGTTCCTGAGCGAATGGCCGCACAAATTGGAAGGCGTGTTCCATGCCTAACTCTGAGTGCTGTATGCTCATTGCTGTGTGCTAAAACTGGCTGACTTGGCGCAGATAGTTCTGGTAATTCCGCTTGAGCTCGCGCAAGGAATCGCCGCCGAATTTCTCGAGGATGGCGCGGGCGAGCTCGAAGGCGATCATGGCCTCGCCGATGACGCCGGCGGCCGGAACGGTCGTGACGTCGGAGCGCTCGACGGTGGCGACCACCGGGCGCTTCGTTCGGATCTCCACCGACCGCAGGGGCTTGCGCAGCGTCGAGAGCGGCTTCAGGAATCCTCGCACGACGATGGACTGGCCGGTCGTCATCCCACCCTCGAACCCGCCGGATCGATTCGAGGAGCGATGGAACCCTCTGTCCTTCGCGTAGAAGATTTCATCCTGGACCTTCGAGCCGCGCAGCGAAGCCGCCAGGACCCCATCCCCGATTTCAACCGCCTTGACGGCGTGAATCGAGAGGATCGCCCGACCGAGGATGGCGTCGAGCCGCCGATCGTAGTGGACATAGCTCCCCAGCCCCGGCGGCGCCCCCTCGATGAGCACCTCGAAGACGCCGCCCAGGGTGTCGCCGGCCTTCACGCAGGCATCGATCTCGCGCATCATCTGCTTCGTCGCCTGGGGATCGAGACAGCGCAGGGGGGTTGGGTCGGCCTTCGCGCGCAGCCGCGCGACGCTCACCCAGGAAGGCCTCGCGCGCACCGAGCCGAGCGCCACGACATGGCTGGCCAACTCGATGCCAAGCGGCGAGAGCAATTGCTTGCACAGGGCGCC
>JACPSQ010000128.1 GCA_016193195.1 Candidatus Omnitrophota bacterium
CACGGGCTGAATCTCCCATCCATCAGATGTCTCCTGTATCACCGCTGTTGGGTTGCATCGTCCAAGAGGGTCATCATCTTGGCCACGTCAGTCGTGGGCAGGTTGCAGACATAGTTCTTGCAGATATACGCCGTCGCCTTGCCTTGGAGCGGCCGCTGCGCTTTAATGAACGGGACCAGCGCCTCGACAGTCTGGGCGGCTTCGCCGACCGGATGTACCGCCAGCAACGTGCGGGGGAGAAATCGTCCGTAGACCGCGCGAAGCATCTCCTGGGTATCCGCCGAGGCCAGATCGCCTGCAATGACGATCTCCTGCGAAGGCCCCACCCAGAAATCGAGCGCGCTAAGGAACTGCGGGAAGGCGGAAGAGGCCTGGTTGGCCTGGCCGGAGAAGGCCTGAAACGTGCGCTCGGCGTAGCCCTGGAGCTCCTTGTCCATGGTCAACTGGCCCAAGCGCACAAGGACCAGCGCGGCCGCTGAATTGCCGGAAGGCAGCGCCCCGTCATAGAGTTCTTTGGTCTGCGCGATGAGCCGCTCGTTCTGATCCCCGCTGAAGAAGAAGCCGCCGGCTGTGTCATCCCAGAACAGGCGCACCATCTCGTCCGTCAAGCGCTTGGCCTCGGCGAGCCAGCGGGCCTCGAACGTTGCTTCATACAAGTCCATCAGTCCCCACGCGAGGAAGGCATGGTCATCCAGGAAGGCCGGAATGGACGCCTCGCCGTCGCGGTAGCGGTGGAGCAGGTGGCCGTTCTGCTGCAGACGCTCTAATAGAAAATCCGCTGCCTCGCGTGCCGCCTGCGCATAGCGCGGCTCATCCAGTGCGCGGGCTCCATAGGCGAGGGCGCCGATCAGCAGTCCGTTCCAGTCGGTGAGGATCTTGTCGTCCCGGTGCGGGCGCTCCCGTTGAGTTCGGACAGCCAGCAGCTTCGCCCGCGCGGCCTCAAGCTGCCGGCGCACCTCGCTGACCGGACGCTGCTCGTTGGCCGCGAAGGGATCCAGCGGAGTCGAAATGGAAAGAATGGTGGCTCCATTTTCAAAGTTGCCGCTCGGTGTCACCCCATAGAAGCGCTTGAACAGTGCGGCTTCCTCGGAGCTGAGCGCAGCGTCGATCTCTTGCGGCGTCCAGACGTAGTACTCGCCCTCCTTGCCGACTTCGCCCGCATCTTCCGCAGAATGAAAGGCACCAGTGGGGTCGCGCATGTCGCGCAGGACGTACTCGAAGATGTCTCGGGCTGTGTCAGCGTACTGGGCCTTGCCCGTGACCTGATACGCTTCGAGGTACGTGCGGGCGAGCAGGGCTTGATCGTAGAGCATCTTCTCGAAGTGCGGCACGAGCCACTTGGCATCGGTGGAATAGCGGTGGAAGCCGCCGCCAAGCTGGTCGTGCATCCCCCCGCGCGCCATCGCATCGAGTGTGCGCTCGACCATCTCCAGCGTCTTCGGATCTTTCGTGTGCGTCCACGCCCGCAGGAGGAACGAGGAGGTGTGGCTGCGGGGAAACTTCGGCGCTAAGCCGAACCCGCCATAGGTGGCGTCAAACTGCTGGGCAAACTGTCCGGTCGCTTGCTCCAAGACACCGGTCGTCAGCGGGGTGGATGAGCCGGTGCGGGCACTCTCCTGAATCGCCCGGGTGAGCTGCTGGCTGGAACTGAGGATGTCGGCTCGCTTGGTCCGCCAGGCTTCGCTGATCGAGCGCAGGATGCTCTTCAAGCCGGGTCGCCCCCACCGATCTTCGGCCGGGAAATAGGTCCCGCCCCAGAACGGCTTGCCGTCATGCGTCAGGAACACCGTCATGGGCCAGCCGCCACTGCCTGTCATCGCCATGACCGCGTTCATGTAGATCGCGTCGAGATCCGGCCGTTCCTCCCGATCCACCTTGATCGCGACGACGGTCTCATTCATGAGCTTGGCGACGTCGGGATTATCGAAGGACTCCTGCTCCATCACGTGGCACCAGTAGCAAGTCGAGTAGCCCACAGAGAGAAAGACGGGTTTGTCTTCCTGCTTGGCCTTGGCGAAGGCCTCCGGCCCCCAGGGATACCAGTTCACCGGATTGTAGGCATGCTGGAGCAGATAGGGACTTTTCTCATGGAGGAGCCGGTTGGGCGTGCGGCCCTTGGCATCTGTGGGCAGCGGCCTTGACGATGCAGTTTCAGTCGCTGACATCTTTGAGGTTCCTGGAGTGGTTGACGCCGGTGCGGATGTCGCCATGGTGCGACTAGTCCGCAGCCACCGCCCAAGCTGCTGTTTGTTGCGCCAACGATCGAAGAACACACCAGCAGCCAGGATGGCGATCAGTCCTGCGCTCAGGATCAGCCAGGTGGATCGCTTCATGGAGTAGCCTTCCCTTGAGCGCGTGGGGCCTGCGCGAATGGTGGACGCTGCAGGAGTTCTCGAATCATGGTGTCCATCGCACGGGCGTCTTCCTCCGTATAGGATCCGCCAGGATGCACGTACCGGATAACACCCTCTTGATCAATCAAGAGGGTGACCGATGTCCAAGCGTCCGTTCGCCCATCCAGCCAAGAGCGCCGCAACGTCTCCCAGTCCGGATCGATAGCAACCGGGAACGTCATCCCCAGTCCCTGCGCTAGCTTCTTGACCACGTCCACCGGAATCCGCCCGGGCGGCTTCGGGTGGTACATCCCGATAACGACCAGCCCGTGCGGCGCATAGCGCTGATGCCACTGCGCCAGATACGGTGCGCTGGCTTCGCAAAAGGGACACCCTGGCGCCGTCCACCAGCGCAGCAGCACCACCTTGCCTCGCAATTGCTCCAGCGTCAGCGGCTGGCTGTTGACCCACTCGACGCTCTCCCACCCCGGAGCGATCGTCCCGATGAGCTCCTCACCTTCTTGAACAGTGGCTGCCGCAAGGCCAGCACACCCAACCGCCATCACGAAACCTCCTAGGACAACACCCTCCATGATATGGTTGCGAGACCTCATGCTCTGCATCGCTGTCACGTGCTCTCGGATGCATAGGAGTCGACGATTCGCTCCAAGGTGGCCTGTGGAACCTCGCCAACGGCACAGATCACCCCGAGAGCGGAGCGCGCCGTGACAATCACCGAGCGTCCCACGCGGTAGCCTCGCGGCGCATCCGGATGGCCCAATGTTTCCGCCGCCTGCCTAAACTGTCCGAGGCTGTCCGCATCAAGCAAGAAAACCGAGATCGGACGGCTGTCCACATGGTAGAGAATATAGGCCACCGGTACATGGTTCAGATGGCACAGCCGTGCCCCGATGAGCCGGATCCCCTGGTCGGTCAGATTCCGCGGGCATCGAACCGGGAACGGCAGTTTGTTCACGAAGAACGCCTCGGCAGTTTGCGGCGCGCCGCTCTGCACGTCCAGGGTCATCCGATTCGCCAGATATTCCTGGTGGTTCCGGAGTGCGGAGCGCACGAGGTCTTGGCGGGCCATGGTCCAGCCGCGCCAACCGCCCACGAGCCCCACGAACAGGACAACAGCCGCCACAGCCAACTGCCAACGGCGCGGCCTTGATCGGCTGCCGGCTATCGCACGATGCACGGCCTGGTCCCAGGCCGCTTCCGTCTGCGGATCGCTGGATAGCGAGGCAGCAACCGACGTCTCAAGCTGTTGCTCGGCCTCGAAGGCCTGCCGGCATGCCGCGCAGCCGTCCAGGTGCTGCGCGATCTCAAAGTTGGTGTGCGGATCCAGCTCCGAGTCGAGATACGGGCTGATCCACCGGCGGATCTCGTCACACTGCATGCGTCCCACCCTCTTCTCGAAGGAGGCCCTGCTGCTGAACGTACTCGCATAGCGCGGCGCGCAGCTCCTTCCGCGCGCGCCAGAGCTCCCCCATCACGGTGCCGACCGGCACCGCCAAGACGTCGGCGATCTCGCGATAGCTGAGCTCGCCGATGGCGCGCAGCAGGAAGATGCTGCGCCGTTTGGCTGGCAGCGCTCTGACGGCTTCCTGAATTTCCTGGCCGAGTTGGCCGAGCATCCGATCCGGCGCCTTGAGCAACTCCGCATAGGCGACCTCATGCGTGAGCACCTCGACCGCGCTCAGCCGATCCAGTGCCTCTGTATCCGCCATCAGCTCGTGCGCGTCGATCTGCTCATGCCGCCGGTTCGCGTTGAACGCCGCGTAGGTCACAAACTGCAGCAGCCACGCTTTGAAGGACGTCCCCTCCGCGTAGTCTCCGAACTTCTGGGTGGCGTTGAGCAGCGCCGTCTGGAGGATGTCCTCCACGTCGTTGCGGCTCCATGCCAGATGCCGGGCATACGCCTGCGCCGCCCTGGCGACGGGCTTCAGCAGCTCCGTGAATCGGTCACGCGACTGGCGATCCATCCTCGCGTGTCAGTACGTCCTTTCGCGCCCATCCGCAGCCAGCGGAATCCGGTTGTCGTTGTCGTCGTAGGTATACCGCGCCTGGCCTGCGACCTTGTGGAGACGTGTGTCCACCACGTGCAGATGACCATGTGACTCATCCACATCGAAGTCCAGATCGAGCAGCTCTCCCGTTGCCGTATCCCGCATATCCGTGCAGGAGTAGTAGAGGTTACCGGTCTTGCCCACGCGATCATGGACTCGCACGAACGTCAGCTTCCGAGTGGTCCCGGTGACCTCGTCCTTGATATTGAACGCGCCGTCCTTCGCTTCTCGGCCTTTCACGTACTGCTCAATCGTCTGCCGGATCTGCTCAGCCGACGGCTCGGCTTTGACCGCCTGACCGCCATGCTCTTGCGTCGTGCCGCCGTGCTCCTGTGTGGCGGTGCCACCATGCTCTTTGCCTCCGTGCTCCGCCGCAAAGGCGGGCCCGCCGGGCAGGAGGCCCCACACCCCCATGGCTACGACAAGCGCGATCCTCCGTTGCTGGTGGTTCATCCCGTCCTCCCTGGTTGCAGGTTACGAAACCGAAACTCCGTCTCCACACCGGGAAACTCCCGGCCATCCACCTCGACATGCGGATAGAAGAAGATGTTGATGGG
>JACPSQ010000104.1 GCA_016193195.1 Candidatus Omnitrophota bacterium
GTAGCGTGCCTCCAGGAGGTCGACGATCCGCAGCCCCTGAATGTTGTGGTCGAACCCCCCGTGCCCCTCCATGAGCTCGCGCAGCGCATCTTCACCGGCGTGGCCGAAGGGGGGGTGGCCGATGTCGTGCGCGAGGGAGACGGCTTCAACCAAATCCTCGTTGAGCCGAAGGATCCTGGCGATGGAGACCCCGATCTGCGCCACCTCCAAGGTGTGGGTGAGCCGCGTTCGGTAATAGTCCCCCTCGTGATTGACGAACACCTGGGTCTTGTACTCCAGGCGCCGGAACGCGGTCGTATGGATGATACGGTCCCGGTCCCGTCGGTATGCCGTCCGGTAAGGATCCTCAGGCTCAGGATGCTGACGCCCCTTGCTGCTGCGGCTCTTCATGGCGTACGGGGCGAGCCAGCGCTCCTCGCGAGCCTCTAACTCCTCCCGTGCGATCACGGTGGTGAGCAGCTCGCTAGAGCTCATTTCAAAACGTCCCTTGTCACCGCCAAACCGCAAAAGGGCCGCAAAACCGCACCTCGCAAAGACGCAGCATGCCGCTTTGCGTTTTTGCGGCCCCGCAAAGGCGCAAAGATGCGTTGCGCTTCTGTAGGACGCCTTGGCGGGGTTTCGCGCTTTTGCGGTATCATCGAAGAAGGCGATAGAGCTCATCGAGCGATTGCGAGATGACCTTCGTGTGACTCAGGACAGGGAGGAAATTCGTATCACCGTTCCACCGCGGCACGATATGGAGGTGGAGGTGGCCCGGGACCCCTGCCCCGGCGGCCTTTCCCAGATTCAAACCGACGTTGAAGCCATGGGGGTGGAGGCTCTTGCTCAACCGCTTCATCAGGCGCCGGCTCATGCGCAGCATCCCTATCCACTCCATCGGTCGCAGCGAGTCCAGGGCTCCGACATGTCGCTTCGGCGCAATCATGAGATGGCCGTTATTATAGGGGTAGCGGTTGAGCAACGCGAAGACCTGGGCACCACGGGCCACCACGTAGTGCTGGGGATCTCTTCGTGAACGCCGTGCCGCACAGAAGACGCACCTTCGGCTTCGCGGTTTGAAGAACACGCGGCTGCGCCACGGAGCCCACAGTCGATCGAACTCAGCCATAGCTAGATCTGTCCATAGAGCCCCATCAGGGTGCTGAGATCATCGGCGCCCCACACCCAGATGTTTGCGGTTTTGGCGAGGAGCCTGGCGTTTTGGTCCAAGATGGATTTGGTGATGACGACCTTTCGAGACGGTTTTGGGGTCTGACTCCGACAGAAGGCGTCGAAACGGCCAATGGCGTTCTCATCCACCGGGCCTTCCTGCACGCTAGCGCACCATTGCTTCCCCTGCCCACCCGCAATGAGGTACGCTTCGGGGCCGGCGCTCTCGGGCCTCTGCGTCCTGATTGTTTGAAATTTGGGAAGGCGCCCCGTCTTGGAGTCGAGGGAAACGGTCTCGTCGGCAAACTGTGCAAAGAGCCCGACGACCTGTTCAGTGAACGAGAGCTGGTGGGTGTGCATCCAGTGCGTCCAGAGCTCGCGCAGGTACCGCTCAAACTGTTGGCGGGTGGCCGCGGTCGTGAAACCCGGTTCTGACCGTTGCGCGGAGAGCACACTGGAGAGCCAGCAGCGAAGGATCGGGTCCGTCACCATCCAGCACATGCCGTTGCGCCTGGCGAGATCGTGCTCGACGAGCAACTGCAAAGCTTCAGGAAGTCCTGCGCGGCCGATCCGCTTCCCGATCTCCGTGGTCGTGCGGGCTCCATTGGCGATCTGCATGAGCGCCTCGATCGCCCGTGCGCCAAGACGACTGCGCGTCAACCCTTCGGTTTTTGACACGCACCATTGGCGGAGAGTCCCCCCAGGGCTTCCCAAGAGGTCCCAGGCGGTCTGAAGGAACAGGGCTTCCGTGAAGTCCGGCTGCTTCCCCAGCGCGGCCAATTCCCTGAGGCGTTTCAGGAAGACGGCCAGATACCACGGATACGCGCCCAACCACTGGGTGAGGAACGGGCTCACCGCCTTCGCGCCCCGCACCCCTTTGAGTTCCCTCTGCACCCACATGGTCAGTGTCGTTGGATCAATGGCATCGAGCGTGACCAACTCGAATTGACCGAAGAGGAGCTGTAGCCGCTCGCGGAGGATCATCCGCGCTCGATAGCAGGAAGAACTGGCCAGGATGAATAGCGTGTGGGGCCATGTCATCACGCGTTTACCCAATTCGTGAAAGGCGTGGGCGAAGCCGAGCTCCTCAAGGAAGAGAAATTCATCAAGAATGAGGACACAGGGCCGGCCACATTCTACTGTCAGGATGGGGATGAGATCCAACGCGCGACTGAAGGCATCCCCGAAGAGTCGTTTTGTCAAGAGGCCTTCGATGGGGCGAATGGCGGCGACGGTCTTCGGGAGGCGGCCCTCAAGGTGCCGGAGCAGCGGCTCGAGCGATTGATTCACCGAGTTCAACGGCAACCGGTCTCCCTGGAGGCTTGCCTGGAGGATGGCAGAGAGGAACCGACGGAGAAAGCTCCCGCAGGATTCCCGGTACAGGGCACAATAGATCAGGAGTAGATTAGGGGGTGGGGGGGTCATGACCAGTTGGAGCTGAAAGGTCTTCCCGCTCCCTGGGGGGCCGATCATCGCCAGGTTGTGCTGGAAGCCCTCCCCAAAGGCTTGAAGACGCCGGTGCAGGTGGTGGGTGAGTTCAGGGCGCAGATTCGTTTCTGTCATTCGGCTGGTAACAGCGCTAAGACGTTTTTCGGCGTGACCCCTTGGCGGATCTCAAAGTGCAACACCCGTGAGCCCAGGATGCCGATCGGCATGCCCTGCCTGAGCGTCGCGCCGGGGCTCACGAGGATCTGGTCTAACCCGGCGTAGACGCTCAGGTGTCCCTCGAGGTGATCCAACACCACGGTCTTCCCCAAGCCGGATAATTGGCGGGACGCCACGGCGACTCGTCCACCACGGGTGGCACGGACGGAACTCCCGGCAGGAGCGGCAATTTCAACCCAGGATGCGCTGGAGGCTCTTAACGACCCGAGCAATGGCCACAGGAACCGTTGGGATTCCACCGGTAGCGGAACGAACAACTGTTGTCCCTCCTTCAGATACGTGCTGCCGTGAAGTTGGTTTGCGGCTGTGAGGGTCTTCACGTCGAGCCCATAGGAGCGGGCGATTCTCCACAGCGTGTCGCCCGGTCGGACCTTGTGGTAGGAACCTTTAAAAGAAGGCAAGGGCTGGGGCGCACTGGCGACGGGGGCAATGGGCACGCTCGCGCAACCTGAGAACAGGACCGCCATGAGCCCCCACGCTGCGCCGATGAGAGGATGCTTCTTACGGTCACCCATCATTTCTCGAAGCGAGATTTGGAGCGGGTAGGCCGTCGCACTTCGTGCTCCGGCACTCCCTTCGCCCACCCCACACCCAGTGCCCGTGGGTGTGGGGTACCCGGGCTCGGTCGCGGGAAACGAACCGTCGTCCCCCCACCTGTCCTCGGCTCCGCCTCTGGCGGAGCCGTAAACTATCATACGCCTCTTGGGTCCCGCCGTAGGCGGGACAGGCAGGTGGGGGGACTCCA
>JACPSQ010000006.1 GCA_016193195.1 Candidatus Omnitrophota bacterium
CCGCAGGTCCAGGGGAACCCTACGGCAACTCAACTTGGCAATTCCCTGAGAGTTCAGGTAGTCTTGTAAGAGGGCTGCAGGGCCTCCCGTTGCGCGGGAAGGTCCGCAGACAGTTCGCGTTGCGATGGGAGGTGTGGTGATGGCTGACAAACCCCGCATCTTGGTGGTCGACGATGCGCCGCTCATCGTCAAACTCCTGGCCAAGCATCTGGAGGCCGACGGCCTCACGGTGCCCACGGCCACGGATGGATACGAAGCGCTCACCAAAGCCCGCGCCGAGTCCCCCGACCTCATCCTCCTCGACGTCATCCTCCCAAAGCTCAACGGGTACGAGGTGTGCACGATGTTGAAGCAAGACACCCGCCACCAGAAGATCCCGATCGTGATGCTCACCGCCAAGGCGCAGGAGAAGGATGAGCGGTTGGGGAAAGACTGCGGGGCCGACGTCTACCTCCGGAAACCGCTGCGCATCCAGCCGCTCCTGGAGCAGATCCGAACACTCCTCGGGGCGACGCCGAACCCCGCTGATCCACAGGCCCTCCCATAGAGGCCTTCGATGGCGACGACGCGACGTCTCAAACCGTTGTATGAGCTCCTCCTGGAGCAAGGCACGTTGAACCAGGAGCAGCTGGACGGCGCCCAGGCGCACGCCGAGCAATCCGGCCAGCCGCTCAGACGCATCCTCGTGCAGGCAGGGCTGATGACGGAGAGCGCTCTGGTCGAGCTCATGGCCGCGCAGTCGGGTCTGGCGACGGTGGACCTCTCCACCCACGTCATCAGACCGGACGTCCTCCAGTTGATCCCGCCGACGCTTGCCCGGCGGCATACCCTCATCCCGATCTTCAAGATCGCCGAGACGCTGACCATCGCGATCGCGGATCCGTTGAATTTCCTCGCCATGGACGACGTGCGCCTGCAGGTCGGCGGCGATGTGAAAGCGGTCTTGGCGAGCGAGTCCAGCATCCGCAAGGCCCTGGATCAATACTACGGTCCGCTCGTCTCGCTCAAAGAGGTCTCGCAAGCGATCAAGGCGGCGGAACAGCCCCACCAAGTGGACGGGGCGGCGACCGCCGACGAAGGGCCCGTCGTCCGCCTGGTCAACCTGCTGGTGATGCAGGCCGTGAAGGAACACGCCAGCGACATCCATCTTGAGCCCGGCAACGGCGTCCTGCGGACCCGCTTCCGCATCGACGGCGTCCTCCATCAGGTGCCTGGGCCGTCCAAAGCGCTGCAGTCGGCGGTGGTCTCCCGGATCAAGGTGCTCGCCGATATGGACATCGCCGAAAGGCGCAAGGCCCAGGACGGGCGCTTTCGATTGAGCATCGAGGATCAGGATATCGACGTGCGGGTCTCCACCATCCCCACGCCGTTCGGGGAAAAGGTCGTCATGCGCCTCCTGCATCAGTCGCGGGAGGTCCTGGATCTCGGACAGTTGGGCCTGGCCGCCGACGCCCTGAAGACGTTTCAGCAGCTCGTCCACTCCCCACACGGCATCGTCCTGGTCACCGGCCCGACCGGCTCAGGGAAAACGACGACGCTCTACGCGGCGTTGCAGATGACAAACGATCTGCAGAAAAACATCCTCACCATTGAAGACCCGATCGAGGCGCAACTGCCTGGGATCAATCAGGTCCAGGTCAACCCCAAAGCCGAGATGACGTTCGCCTCAGCCCTCCGCTCCTTCCTCCGTCAGGATCCGGATATCCTCATGGTGGGCGAAATCCGCGATCGCGAGACGGCGCAGATCGCCATGCAGGCCGCCCTCACAGGGCACCTCGTCTTCTCCACGCTCCACACCAACGACGCCCCCAGCTCGCTCACGCGCCTGGCCGAGATGGCCGTCGACCGGTTCCTCATCGCCTCGTCGGTCATCGGGATTTTGGCCCAGCGGCTGGTGCGGGTCATCTGCCCGCGCTGCAAGGAGTCCTATCGGGCGACGGCGCAGCTCGCCAGTGAGATCCAGCTGAAGGAGGGGGCGCTGCTCTTTCGCGGCAAGGGGTGTTCCACCTGCCGGCAGAGCGGCTACAAGGGTCGGATCGGCATCTTTGAGTTGTTGCCGGTGACGGAGGCCATCAAGGATCTCCTGGTCGCGAAGACCCCGGATCACGAAATCCGCGAGGCCGCCAGGAAGGCCGGCATGCGCACGCTGCGGGAGGACGGCTTCGTGAAGGCGCTCGCGGGCGTGACCACCGTGGAAGAGGTCCTCCGCGTGACGCAACTGGAGTAGCCATGCCTCGTGACAGGGAGTCGGTCCGGCGCTCGCGTGTCCACGCGGTCGAGGCCGCCACGGAGAGAATCCATCCTGCCGCGCCGCCCACCGTCAACGCGACGCCCATCGAGCAGGTCCCTCATGCGGACCTCGAGCGCACCATGCGCAGTCCGCTCTCGGACTTCAACATCAGCCTCGCGCTTATGAGCGCCATCCCTCTCCTCTTGTGCTGCTACCTCATCACGGTGAAGTTCTTCTCGCTCTCCATCCTCGTGGGCTTGAACGCCTCCTACTTCTTGTTCGCCGTGATCTTCTCCATCTTAGGGATCATCGTGGGGCGCCGGGCGATTCAGCAGATCGTCCAGCAACTGGTGGCGGCCAACGTGCGGTCGGTGCGGTTCTTGGCCGAGCTGACGAGCGCCAATGAACAGCTGCGACAGACGAACACAGCGCTCGCCAAGTCCCACGAGGACCTCCAGGCCGCCCAGCTCCACCTCATTCAAGCCGAGAAGCTCGAGGCGGTGGGCCAACTAGCGGCCGGCGTGGCGCACGAAGTGAAGAATCCCCTCACGGCCATCCTCTTGGGGGCGCAGTACCTCTCGACGCATCTGGCCGGCGCCCAGTCGAGAGATCACGATGAGTTGGCCAGCGTTGCGAGAGAGATGGAAGAAGTCGTGAAGCGGGCGGATGCGGTCGTCAATGGGCTCTTGGATTTCGCGACCCCGCAGCAATTTCATCTGGCGGCCGATCGGTTGAACCCTGCGATCGAAGAGTCGCTGGGGCTCGTGAAGCACGAGCTGGACGCGTCCCGCGTCACCGTGGTCACCGCGCTGCAAGACGATCTCCCCATGGTCCGATTCGATCGCAACAAGATCCAGCAGGCCTTCGTCAACCTCTTCCTGAATGCGATCCAGGCGATGCCCGCAGGCGGCACGCTGACCGTCCGCACGTACACGAAGCCGTTGTCGTTGCTCGATGAGCATGTCGGCCGCAGGCAATCCGATCAGTTCAAGCTCGGGGAGACAGTCGTCGTCGCCGAGGTGACGGATACGGGCAGCGG
>JACPSQ010000101.1 GCA_016193195.1 Candidatus Omnitrophota bacterium
TATGTGTTGCTCGGCGACGGCCCCTACATCGCCTATAACCGGCTGGCCCGCAGCGAGTTCCGGGCGGCTGACCAGACGGAAGCCATCGTGCAGCGGCTGGCCGCCACCTTCACGCACATCCGGCTTGTGAAGGGACGGTGGGACTCTGAGCTGGACCACCGCAACGCGGGCATCAGGCTCTGCCGTGAAGACGGCATGGATTACTACTTCCTGGTGGATGGGGATGAGGTGTACCGCCGCGATCACCTCGAGCGCCTCCGACAGGAGATCCAGGCACGCCCGCACGTGGGCCAATTCATCATCAAGTGTGATACGTTCTGGAGGAGCTTCCGCTACCGGATCCCAGCCAGCCAGCTGAGCTGGATGCCGCGCCGCGTCTTCCTGCTCTCCCGGTGGTCACGCCTCGGGAAGAGTCCGCTCCCGCTCCCCTGGCCTGCCCGGTTCACGGGCAACAACAAGACGAACAGTTGGGGCTCGGTCTACCACATCCCCCCGGAGCGGGTGATCTTCTACCACTTCTCCTACGCGAGACGTCCGGACAAGATGTATGAGAAGCTCAAGACGTTCAGCCATGCCCACGAGATCCCGGCTGACTGGTATGAGAACGTCTGGTTGGCCTGGGCCCATGATCGCAGGATGACGAACCTGAATCCCGTTGACCCGCCGAAATTCCCCCAGGCGAGCTACCAGGAGGCCACCGATCTGCCTGACGTGCTGTCGACCCACCCGTATTTCTCACAGGAGATCATTACCTAACGGACTATGGACTGACTTACATGGACGCGCCCGTCTGTGATCTTGTCTTGCTGAGCTGGAACCACCTGGAGGAGACGCAGGCGTGCCTCACTAGCCTCCTCGAGACGACGCAGGCGCCGTGCCGATTGCTCATCGTGGACAACGGCAGCGAGGCCCACGTCCGGGCCTTCCTGGCCACGGTCAAGCCCCGCGGGGCGATCCAGGAGGTCGCCCTGCTCCAGAACGAGACCAACGAAGGCTTCCCCAAGGGGATGAACCGGGGGATTGCGGCCTCACGGGCGCCGTACACGTGCCTGTTGAACAACGACCTGCGCTTCACCAGCGGCTGGCTACAGGAGATGCTTGAGGTGGCTCAGGCGCAGCCTCTCGTCGGGCTCGTCAATCCGACTAGCAACACGTTCGGCAACCACCCGCCTCCAGGGATGTCCCTGCAGGCCTATGCGGACAGCCTTCGGGCGCTTCGCGGCCGGTATACCGAGGTAGGGATGTGCATCGGGTTCTGCATGCTCATCAAACGGGAGATCCTCGAGCGCATCGGTGGGCTCAGTGAAGAGGTGGAGCGGGTCTTCTTCGAGGACGAAGACTTCTCCATGCGGGCCCAGCGGGCGGGCTTTCAGTGCGTCGTGGCGGCGGCGTCCTACGTCTACCATGCCGAGCACCGGAGCGTCCGGGAGATGCCGGAGCGGGAGGCGCTGTTCACCAGGAATCAGCGGTGGTGCCACGAGAAGTGGGGTCGGTGGGTCCGGATCGCGTGGCCCTGGTTCCATCCGGTCAGTCCAGGGTCAGCCGACCTGCGGCAGTGGTTGGAGCGGCTCCAGGGATGGGTGCGGCGCCGTGTCCACGTCTACGTCTACAGCCCGCTGCCGAACGGGATGACCGCTGAGGCACTCTTCCGTTCTGTGGGGTTGGTCCCTCACGCGGATATCCTCTGGCACGCCGTCTCGACCCGTGCCGCGCCCCTTGTTGCTGCCGGCCTCATCCTTACGCGTCAGAAAAAGCCCTTCGACCTGATCGCCGCCCCGGAGCCCCGGTGGGCGCGACTGATGCGCCGCCTGCGGCGGGTGCACCACGCCGAGGTGGTGGACCAGGCGGATGAGGCGGGGTTGCTCACGTCCTGGCAGCGGCGGGCCTATCCCCATCGCGCTGGCGCCTGATGGGAAGCGGCGAGGCGGTTCAAGCGCACGCAGGGTGTGAGGCGACCCAGCCGTCGTCGCCCCCGATGTGCGATCTCGTGCTCCTCTCGTGGAATCGTCCAAACCTCCTGGTGCCGTGTGTTGAGCGGCTCCTTGCGTTCACGGACGTCCCGAGCCGGCTGTTCATTCTTGACAACGCGAGCACCGACCGCGAGACGCTCGCGTACCTGGACCAGCTCCACCATCGGCGGGGCACGGGGACCGTGGAGCTGGTAGTCGTGCGGCGGCCGCGGAACGACGGGTTTGCGATCGGCATGAATGACGGGCTCTCGCGGACGAGCGCGCCGTGGATCTGCCTGCTCAACAACGACATCCTGGTCACCGACGGGTGGCTGTCGGAGATGATCATGGTCGCTGCGGCGAACCCCCAGATCGGCCTGGTGAACCCCCTGAGCAACGAGTTTAACGTCGGCCCCTCCATGCCCGGTCCAGAGGTTGATGCGGTGGCCACGCAGCGCCGGGCCGACCGGGGGCGATGGCTCGAGAACTGGATGGGGGTCGGGTTCTGTCTGCTGTTCTCGCGTCAGGTCTTCGAGCGCGTGGGCTACTTCGATGACCAGTTCCGGTTCCTCTACGGCGAGGATGCCGATTACTCCCTCCGGGTTCAGGCGAGCGGACTGATCTGCGCGATCGCCGAGGGGGCCTACGTGTTCCATCATAAGCGGTCCACCCCCAAGGAGAACCCTGCGCTGGCTAAGCTGCTGCAGGAGAACGAAGCGCGCTTCTTCAGGAAGTGGCAGAAGACCCCTCCGCAGCGGATCGCCTATGTCCTCGGCGACCATCGCGGGACGACTACGTCTCGGGTGGCCGAGCGGCTTCGGGCGCTGGCCAACGAGGGGCACAGCCTTTGGGTCTTCCATACGCGGCGCAACCAGCCCTGCGTGCCTCGCCACTTCAAGATCAGGTCCGAGCGTGTGGTGCCGGTGATTCGTGCCGTGCAAGTCGTGGCACGGGTCTTGACGAAGAAAAAGCGCTTCCAGCGCCTGATCGTCTCCGAGCGGTGGCTGGGGCGGCTGCTCCAGCTGCTCGCGCTGATCCACCGCGCAGCGGTGGCCGTTGAGGGGCCATGAGCGTGCCGTTGTCGGTGGTCATCCTGGCGAAGAACGAGGCCGGACGGATCCGCGACTGCATCGAGAGCGTCCGGTGGGCTGATGAGGTACTGGTCATTGACGACGAAAGTACCGATGATACCGTCCAAGTCGCGGAGTCGCTCGGTGCGAGAGTCCTGCGGCGGAGGATGGACATCGAGGGACGCCATCGCAACTGGGCGAACGCCCAAGCGAGGCACGAGTGGGTCCTGAGTCTTGACGCGGATGAGCGGGTGACCCCGGCGCTCGCTGAGGAGATCCGGGCGTTGATCGAAAACGGCGCCGCCCATCCCCTCTACGCGATTCCTCGGCGGAACTACATCGGGATCCGCTGGATCCGCTACGGAGGCTGGTACCCGAGCGCGCAGCTCAAACTGTTCCAGAAATCCGTGTTCCGGTGGGAGGAAACGACCGTCCATCCCCGCGCGATCGGCAGTGGCTCCTGTGGGCAGACCCGTTACGACCTCCTGCACTTTTCCTACCGGGACGAACAGGACTTCCTGCAGAAGGTGGACCGGCAGACGACGCTGGAAGCCGAGAAGTGGGTCGCGGACGGCCGAGGGGTGAGCCTGGCCAAGGCGCTGTGGCGGACGTGCGATCGCTTCGTCCGGACCTACGTGGGCAAGCAGGGGTTCCGCGAGGGGCGGCTGGGGTGGTTCCTTGCGCGAATGGCAGGGAAGTATCAGTGGCTTAGCTACAAGAAATACGTGCGGCTCAACCGGAGCGGGGAGGCGCGGCTCGAGTGAGGAGCTGCCGCTTGGATCGAGAGCGGTCCGGTCGAGTCATCGAACAACCCCGTGGCTAAAGAATATGCCTGAACGCGCGCACCTCTCCGTCGTCATCTTGACCAAAAACGAAGAA
>JACPSQ010000102.1 GCA_016193195.1 Candidatus Omnitrophota bacterium
AATTCATCCGTGCCGGCGAGGTCTTTGGAACGTTACGCCTCCAGCAGCAGCCGCTGGATTCTGAGCGGATTGCGCGGGTTCGCGAAGGGCTCCAGCGGCTGACCGAGACCCTCCATACGCTGCAGCGAGGCGGGACCCTCGTCCTCAGCGAGGACCGGCTCCTCCAGGTGAAGGGCATGGGGGACCTGCGCATGCTGCACCGTCTCAAGACGGCGATGGCGTCCGTCGGACGGTATTGGGCGCGTTTCGACACCCTCACGGGTGGCGAGGCCGCGAGGAGCCTCGAAGGCCTCGTCAGTCTCCAACAGGAGCTCAGCCGCGACGCCCAAGCGCTCCGCACGTTCATCCAATTACTGTCAACAGAGGCCGAGGGGCGGTCGATCTTGGCGGTGATCCGGGCAAGCAGGCTGCAGCTCGCCTTGATGTTCAGCGGCGTTCTGCTCTTCCTCATCGGGGCCCTCCTCCACCGGCACTTGATCACGACCCCCCTGCAGGAGATTGCGGATGGCATCGGAGCGATGCAGCGGACGGGTCAGCTGTCCAAGTTGCCAGGCCGGTACTCGAACGAACTGGCGGTCGTCGCGTCGGGTTTCAATCAGTTGGCGGAGCAGGTTGAAGAGCAGAAACGGCGTCTGCGGGAGCAGATCGTGGAGTTGGAACGGCTCAACGCCGAGCTTGATCAGCTGTCCACCATGAAAGACGACTTCCTTGAGACGATCAACCACCAGCTCCGGACCCCGGTCACCTCAATCCGCGAGTGCATCGGGTTGATACGCGATGGCACGCTGGGCCCCATCAGCGATGAGCAGCAGCCGTTTGTCCGGACGATGGAAGAGAATTCCCTGAGGCTCGTCAACCTCATCGAAGAGGCCCTCGATCTCTCACTGCTCAAGTCAGGTCGGCGTCCGCTCCAACGCCAGGCTGATGATCTGACGGCGTTGCTGCGCCAGATCAGAGACGGCTGGCAGTCGATGACGCCGTCCTGCACGGTCCGGCTGTCCTGCGCCACCTTGCCTCCGGTGTATATGGATGCCAAAGCGATCCAGGAGGTCATGGATCATCTCCTGCGCAACGCGCTGCGCCATGCGCCCAAAGCAAGCGAGGTTCTGATCGAGGCCCGCGCCCGCGACGGCGTCGTTGAAGTGTCCGTCCACGATCAAGGACCTGGGATCTCGCAGAAGCAACAGGCGCGCCTCTTTCAACCCTTCACCCACATCCAGCGACCTGAAGCCCCCGGATCAGAAGGGAGTGGGCTGGGATTGGCGTTCTGCCGCCAGGTCATCGAGCGTCACCGGGGCGCCATCCGCACCGAGTCGTCCGAGGGTCACGGCACGACCTTGACGTTTTCGCTGCCCATTGCATCGGAGCGGTTCTTGTTCGAGGAGACCTGTCACAGGGCTGAGGAGGAGGCGGAGTATGAGGAGGGCCAGTTTGGACTCCTGCTGGCGGTCCCCGCAGACGCCGGGCTGACGCTCCCCACGGCGAAGGAGATGGTCCGTCGGGCGGAGCTCATGCTTCGTCGACATACCCATCGAGGCGACCAGTTCGTCTGGTTGGATGACCTGACGTTCGTGATCGTGGCGGTCACCAACCAGGCTGGTCTGGAGGCGATGGGTCTGCGGTTGCGCGAGGTCTTGCGTTCGAACCAGCTGAACGTCCACCTGGCCAGCGCGGTGTTCCCGCGCGATGGAGAGACCCCTGCGCGGTTGCTCGAAGTGGCGCGCAGTCGGTCGATCGATCCGCGCCGAGTGGGCGGTCGTGCTACAATAGACCCATCGCGTCTTGGGGTCTCCTGAGGAGAAAGGGGGAGCAGGCCATGGCTGAGACTCGCCCCATCGTACCGAGAGACGGCCAGACGGGCTGCGAGATCGCGGCCCGGCGGGAGGTGTCACGATGAACGCTGAGCCGCAGCGCAAGCGTATCCTCATCATCGACGACACGCGCGACGTCCTCCAGATCCTCTCCAGGCGCCTCCAGAGTTGGGGCTATGAGGTGCTGACCACGGAGAGCGGGGAGGAGGGGCTCCGCATCGCCAAGGAGCAGGCGCCTCACCTGATCTTGCTCGACGTCATGATGCCCAAGATGAAGGGGCGAGAAGTCTGCGCCCGCCTCAAGTCCGATCCGAAGACGGAGAAGACCCCGGTCATTTTCCTGACCGCCCTGGGCCTCGCCGATCATGTCAAGGGCGGCATGGACCTTGGGGCGGAGGACTACATCGTCAAACCCTTCGAGCCCGAAGAGCTCAAGGAGCGGGTGGCCATCTGTCTTGCGCGTCACGAGAACCCCACGAAAGCCAAATGAGACGAGACCAGGCGAACCCCCCACCAATGAATTGGTGTGGGGGTGAAGCTGAGCCCTGGCGGAGCACGTGATCTAGGCTTGCTCCAAGCCCTCCCTTGTGTGACAATACCGTGACGCCATGGGAGAGCTGTGGTCTCATCTCTATCGGTTTGACGAGCTGATCCGCTGGGGCGGCTACGCCGTCCTCATCGGGATCGTGTTTGCCGAAACCGGACTCCTGGCGGGATTTTTTCTTCCAGGCGACTCCTTGCTCGTGACCGCGGGTCTTGTGAGCGCAGGGGAAGGCCCCCTCAAGATCTGGCTGTTGATCATCCTGCTGAGCCTCGCCGCCATCGCAGGTGACAGCACCGGCTACGCCATCGGCTATCACCTGGGGCCTCGCGTGTTCAACCGAGAAGACTCCCGTTTCTTCCATAAGGATCATCTGGTCAGGACCCAACGCTTCTATGAGAAGTACGGGGCCAAGACCATCGTCCTGGCGCGGTTCGTGCCCATCATCAGGACCTTCGCACCGACCGTCGCCGGGGTGGGGCGGATGCGCTACCGCACCTTCCTCCCCTTCAACGTGGGCGGTGGCATCGGCTGGGTGATGAGCATGACGCTCGCCGGCTATTACCTCGGGCGATCCATTCCGGACATCGAGCGACACCTCCACTGGGTCATCGGCATCGTGATCCTCTTGTCGTTCATGCCGATCCTGCGTGAGTGGCATCTGGCTCGCCGGCGTCCTCCGACGCCGGCGACTCCACCCCCTCCCTCGTTTGCGCCCCTGACGGTTCGAGAAGAGGCAGAGGAACCATCGTGAACCCCGTACCACCCGTCACCAGCAGTCTCATTCGCACCCCCGTGGCGCTGGGGTCGGACGGACGTCGATGCCTGCGCACGCGGCCTGGCGTCCGCTGGCGTTCGCGGGGTGGTACGGGGTGAATGTTGCACACCTCCACCAAGCCCAGCCGGGGAATCTACTGATGCCTCCAGCAGCTGGGGAGAAAGTGGACGCGGGCCGTTCGGCTCACGATCACAGCAGAGCCGCCGTCAGACCTGACGGTGGAGGACATCACGCGGGGACAGGGGACAGCACCTTTGACTCCCTGCAGCTCCATCCGAACTTGCTCAAAGGCATCCATGATTTAGGCTTCATTCGCCCAACCCCCATTCAGGCACAGGCGATCCCCGCGATCCTCGCGGGACGCGATGTGATCGGCTGCGCCCAGACGGGCACCGGGAAGACGGCGGCGTTCGTCCTGCCGATCCTCCATCGGCTGCTCCACGGGCAGAGCCGCAGACACGTGCGCGCCCTGATCGTGGCGCCGACCCGGGAGCTTGCGCTCCAGTCCATGGATCACCTCAAAGCGCTCTCGCGCCATGTCCACCTCAAAGGGGCGGCGATCTTTGGGGGCGTTCCGATGGAGCCACAGATCAAGGCGCTCGCGCAAGGCGTGGACATCATCTCCGCGACACCCGGCAGGCTGCTGGATCACATCTACTCGGGACGCATTGACTTCGTCGACCTCGGCGTGTTGGTCCTGGATGAAGCCGACCGGATGCTCGACATGGGCTTCCTCCCCGACATCAAGAAGATCCTCAGCCTCCTGCCGCCCAAGCGGCAGAACCTCCTCTTCTCGGCCACGATGCCGGCGGAGATCCTCACCCTCACGCACGCGATCCTCGACCATCCCGTGACGATCCAGATCGGCCAGCGCTCCACGCCGCCGGTGGGCATCCGCCACGCCGTGTACCCAGTGCCGCGCCACCTGAAAACGGAGCTGCTCCTGGAGCTCCTCCGGGGGCAGGGCATGACCTCGGTGCTGGTGTTCACCCGCACGAAGCACTACGCCAGCCGCCTGGCGCAGACGTTGGAGCGGCGCGGGTTGCGGGTGTCGGTCCTCCACGGGGACCGGAGCCAGAGCCAGCGGCTCCGCGCGCTGGAACAGTTCCGCCGCGGGCGCAACCAGATCATGGTGGCGACCGACATCGCGGCGCGGGGGATTGACATCGAGGACATCAGCCACGTCATCAACTTCGACATCCCCAATACGCCGGACGATTACATCCACCGGATCGGCCGCACCGCTCGCGTGGAAGCGACCGGCGATGCGTTCACGCTGGTTGATCGTGATGAGGAGCCCATGATCCAAGCGATTGAGAAGACGCTCAGCCGGACCCTTCCCCGCGTGACGCTGCCCAACTTCGACTACAAGAAGGCGATCGCACACCACCCCCGGGATCAGCACGATCGGCACCGCCCGCGTCGCCAGCACGGCGGAGGAGCGGCGTACCGCCACTAAGTGATGAGTGACCAGTGATGGGTGAACAGCTCGACCCCGTTGCGATGTTGGGTGAAAGGACGGTTTTACAACAGCTTGTCAACGGATGCACATTGCGTTGATCGGGCTTCCCCAGGCCGGCAAGAAGACGCTCCTTCGCCTCCTGACGAACGTCGATGCCGGGGCGACGTCGTCGAGTGACGGCGGGACGATCCCTGGCATCTCCCCTGTCCGCGATCCACGGCTTGAGCGTCTGGCGGCGATGTACCGCCCCAAGAAAGTGACCCCGGCCACCATTCAGTGGCTGCTGATGCCGGACGTGACCAAAGACTCAGCCAACAACCAGGAGCTGCTCAAGGCGCTGCAGGTCGTTGACGCGCTCGGCGCGGTCGTGCGGGCCTTCCATGATGAGACGGTCTTTCACCTTGAGGGGTCGGTGGACCCGATCCGCGATCTCGGGACGATCGACGCGGAGCTGATCTTGAATGACCTGCTCTTCGTTGAGAAGCGGCTCGAGCGGATGGCGAAAGAACACGCCCGGCGCGCCGGCGTCGATTGCTCGAAGGAACAGGCGCTGTTCACCAAGCTGCGGGCTCACCTGGACGCGGGCCTTCCCTTGAGGACGCTGTCGCTTGAAGAGGCAGAGCGCAAGCTGCTCAGCGGG
>JACPSQ010000103.1 GCA_016193195.1 Candidatus Omnitrophota bacterium
CCCCGAGCAGCGGCTCTGAGTTTCGAGCGGCCACGGTCCCCCGATGCTTCGCTTTGCTTCGCAAAGCGAAGCAAAGCGACGGGGGGAGCGAGAAACTCAGCGCAGCGCAGCCCCGCGCGTCCCTCGCTTTCGCTCGGGATCCTCGGCGAGGAATCCCGAGGCCAACGGCCGAGGGAGTGGGCGGGGCAAGCGGCGCGGCGAGGGGCCTGCCGTGGCAGGACCCGCCACAGCCATGTAGACGGACTAGGACCATGAGAGCGCTTTGGAGCGGTTCGCGGCGGCCCTCAGCGCCTCCACGAAATGCTTGACGACGCGCCGCTTGGCTAACACCTTCAAGGCGGCCTCCGTCGTTCCCCCTTTTGACGCGACCTTTCCGATCAGGATCGCGGCGGGCTCCCCGGAGGTCTGCAGCAGCCGCGCGCTTCCTTCCAGCGTCCGTTGAATCGCCCGGGAGGCGATGGAGCGCGGCAACCCCAGCGATCGCGCGGCGGTCTCCCACGCCTGGACGAGGAAGAAGACGTAGGCGGGGCCGGAACCGCTGACGGCCGTGATGGCATCGAAGCAGCGTTCCGGCACCTCCACGACGTCGCCAACGGCCCCGAAGATGGCGAGGGCGATGGCGCGATGGCGCGTCGTTGCCCGTCGCCCCGACGCGATCGCGGAAAACCCGCTGCCCACGGTCGCCGCCAGGTTCGGCATGACGCGCACAAGCGGGACGCCAGGGAGTCGAGCCTGTAACCACCGGAGGGTGATCCCGGCCGCGATCGAGATGACGAGCTGTCGGGGGCCGACCGCGGAGGCGATCTCTGCCATCAACTCAGGAAACTGCTGCGGCTTCACGGCCAGGATGACGACATCCGATCGGCGGACGACGGATGCGTTGTCGTCCGTCGCAGCCAGGCCGAGACGGCGGGCGGCTGCCCGCGCCGTCGCTGAGGGATCGGCGGCAAGGACGGCGCGCCGAGGGAAGCCCTGCGCCAGCAGCCCCTGGATCAGCGCCCGACCCATCGTCCCTGCGCCAATGACGCCAATCGTTAATCCACGAAGGGATTTCATCATCACCGTCCGCTTACGGCCCACTGAAGATCGCAGAGCCGATGCGCACGAGATCCGCGCCCTCCTCGATGGCGACCTCAAAGTCCTGGGACATGCCCATCGATAAGAGCAGTGATGGGTGATGGGTGATGGGTGATGGGTGGGGAAAAAGATGTTGGATGCTATCGCGGAGCATGCGCAGTTGTCGGAAGTAGGGACGAACTCGCTCAGGATCGTCTGTGAAGGGCGCAAGGGTCATGAGCCCTTTGAGACAAAGATGGGGTAATTGCGCAATGGCGCGTACCAGGGTAGGCGCCTCGTCTAGAGCACATCCAAACTTGGTGGCTTCGCCAGACACATTGACTTGAATGAACACTTCGAGTGGCTTCACGGAGCTTTTGCCTAGAGCCTTGAGCCTAGAGCCTTGAGCCAACTTCGCGGCCTGACGATCGAGCTCCTTGACGAGCGCCTGTGAATCCACCGAGTGGATAACGTCAAAGAGCTCTACCACGTGCTTGGCCTTGTTCGATTGCAGGTGGCCGACCAGGTGCCACCGCACCTGCTGCTCAAGGCTGAAGGCTGAAGGCTGATCTGAAAAACGCTCAAGGTTCAAGGTTCGAGGCTGAAGGGAATTGCCTGGAGCCTGGAGCCTTGAGCCTAGAGCGACTCGTTTCGCGCGGGCTTCCTGGACGCGGTTTTCGCCGATGTCCGTGATCCCAAGTGCGACCGCCTGCTCGATCGTCTCTGGGGGGAGTCCCTTCGTCACGCACACCAAGGTGACTGACGTGGGGTCGCGGCCGCTGCGTTGACAGGCCTCGTTGATCCGTTGCCGAACGAGTTCAACGCGTTCTCTCAGGGAGCTCATACATCTTGCGACGCGAAACGTATGGGGGTTACTCTAACACAGTCGACAGGGAGGGTCAACGATACCTGCTCAAGGCTCTAGGTTCGAGGCTCGAGGCTCGAGGCTCGAGGCACTTGCCTAGAGCCTTCAGCCTAGAGCCTCGAGCGCAATTAGAAATACTCGGTGAGGATGGTTCTCGTGCGGTCAATGAGCCGGTTGAAGAGGCGTGGTGAGCGCGAGGTGAAGCCGTGTGAAGCGTGTGTGGCTTGCTCCAACAACCCGATGGCGGAGCTCAACGTGATTTGTCGAGAGAGGTCGCGGAGGGTGTTCACCCGTTGGCTCCGGCACAATGACGTCGGGATCCGCGTGGTCCGTTCGAGCCACTCCACGAAGCCGTCCATGAGGCCGCCCCTGCCGCTCACCAGCAGCACATCCGGGCGCGGCTGATCGGCGAGCAGCTCCTCAAGCGTCTCCTGAACGGATCCCCAGTGGCGTTCGATAAGGGCGCGGACGTCGGCTTTTCTGCAGGCGGTGCCTCCCAGACTCCACGCCATCGCCTGGTCCATGGTCACATGCAGTTCCTTCGCGATCGCGATCGAGAGCGTCAGCCCGCCCCACGGCATCGTGCGCGAGTCCTGGAGGACGCCTTCCAGGAAGAGCCCCACGTCGGTGGTGAGCCCTCCCATGTCAATGAGCAGCCCGCGCTTCGCCGTGCGCGTGTCATCTGGCACGCCGGCCCATGCGGCAGGGAGCGTGTAGGTCAGTCGGGCCACTTCAAGGCCGGCAGACTCGACCGCCTGGACGAGCGCCCGGCGGGCGGCCATCGGCAGCGTGACGATATGGAACGACCCGACGAGGCGGGTGGCGGAGAGTCCGCGGGGGTCGCGCACGCCCTCGAATCCATTGCCGGCGCAGCCGATCCGCTCGATCATCAGCGGGTCGCGGTCAACGCCGAGCACTTGGTTGAGGGCGCGGGTCTCTAACCGCTCGAGGTCTTGGGCTCGAACCGGTATCGGTTCATCCCCGAGGCTGATCGCCACGCGGACCCGCTCACTCGTGAGCGCCGGATGGGTCACGGCGACAAGCGCATAATGAAAGTCCCCGGGGACCATCGTCGTCTCAAGCGCCTGTTCAACGGCCTGACCCACCATGAGGGGATCCCCCAGCCACGCGTCGCTCAACACCCGATAGGGGACCACGCTGCTGCCGAGGAGCTCGAATCCGCTCGAGTGCTCATGGGGCAGGCCAATGGCGCAGGCGACCTTCGTTGATCCGATATCAAGCGCAACAAGCGGCGTATTCATCCTCTGAATGACCACGAATTTTTGATTTTGGATTTGCGATTTTGGATTGCGCTGTGACGGAACTTCATCGGTTTGGCAATCCGAAATCCAAAATCTAAAATCCAAAATCTAAAATGCCGGTGACCTGGTGTCATGAGGAGCGGGGCCCAATGACGGGCTCCTTGAATCGCACGTCAAGGTACTTCACGGCGAACGGTGATCGGGCGACGGCCTTGAGCGCCGCTTGAAGCCTCTTCAGATGCGTGTCGAGCTCGGGTTCTGAGCCGCAGCGCACCTCGATGCCTCCGCCGGCCTGACCAGGGTCCGGCACAGCCTGATGCAGCGTCGAGGCGTCAATGATGAAACGGATCTGTTGCGGATCCGCCACGCTGATCTCGGTCAGATGCTGAGCGAGGGGTAACGGCAGCCGACGCCATTTCTGCAGGATGCGCAGGGCCAACCGGAGCCGCTCATCCGTATTGTCCCTCCCCACCCTGAGAGCCGTCCCTGCCTGCTCGAGCCCCGTCAGACGAACCCGGTGAGGGGCGGGCTCAGCGCTCCCTTGAGGGAGGATAAAGCCGCTCTGATCGACGGGATGCCACCCCCCCACCTGGTTCGGCCTGCCTCCGGCAGGCCGTGCCGTCACTGGCTCGGGGGAGTGGGCCCCGCCGTCTGGCGGGGCAACCAGGTGGGGGGGCCATCGGTCGAGCCGTACCTGGGCGACGAGGGTGCGGGGGATCGCCTCGATCTGGATGGCGTTCGGCAATTGACGGACGACGCGGACGTCTCTCAACCATGGCTGCTGCTGCTTGAGCTGATCAGCGAGCACATGGAGATCCAACCCCCAGAGGTTCGTGCCGATGATCGGCTCCCGCAAGGTCAAGGAATGGCCGGGGGGAAACGACACCTGCGTAATGCGAAACGCATCAGCCTGCTGCGCATAGCCCCAGAGCGCCCACAGGGCCATCGCGAGCAAGGAGCAGAGGATGAGGAGCTGTGGGCGTTGCGCGACGCGGCGTCCCAACGCCCAGAGCCGCCGACCCAGGGATGGGAGCAGCCCTGCCGTTCGTCGTCGCCGTTTACGCGCGCTCATCTAAAGAGGCGCAGCCCCCCCACCTGTCCGCCAAGACGGCTTTGAGTGCTCAACAGGCAGCCGTCTTGGCCAGGGGCGCTCCGACAGTGTAGGGCTCGCCGAAGGCGAACCCAGACAGGTGGGGGGGCACGCCATCATCACCAGCCGCTCACACAACTCTTCATAGGAGACCCCGATGTAGGCGGCCGCCTTCGGCAGCAGGCTGGTCGGTGTGAATCCAGGGATCGTATTGACTTCGAGGATCACCGGCACGTTGTCACGATTGAGGATCATGTCCGTCCTCGACAGATGTCGGCATCCCAATGCCTGGTGCGCCGCCAGACCCGCAGCCTGCGCCATCTGCGCCGTGGCGGGTGGCAAGACGGCTGGGACGACGTACTCGGTGGCGCCCACCGTGTACTTGGCGGTGTAATTGAAAAACGGCTGGCTGGGGCGAATCTCCACGACCGGCAGGGGCTCATCCCCCAGGACGCCGACCGTCAGCTCGCGTCCGGCAACGAACTCCTCGATCAACACGCGATCGCCATAGCGGCTGGCCGCGTCCACGGCCGGCTCGAGCTCTTCCTCCCGACGGACGATGGACACGCCGAGGCTTGAGCCTTGATTCGTCGGCTTCACCACGAGGGGGTAGGCACGGGTGGTCGTGATCGCCTCAGCGGAGCCCCGCCTCAGATCGACCACCTGCCAGTCAGGAACCTCCAGGCCGGCCGCTTGAAACCGTCTCCTGGAAGCGACCTTATCCAGGCCGAGCCGGCTGGCGACGGCATCCGAGCCGGTGTAGGCGAGGCGGAGCCCCTCGCACAACTGCTGGATCGTGCCATCTTCGCCAAAGGCCCCGTGCAGGGCGATGAAGGCGAGGTCGGCTCCGATCCGCTGGAGCGCGCCCTCGACGAACCCGCAGGCTTCCCGGACAGAGAGGTCTCTCGGAATGACCACCGGCTCAGCCATCCAGCGGCGTCGAGTGAGGGCCACCGCGACCCCCTGACCGCTCTTCAGGGAAATCCCGTATTCCTCGGACGGGCCCCCCATCAGGACCGCCACCTTCCGCCATTCGCGACCCGCAATAGCCGTTATGGGCTCCATTGTTCCCCCAGGAGCCGCACTTCGGGCTCCAGCCTGACGTGGAACTCCTGCAGGACGCGCCGTTGAATATGTTCCATGAGCGAGAGGACGTCGTCGCACGTCGCATGGCCCACGTTGACAATGAAGTTGGCGTGCCGGCAGGATACCTGCGCATCTCCGATCCGAGCGCCCTTGAGGCCGGTTTGGTCAATCAGCCGGCCCGCCCCCATGCCTGGAGGGTTCTTGAACGCGCACCCGGCGGAGGGCAATCGAACTTCTTGGGTTTGGTTGCGATACTGCAGCGCTCGATGAATGCGCTCATAGGCCGCGGGGGGCGGAACCTTCGGAAACTGCAACACCACGCCCGTCACGATGCCCGGCTCAAGCGCCGTGTAGCGGTAGCTGAACCGGAGCTGATCGCGCGTGAGCTGGCGGACCGTCCCATCAAATGAGACGAGGCTGATCTGCTGGATGAACCGGCCGATGTCCTGGGCGTTCATCGCCACGGCCCCGCCCACCTGGCCAGGCAACCCTGCCAACGCCTCCACCCCATCCCATCCGTGCTTTGCCGCGAGGAAGACCAACCGCTGCGTCAACAGGGCGGCCCCGCACACGAGGTGAGTCATCGGGGCCTCAGGATCGCTGATCTCTCTGATCGTCCGGAATCCCGGACCTAAGTGGAGGACAAGACCCCCAGTGCCTCGATCGGCTGCGAGCGTATTCGTCCCCCCTCCAATCACCGACACCGGCACGCCGATCCTCGAGGCCTCTCGGAGAATCGTCACGAGCTCGTCCACCCCGGAGGGCTCTGCGAACCATTCCGCCGGCCCCCCGATTCTGAAACTCGTGTGGTTGGCGAGCACTTCACGCCGGCGAATGCAATCGCGCGGCCAGGTCATGGCACATCTCTCCAATATCGCCAGCCCCCAGGAAGAAAATGGTATCCCCCGGCTGCGCGATGCACCTCACAAACGACGTCAGCTCCTCCTTTGGAACGTAGCGGACACACGGGTGGCCGTGGGCCTTGATGAGACGGGCAAGCCGCTCTCCCGACACGTCAGGGATCGGCGGCTCAAACGCCGGGTAGATATCCGTGACAATGACGCCATCAGCCCGGTCGAAGCAGACGCTCAACTCCCGTTCGAGCAACTGGGTCCGTGAAAACCGATGCGGCTGAAACACGACGAGCCGGTGGCGATCCCGAATGACGTCCGCGTCAAGCGTCGCCCGGATCTCCGAGGGATGATGGGCGTAATCTTCCACGAACCAGATGTCGCCGGGGAGCCGCAGGAGCTGAAACCTCCGCTTGGTCCCCTCAAAACCCGCCAAGGCTTCCCGCACCGTAATGAGGGGAATCTCTAACGTGAGCCCCAGGCTGATCACGGCGAGCGCATTGAGCACGTTGTGCCGCCCCGGCACCTGAAGCGTGAAGGGACCGAGCGAACGTCCGTTGTACACCGCATGAAAGCGGCTCCCATCGCCGTTCAGGCGGATCCGCTCAGCGGTCACGTCGGCGTCCGGGTCGAGGCCGTAGGTGAGCCGTGCAGGGGAACGAAGGGCCTCGCGGACCACCTCATCGTCACAGCAAGCGATCAAGACCCCCCCGGGCGCCACTTGGCCGACAAACTGCTCGAAGGCCTCCACGAGGCGTCCGAACGTCCGGTAATGGTTCAAATGCTCTCGGTCGATATTCGTGACGATCGCGATGTGTGGAGACAGCAACAGGAATGAGCCGTCAGATTCATCGGTTTCAGCCACCAGGTAGGCGCCCGTGCCGGAGCGGGCGTTGGTTCCGATCGACAACATCACCCCGCCGACGACGACGGTTGGATCCCAACCCGCCTGGATCAAGAGCTGCGACGCCATCCCTGACGTCGTCGTCTTCCCATGGGCCCCGGCCACGGCGATCAACGGCCGATCGGCCGCAAGGGCTGCCAGGAGTTCCCCGCGGCTCATGGTGCGGATCCCGCGCGCTCGCGCCTCACGCAGCTCCGGCTCGCGGTCTGAGACGGCCGAACTGTACACGAGGAGCTCGATGGGGCCACCCACATGGCGTGCGTCATGCCCCACCGACACGGTAGCGCCCTGTGCTTCGAGCCGGCGGGCGACGCCGTTGAGCTTCGGGTCACACCCTGAGACCACGCATCCTCGCTCATGGCAGATCGCTGCCAAGCCGCTCACGCCGATGCCGCTGACCCCCATGAAGTGGATCCGCATCCCTCGCGTGATTCCACTTATGAAAACGCTGGAGGTCATTTCAAAACCACCCGACACACCACAGAAGATACAGAAACGCCACAGAGGCACAGAGAACTGCTCGACGGGAATTGCTCTGTGGTCCTGTGCCTGCCTGCCGAAGCCTCGGCGCAGGCAGGGACCTTCTGTGGTTCTGTGGTGTCATCTGTAAGCGATGAGGGGCTCATTGGCCGTTCCCGCAGACATTTCGCTTGCCGAGTTCGACGATCGCGCCAGTCAACTTTTCGACGGCGTCCGGGGTCTGCAAGAGCCGCACCTGCGATCCCATCGCGGTTCGCAACCGCTGATCCGCCAACAGACGCCGGGCGACCTCAAGCACCCGCTCGGGAGACGCCTGCGATTGCTCAATCATCAGGCCGCCGCCGAGCTCCTCCACGAGCCGGGCGTTTGCCCGCTGGTGGCCGCCTGCAAAGGGATAGGGGATGAGGATGGACGGCGTGCCGCAGCGAGCGAGTTCCGCGATCGTCGATGCCCCGGCCCTGGCGATCACGACATCCGCAAGCGCATACGCCGCCCCCATGTCTCCCAGGAACGACGCGACCCAAGAGACCACCCCAGCAGCCGCATACGCGGTGTTGACAGCCGCCTCGTCGCTCGGGCCGGTCAGGTGCAGGATCTGCCAACGCCCCCGTTCCTCGGGTGAGAGGAGTAGCGCGATCTGGACCATCAAGCGGTTGATCGCTCGAGCCCCTTGACTGCCCCCAAGGACAAGGAGGGTCGGACGATCCGCCCTCAAGCCAAACCGCCGGGCGGCTTCCGCTCGCGAGGACCGACCAATCGCCGGCCTGATCGGCAAGCCCGTGAGGACTGCGGGGGTCTTGCCGAGCCTCGCATGGGTTTCGCGAAAGGAGAGCGCCACGCGGTCGACCCACGGCGCGAGCCACTGGTTCGTTCGGCCCATGACGACGTTCTGCTCATGGAGGAGACATCCGATGCGTCGTCGGGCGGCCGCCAAGACCACCGGAGCCGAGATCCAGCCCCCAAATCCGACGACGACGTCCGGCGAAAACGCGTCGAAGCACCGACGAGCGCGTCGCCAGAGCTGGCCGCATTGCAGAAGACGCCTCAGCAGGTTCGTGGAGGCGTCGATGGGAATGGGGTTGAGGTCGACGACGCCGTCCCTCGCCTCCTGCGTCAGGGCAGAGATCAACGGGGCCGTCTGCCGGCGTTCGGCATACCAGACTTTGATGCGCGCGCCGCTTCTCGCCAGGGTGCGGGCCACCTCGAGCGCCGGGATCAAATGACCTCCGCTGCCCTCAGCGACCAAGAGCACGTTCATCGAGGCGTTCTCCGTGTCTACCCGCTTGGAAGATGAGCGCGCACGCGATCAGGTTGATGACCATGGAGCTGCCGCCATAGGAGATCAACGGCAACGGCAATCCTTTGGTCGGCAAGAGCCCCGTCACCACCGCCATGTTGATGACCGTCTCAAGGCCGATCATGCCGACCAGCCCGCAGGCGAGGTACTTGCTGAAGGGATCGTGGGCTGCGACGGCGATCCGGAACCCGCACACGAGGAAGAGCGCGAACAGGCTGATGACGGCCGTGGTCCCGACGAGCCCCAGCTCTTCCCCAATGATGGCGAAGATGAAATCGGTGTGGGCGTTGGGGAGGAAGAACAGCTTCTGCAGCGAACCGCCCACCCCGACCCCGAAGAGACCGCCGCTCGCCAACGAGAGGTAGGACTGAATGATCTGGTAGCCGCTGCCCAGCGGGTCGCCCCAGGGATTGAGGAACGCGAGGATTCGCCGACGGCGGTAGTCTTCACTCGCGATGATGAACACCAGCACCACGGCGGCGATACCCACCACGGCGGCGAGATGCTGCCAGCGGGCCCTGGCCACGACGAGGAGGAGGAGGGCGACGGCCCCCATCGCAATCGTCGTCCCGAGATCCGGCTGAACGAGGACCAGCCCTGCCATCATCCCGGTTGCAAGGAGCGGGGGGAGGAGGCCCCGTCGGAAGTCCTGGATCCTCTCCATCTTCCGCGCGAGCAGGTCTGCCAAGTAGAGAATCAACGACACCTGCGCAAACTCCGAGGGTTGGAGGCCCCAACGGCCGATGCGGAACCACCGCTTCGCCCCCCCGACTTCTTGGCCGAAGAGATCGACGAGCACTAAGCAGAGCATGCTCACAAGCAGCAGCCAGCGGCTGGATCGTCGCAGGTTGGCGTACGGGACCATGAGGCAGCCAACACCCAGCACGAGGCCGCAGGCAATCCCCACGAGATGGTTCGTGAGGAATCGCAGGCTCCCCCCGTAGGTCGCCTCGGAGACCATCGCGCTTGAGGAGTAGACAGCGACAACCCCCATCCCGAGCAGGACGACGACGATCACCAAGAGGTGCTGCCGTAATTGCCGAGGGCTCATCGTGCGTTGCGCATGCCTCCAGCGGTCGTGTCTTATTGGATGATTTCACAGATTCATAAGGCAGATTTCGCAGATCACGATCTGTGTAATCTGGGTTTCAAATCTGTGTCATCTCAAATTCAGACAGCACCCCTCCAGCGAGTTGGCTGACGAGCGCCTTAAAGGTTCGTCCGCGGTCTTCGAAATCGCGGAACATGTCGAAGCTGGCGCATGCAGGCGAGAAGAGGACGGTCGTCCCGGGACGAGCGAGGCTGTCAGCAGCCCGAACGGCTTCCCCTAACGTCTCACACTCACGGACGACGGCCCGGCTCGCGTGACCGTTCAACAGGTCGTGCAAGCGCGAGCGGGACTCACCGATCAGGACGACGCCCTTCACGCGCTCTCGATGGAGCGGTTCCAGCAGGTCGCCAAAATCCAAGCCCTTGTCTCGACCGCCGATGATCACCACGACGTCGCCGGGAGTCTCGGACAGGGCGAAGCGGAGGCTGTCAGGGGTGGTGGATTTGGAATCGTTGACGAAGCGGACGCCCCGAGGGGCCGCCATCACATGCTCCATCCGATGCTCCAATCCCCGGCAGGTCCGAATCACCTGCCAGGAGAGCGGGTCGGGAATCCCGAGGAGCCTCCCCACCTGCAACACGGCCTGGGCGCTCTCGGTGAAGGACTGTTGCGTCTGGCGCGCCAATCGCAGCCATGGAGGGTTGGAGTGGTTGTCGCCAAACCAGACGCGTTGCGCATGGCATTGCTCGCCGATGCCGACGATGCGCGGATCGCTTCCATTGAGGATCGCCCAGTCGGTTGGGGTCTGACGTTGGAAGAGCCTGGCTTTCGCGCTGAGGTAGGCCTCCGCGTCGTGGTGGCGATCCAAGTGGTTCGCCCCGACGTTCAGGAGCACGCCGATGTGGGGACGGAAGTGATCGCACCACAACAGTTGGAACGAGCTGACTTCCACCACGGCGATCATCCGTGTGGTCAGTTGGCCGATGGTGGATGAGAAGGGGATACCCAGGTTGCCGCAGGCGATCGCGGCATGCCCACTCGCCTTGAGGAGCTCGGCGATGAGGGTCACGGTCGTGCTCTTCCCGTTCGTCCCTGTGACCGCGATGATCATCGAGGGGCAAAAGCGGGAGGCCAGCTCAATTTCGCTGAGGATTGGAAGATGCCGTTCGAGCGCCCATCGAATCGGGCCGGCGGTCTCCGGAACCCCAGGACTGACCACCAGGAGCTCCGACTGCTCAATGAGCCGCTGGGAATGACCGCCGATCTCGATGTCTTCGACGCCGCGAGCGGTGCAGGCGTCTCGCATCGTTCGCAGTTCCGGGGTATCCCGGGCTTCGGTGGCCCGTACGCGACATCCCATTCGGCAGAGGAGGTCCATGGCAGCCATCCCGCTCCTCCCGAGGCCGACGATCGCCACGCGGCGCCCTTCCCACGAGCGCCCGAAGACATCGGTGCGACTCAGCGAGGGTTCCAATTCAACAGTGGTCATCATGGGCGACTCGTCGTCAATCCCAGGGCCGCCAACAGGACCCCGACGATCCAAAACCGCACGATGAGCTTTGGCTCGCTCAGCCCCCCCAGGTGAAAGTGGTGGTGGAGGGGGGCGACGCGAAAGATTCGCCGCTGACCACGCCATTTGTAGGAGGCGACTTGGAACATCACCGAGAGGGCTTCCACAACGAAGACCCCGCCGATGATCACAAGCCACAGGGCGGTGCGCGTCAGGAGACCGATCGTGCCGAGGGCAGCCCCAAGCCCGAGCGCTCCGACATCACCGAGAAAGACGGAAGCCGGAAAACTGTTAAACCAGAGGAACCCGACGCAGGCGCCCGCGAGGCTCGCGCACCACGCCACCAGCGCGGGGTGCGGTCGATCACCCGTCAGCGCCAAGAACCCGAGCGCCGAGAGCGCGATCGCCACGCAGCCGGAGGCCAATCCATCCATTCCATCCGAGAGGTTGACGGCATGCGCCGAGCCCGCAACGACCACCATCGCCAACGGAACCCATCCCCAGCCCACCTCAACCGTCCGCTGAAGCCACGGGACCTGCACGACACTGGCGCTGACCGGGGTGGAGATGGTGGCCAGTCCGAGGACGGCTCCGACGGCTAACGCGACGACCAGCTTGGGCAGGCTGCGGAGGCCCCTCCCGTTCTTCCCCCGGAACTTCAAGCAGTCATCGAGGAGTCCGACGGCGCCGAGCCCTGCGACTACGCCAAAGACGAGCCAACCCTCTCGATCCGATAAGGCGCCTGCCGCGCAAGCCACCAGGATGCCCGCCAACAGGACGAACAGCCCGCCCATCGTTGGGGTACCCTGCTTCATCGCTTGATAGGCCATGAGCGGAGGACAGTCTTCATAGCGCCCTGGCGCCACGCGCTGGGCGCGCATCAGGGCGGGGATGGCCAAGCGTCCTACCGCCACGCACACCCCCGCGCTGATGAGGAAGATGGCCGCAGCGTAGCTGAGGGAATCAACCATGGAGACTTCGGTAGTGCTCGATGAGGAAGTCCGTCACCTGCTCGAGGTTGAGCTTCCGAGAGCCTTTGACGAGGAGCCCATCACCCTCACGCAGGATCTCAGGAAGCCCGTCGATCAACGCTTGGACGGTGCGATAGGTCGCCACCCCCCCACCTGCTTCGGACCGCTGCAGGCGGGCCGTGTCCTGTTGGGTCGCCTCCGGCGACCAAGCAGGTGGGGGGGGGCGGCCTTCCCGAACCCCTTGCGCAACGTCGTCTGCATACTGGCCGACAGCGATCACCGCATCGATCCCCAGCTGCATCGCAAGACGCCCAATCGCTTGATGGGCTGAGGAAGCGTAGGAACCCAACTCCAACATGTCGCCCACGATGGCCACTTTGCGGTGGACGTCCATGTCCTTCAAGGTTTCGAGCGCCCGGGCGAACGAGAGGGGATTGGCGTTGTAGCAGTCGTTGAGGATGGTCAGGCCATTGCACCGCACGACTTGGGAACGTAACGGGAGCGGCTGGAATGAACCAAGGCGGTCTCTGGCTTCACTGAGCGGAACCCCCAGGGCCCACGCACACGCCAGGGCTGCCAGCGTGTTCTCCACGTTGTGATAGCCGACCAGTGGGATGGCCCAGAGGCTGCCGTGGTCTCGCAACCGGAGGAGCATGCCCTCCCGAGTCTTCCGGATGTCCAGGGCCTGGAGATCGCAGCGGTCGGTTGTTCCAAAGCTGATCCGCCGAACCGTGGGATCAAGGTGACGTGAGGCCTCCAGGCAGACATCGAGCTGATCGCCTGGCAGGACCGCGGAGCCCTCAGGGGGAAGGACCTCGAGCAGCGAAAGTTTCTCGCGCAACACCCCGGCCAACGAGCCGAAGAACTCAAGATGCACCGGCCCGACGTTCGTGATGAGCGCGACATCCGGCTCTGCGATGGACGCGAGATATGCGATCTCCCCAGGATGGTTTGAGCCGAGTTCGACAACCGCCATCCGATGGTGAGGAGCCATCCGGAGGAGCGTCAAGGGGACGCCGATGTGGTTGTTCTGCGTCCCCGCCGTTTTCAGGATCGCCCCCGGGTTTCCCAGCAGGTGGGCAATGAGCTCTTTGGTCGTCGTCTTCCCGCAGGAGCCGGTCACGGCGACGACGGGCCGATGGAAACGTCGACGGTGAAACCGCGCCAGATCGCCGAGCGCCTTCGCGGTCTCTTCGACCAGGATCGTCGGTAAGGAGGCGGAGCCGTTGGCGGGAGTCGGCAGTCGTGAGACGATGAGACACGAGGCCCCGCGATGGGCGGCTTCTTCAATGAAGCGATGACCGTCCAACCGAGTCCCTTGGATGGCCACAAACGCTTCACCCGGAACGAGGCGACGGGAGTCGATCGCAATCCCGCTGATGGACCCTGTGGGACGACCTCGCACGAGCCGGCCACCAGTCGCCTCAAGGATCTGGTGGACTGTCCAACGTGTCATGAAAGGACGAGGCTGTGGCGAGATCCAACCCAGCGCTCGACGACCTCGCGATCTGAGAATGGAATCGAGATGTGGTCAAAGGTCTGATAGGCTTCATGGCCTTTGCCGGCGATCAACACCGTATCCTCTCGGCGCGCGACGGAAAGGGCGGCGGCGATCGCCTGCTCGCGATCCGGCACGACCTCGAACTGCTGAAAGCCCTGGGGGAATCCGGCTTTGATCTGTTGGATGATCTGGGCGGGGTCTTCGCCCCGGGGGTTATCGGATGTCAGCACCACATGGTCGGCCAGGAGACCGGCCATCCTGCCCATGAGGGGCCGCTTCGTCGTGTCGCGGTTGCCCCCGCAGCCGAACACGACAATCAAGCGGCCTCGTGTGAGCTCGCGCAGGGAGCGCAGCGCCAAGCGCATCGCGTCAGCCGTGTGGGCGTAGTCAATGAGCACCTGGAGTCCCGCCTCATTGGGCACGCGCTCAAGGCGCCCCGGCACGTGGTCAATGCCGGCGAGCCCTTCTCGGATGGCGGCCGGCGGAATCCCCAAGGCCAGCAACGTCGTGGCCGCCGCCGCGACGTTCCAGACGTTGTGCCGTCCCAGCAGCGGGGTCATCACAGGGACGACCCCCCACGGCGTGTCCAGGACCAGTCCGGTCCCCTCCCAGGAGCAGCGCACCTCTTTGACGCCGACCTTGGCGGAACGCTCCATCGCGTAGGTCACGATCGAACGGTGCGGAATCGTCTCAGCGAGGGCGCGGCCATAGTCATCATCGACGTTGACGATGGCCTGTCCTTCCGGCCGGAGGTAGTCAAAGAGCCGCCGTTTCGCCGCCGCGTACGCCTCGCGGGTCTTGTGGTAATCGAGGTGGTCGGATCCCAAGTTGGAGAACACCGCCGCTTCAAACTCGAGCCCGGCGACCCGCTGCTGCGCCAGGGCATGCGAGGACACCTCCATGGCGCACCACTGGATCCCTTGACCGACCATCTGCGCGAAGTAACGTTGGAGCTCGAGGGGACCCGGCGTGGTGTTCGTTGAGGGGACCACCCGGTCACCGATGTGGTAGACAATCGTGCCTAACAATCCAGCGCGAAAGCCGGCGGCTTCAAGGATGGCCTTCAAGAGGTAGGTCGTCGTCGTCTTTCCATTCGTCCCTGTCACGCCGATCAGCCGCAGCTTGCTTGACGGGTGTCCGTAAAACCGCTTCGCAATCACCACGAGCGCTTCCCGCGTATCCCGAACCACGACGCATGGGCAGGGGCGCACGGATCCCCCCCGACGAGGCAGCGGAGACCCTGCCCGCTGTCGGTAGGTGAGGGGCGGCTCTTGGGCGACAATCGCAGAGGCGCCGCGCGCGATC
>JACPSQ010000001.1 GCA_016193195.1 Candidatus Omnitrophota bacterium
AGAGTAACATGGACGCATTTTGGATTTTGGATTTCCGATTTTGGATTACGGCGTCCCGGTACGTATTCCGACAATCCAAAATCCAAAATCTAAAATCCAAAATTATCTGCCATGTCTAACCTCCTTGCGTTGACCTCGAGAGAGCTGAAGGCCTTCTGGTACTCGCCCATGGCCTACGCCGTGGGGGCGCTGTTCCTGTTCTTGCAGGGGTTGGTCTTCTGGCTGCTCATTGCCGTCTTGAACGATCCGCGGGTGGACCCTTCGCTGACGATGGCGCAGTTTTTCTTCGGCGGCACCTTCTTCTTCTGGTTCTCCATCCTCGTCATCGCCCCGCTCTTGACCATGCGGACCTTCAGCGAAGAAAAACGCACCGGCACCATCGAGCTCCTCCTGACCGCCCCGGTCACGGATGCCCAGGTCGTCCTTGCCAAGTTCCTGGGGGCCTGGGTGGCGTACATCCTGCTCTGGGCGTGCACCGTCGTCTTCTTCCTCCTCCTCAGGAGCTTCAGTGCCTTTGATTGGGCCCCGGTGCTCACCGGCTACCTGGGCACGTGGCTGCTGGGAGGGGTGCTGCTCTCCCTGGGGATCCTGGCCTCCAGCCTGACGCGCAACCAGGTCATTGCCGCGCTCCTCTCATTCGTCGCCATCCTGCTGCTCTTCTCTGTTGGGGTCCTGGATGTGTTCATCCGCGACCCCGAGGGGAGCAAGATGATCCAGTACCTCTCCCTCATCGACCATTTCCGCAGCTTCGCGAAGGGGATCCTCGACACGCGGCCGATGGTCTTTTACCTGAGCCTCACGGCCATCGCGCTCTTCCTGGCCGGCCGCGTGATCGGCAGCCCGCGGTGGCGCTCCTAAATGCAGTCCGTAGTCGGTAGTCCGTAGTCCGTAGCTATGAACACGCTCAACCAACAATCACGCATCGCGGGCAACCATGTTTCCTTCCCGCTGCGAACAACTGACTTCGGACTTCGGCCTACGGACTTCGGACTTCGGCCTACGGACTTCGGACTGCTGTTATGGCTCGCGTGATCAGGCGGGTGCTGGCCTCCCTCAACTTCGTCGCCGTCCTGGGGCTCCTCTTCGCGCTCTTCATCCTGGTTAACTATGTCTCCGGCCGCCGGTACGGCCGCTGGGACCTCACGCGGGAGAAGATCACCGCGCTTTCGGATCAGACCCGCCGAACCCTCAAGGCCTTGAAGGAGCCGGTGTCCGTCATCGTCTTCTACCCGCCGACGCAGCGGCTCTCTGAGCTCATCACGGATACCCTCAAGGAGTATGAACGGGCAAGTCCCCAGATCAGCGTCGAGTACGTGGATCCGGAACAGGATCGGGCCAGGGCCTTGCAGCTCGTGCAGGAATTTGACATCGATGTCACGAAACCCGATGCTCTCAACCTTGTGATCTTCCAATCCGGCGCGCGCCGCCCGTTCGATTCCGCTCAGGGTGGCGTCCCGAGCAAAGTCGAGGGACGCCGCAAGTACCTCTCTGACCCCGAGCTGGTTGAGTACGATTACGGCTCGATGGGATTCGGCAGCGAGCCGCGCGTCAAAGCCTTCAAGGGCGAGGAGGCGTTTACGTCGGCCCTCATCAACCTCACCCAGTCCGCGTCGCCGCTCTTATGGTTCACCGATGGGCACGGTGAGAAGTCCGTTGAGGCGCAGGACCAACTCGGGCTCTCCGAGCTGAAGAAGTCCCTGGAGCAGCAAGGGTGGTCCGTTAAGACGGTGACCCTGCTGAATCAAACATCCATCCCTTCCGAGGTGAAGCTGGTGGCCGTCCCAGGTCCCACGCACCGCTTTACCGAACAGGAGCTCCTGCTGCTCCAATCGTATCTCGACGGCGGGGGAAGGTGCCTGGCACTCATCGACCCCTTGGAGGATACCGGCTTGGACGGCCTCCTGGAACGGTGGGGCCTGACGCTGGGGATGGATATCGTGGTGGATCCGGCGAGGCGCATCCCCTTTGTCTCCGCGGCGAACCTGCTCGTCACGAGCTATACCAAACATCCCATTGTCGAGCGGATGAACATGCTGATGACGCTCTTCCCTCTCGCGCGCTCGCTGCGGCCCGCGACGCCGGCCCCGGAAGGGCTCACGGTCACGCCGCTCGCGCTGACCTCGGCGGACGGATGGGGGGAAACCCAGACCACGGTTGAGCCGTTTCAGTTCACCGAGGGACAGGATCTCACAGGCCCGGTCCCGATCGCCACCGCTTCCGAGCGCACGACACCCGCGCGGACACGGCTGGTCGCCATCGGCGATTCAGACTTCATCATCAACGCGCAGCTCGGGAACATCGGGAACAGAGACTTCCTCTTAGGGGCCATCCACTGGCTGGTCGAGCAGGAACAGTTCATCGGGATCGGCCCCAAAGCGCTGGAATCGATCAAGCTCAACCTCACGAGCGGCCAGCTCACGGGGATCTTCTGGGTGAGCTTTCTCGCGATGCCGCTCGGCTTCGCACTGCTCGGTGTTGGAATGTGGGCGCTGAGAAGACGGTAGGGCATTCGTTCGCTCGTCAGCAGTAGGCTGTACGCCAGTCAGGTGGACGTAGGCCGTAGGTGAAACATGTACGGCGATTGCCGACGTGTGGTTCCTACTGCCGACGAGCCGTCGAGCTAAACATGCGGTGGAAAACGACAGTGTTCCTCCTCGTG
>JACPSQ010000002.1 GCA_016193195.1 Candidatus Omnitrophota bacterium
TCCGGCGACGTGCGGATGACCGGCAGCCCGATGGTGAGCTGACAGCCGCGATCCCTCGCGGCCATCTTGAAGGGGATCAGGCCTTGATCGTGATAAGCGCACACCACCGCGTCATAGGGTTGGGGTCTCGCGAAAAAGCCATCCGCGGAAAACGGCCCGTGGCACGCCACGCCGTTCCTCCGGAGTCTGCGCAGCGCCGGGATCATGAGGGCGCGCTCCTCCCGCCCGCAACGGCCTTCTTCGCCGGCGTGCGGATTCAGACCGCAGAGCGCAAGCGTCGGACGCCGAATCTGGAAGGAGTTCTGCAATGCCCCTGAGACGAGCTCCACGGTCGTCTCGAGGAGACGCGGGGTGATGGAACGTGGAACGCGGCTCAAGGGGATGTGCCGCGTGAGCAACGCGACCCGCAGCCGGTCCGACACAAACATCATCACCACGTCGCGCCGCCGCATCGCGTTGGCCAAGTACTCGGTCTGCCCGGCGAAGGTCGGCCTGACGCGTCCGATCGCCCACTTCGTCACCGGCGCGGTCACCAGCGCCTGAATCCGCCTTCGCCGCCAGAGCGCAATGGCGTGGTCCAGGTAGGCCAGGGATGCGGCTCCCGCCGCCCGTGAGGAGCGGCCCGGGGTGAAGGGCTGCGGGTGACGACAGTCAAGGAAGATAAGCGGTCGCTCTGATTCAGGCTCATCGAGAAACTGCCGGGGACTGAGGATCCGCCACGATGGGAGCCGGAGCCGCGAACGAGCCGCCGCCTCTCGAAACACCGCATGATCTCCGATCACAACGAGGCGGGCACGGACGGGACGACGCAAGGCCCGCAGGGTCTTCAGGAGCACTTCCGGGCCGATCCCGCATGGATCGCCGGCGGTGATCGCAATGGTTGGCTGGGCGGGCATCTAGTATTCCGTCAGCATTGACGTGATGGGACAGTGGGCGGGTGACGGCAGGCCCCGAGCAGCGGCTCTGAGTTTCGAGCGGCCACGGTCCCCCGATGCTTCGCTTTGCTTCGCAAAGCGAAGCAAAGCGACGGGGGGAGCGAAAGCGAAGCAAAGCGACGGGGGGAGCGAGAAACTCAGCGCAGCGCAGCCCCGCTCGGTGGGCGGGGCAAGCGGCGCTGCGAGGGGCCTGCCGGGGCAGGACCCGCCCAAGTGCCAGCGAGTCATCCATCGAGGCACTCTAAGATGGATCAACGATCTCGATGTAGGCGCGGCGCTTCAACGCTTCGAGCCATCGGGTGAACGCCTGCTGGAACTTCTGTTGATAGAGCTGTTGGTAGACGGCGCGGTTTGCCTCGAGGACCGTGAGGCTCGACGCATGGCGTCGCTCCTCCACCTTGAGCAAGTGAAATCCGAGTCGGGTCTGAATCGGGAGCGAGAGCTCTCCGACCCTCAGGCTGAAGAGCACGGCGTCGAGCTCGGGGAGCAGCTCGCCTTGAGCGACCCATCCCATCGCGCCGCCCTCCTCGCGGTGCGGGTCTTCAGAGTAGCGCTTGGCCAGCGTCGAGAAGTCCGCGCCGGCGCTCACCTGTCGGTGCAGGTCTTCGACGAGGCCTCTGGCTTTTTCCTCGGAGGCGTTCGGGCTCACGCGGATCAGGATGTGGGAGGCTCGCACGCGATCCCCGGATCTGGCCAGCTCCGGATGCTCGGCAATGGCCCGAGCCACTTCCTGAGGGCTCACCTGGATGGCGGAGCGAACCTCCCGGTCGATGAGCTGTCGGGTCATGAGCTGATCGCGGAGGTTCCCCTTGAGCTGCTCCTCGGAGAGACCCGATTCGGCCAGCGACGCTCGAAACGCCTCCTCCGACTCAAACCGGTCGCGAATCTCCTTCAGATGCTCGAGGACCTGGTCGCCGCTCACGGAGATGCCGGACCGCTTCGCCTCCTGGAGGATGAGCCGCTGCTCAATGAGTCGACGAAGGGCGGCGTGCTGCATCTCCGGGGAGAGCGTCTCAGAGGGCGTGCCGGCCTCCTGATCATCGAGCAGCGCCTGGGCCTGCGAGGCCACATCCGCTTCGGTGATGACCTCGTCATTCACGATGGCGATCATCCGATTCACCGTATTCGACCATGCGACGCATGGAGTGCACAATGAACAATGAACAATGAACAGAACAATCGTCCTCAGCCGCCCTCGTCTCATCGGGCTTCCGCCATGGCCCTGCTGAGTCCCGCAGGGGTCGGGGTTGTCATCGACCCTTCTTGGATCCGGCTGACCGCCTCCCGGAGCAGCCGGCAGTACAAATCGAATCCAACCGCGCTGATGTGCCCGGACTGCTCAACGCCGAGGAGATTGCCCGCCCCCCGCAGCTTCAAATCCTCCATGGCGATCTTAAACCCTGAGCCCAGCGCCGTGTGCTCGGCCATCGCTTCAAGCCGCTTCCGAGCTTCCGCGCTCAGCACCGGATCCTTTGAGACGACAAGGTAGGCGTACGCCTTCCGATCGAAGCGACCCACACGACCGCGGAGCTGGTAGAGGTCGGCCAATCCGAATGCCTGGGCGTCCCTCACGATGAGCGTGTTCGCGTTCGGGATATCGATGCCCGACTCGATAATCGTGGTGGTCACCAAGACGTCAATCGTCCCCTCCATGAACGCCATCATGACGTCTTCAAGCTCGTGCTCATCCATCTGCCCATGAGCGGCGCCCACGCGGGCCTCAGGGACGAGGCGCGAGAGCCGCTCGGCCGCCTGATGGATCGTGCGCACCCGATTGTGGATCACGTACACCTGGCCCTTGCGATCCAATTCCTTGAGGATCCACCGCCGCACCGAGGCATCTCGGTCTTCGACCACCTGTGTCTCAATGGGATGACGGTTCTCCGGTGGGGTCGCCAGTAGGGAGAGGTCACGGGCGCCGACGAGCGCGAGGTAGAGGGTTCGTGGGATCGGCGTGGCGGACAGGGTCAGCACATCCAGTTGGGTGCGCCACTGCTTGAGCCGCTCCTTGTCCTGCACCCCAAACCGTTGTTCTTCATCCACGATCAGGAGGCCAAGGTCCTTGAAACGGATGTCGCCGGAGAGCAGCCGATGCGTTCCAATCACGACATCGCTGCGGCCTGACGCCAAGGCCTGCGCGATGCGCCGCTGATCGGCTTCCGATTGGAACCGCGTCAGCATCTCAACCTGGATGGGGAACCCCTGCATCCGCTTCGTGAACGTTCGATAGTGCTGCCAGGCCAGGATCGTCGTGGGGACAAGGACGGCGGCCTGCTGATGGCTCATCACCGCTTTGAAGGCGGCTCGGATCGCCACCTCGGTCTTCCCATAGCCGACGTCCCCCAGGAGCACCCGGTCCATAGGGCGCGGCTCTTCCATGCCCCGCTTCACTTCCGACGTGGCGGCCAACTGATCCGGGGTCTCCCGATACGGGAAGGCCGCTTCAAACTCGCGCTGCCACGCGTGGTCCTTCGCACAGGCGAAGCCCGGCAAGGCCAGGCGCTTGGCTTGAAGGTCCAGCAGCGCCTTGGCGTACGTCCACGCCCCGATGTACGCTTTGGTCTTCGCGCGCTCCCAGCCCGTCCCGCCCAGCTTGTGGAGGGCGGGGGCCCGCGCCCCGAACGCCACATACTTCTGCACCAGGTGGAGCTGATCGATGGGCACGTACAGCCGATCCCCATCGGCGTACTCGAGGACGAGCGCCTCCTGCGGCCCGCCGCCTCCCGCGATCACCGTCCGCTCGACGTACCGGCCGATCCCGTGCTCCAAGTGGACGACGTAATCGCCTTCCTGAAGGTCCACGAAGGCCTCGAATGGGACCTCGAGCGACAGCTTGGTGTGAACCCTGCGGGGGAGGATCACCACCATCGTGTGGCGGTCCAGCGTGTCGAGCGTCTTGGTGTTGAAGCTCCGAATGGATGCGACACGGCTGCCATCCAACTCCACGCGCAGCGGTGACTCGAACGTCGCCGGGAAGAGGTCGAGCACCCCCCCGCGCAGCGCCAGGTCGCCGGGATCGACGACCTGATCGACCCGGCGGTACTCAAACTGCAAGAGCTGAGAAACAAGTCGGTCCAGGGATTGGTGCTGGCCGACGTAGAGGCGGGTGTATTCCAGCATCAGTAGACAGCAGTCAGCACACAGTAGTTAGCACACAGTAGTCAGTAGTCAGTAGTCAGTAGTCCGTTGTTACTGCCTACTGCCGTGGAGCTGTCGAGCCGTCGAGCTGTGTGCTGCCGTTCACATGCGGCGGGGAGCGCTGACGCCCAGGATCCCCAACCCATTCGCCAACACGTGGCGGGTGGCCCGGACCAGCGCCAGACGCGCCGCGGAACGCTTGGGGTCATCGCTGATGACCCGATGCTTGGTGTAGAACACATGGAAGCCTTCGGCGAGCTTGCGGAGGTAGATCGTCAGCCCATGCGGTTCCAAGGCCGCTGCAGAGAGCCGGAGCACCGTGGGATATTGAAAGAGCCGCCGCATCAGGAGTCGTTCTTCCGGCTCCTGGAGCAAGCCAAGATCAGGCCGGTGCCGCGCCCACCACGGGAGGCGCTCCTTGGCTAGGATGCTGCAGATGCGGGCGTGCGCATACTGGACGTAGTAGACCGGATTCTCTTGGGACTGGGATTTGGCGAGCTCCAGATCGACATCGAGGTGGCTCTCCATCGTCCGCATCAAGAAAAAGAACCGCGTTGCATCGGCCCCCACCTCATCGAGCACTTCCCGGAACGTCACGAACTCCCCCTGGCGCTTCGACATGGGCACCGGCTTGCCGCGGCGCGAGAGCGTGACGAGCTGGACGATCCTCACCACGAGCCGATCCGCCGGCAGGCCGAGCGCCGTGACGGCCGCCTTGAGGCGCCCGATGTAGCCGTGATGGTCGGGGCCCCAGAGGTTGAGGATCTGGCCGTAGCCGCGCTGAAATTTCCACTGGTGGTACGCAATATCAGGGGCGAGGTACGTCAGCTCCCCGTCACGCTTCCGCACGACGCGGTCCTTATCGTCTCCGAACCGCGTCGAGGCGAACCATGTGGCCTCCTCGGATTTATAGAGCGCCCCCTTGCTCCGCAGCGCCTCGAGCGAGGCATCGATCCGCCCGGAGACGCGCAACCACCGTTGACTGCTCCATCGATCAAATTGAAGGCCGAACCGGGTGAGATCCTTGCGGATCTCTTCCAAGAGATGCCCCTGCCCCACGTGGATGAATGTGGGCAGCGTCTTCGACTCCGGCTCGCGGAGCAGGCGATCGCCGAACCGCTTGATGCATTCCTGGGCGATCGGGTAGAGGTAGGCGCCGTGGTAGCCCTCCTCTGGAAACGGCTCCTGACGGCCCAAGAGCTCGGCGTAGCGCAGCCGGAGGGAGCGTCCCAACAGCTCGATCTGGCGCCCCTCATCGTTGAGATAGTACTCGGTCGTCACGTGGCAGCCTTGTGAGCGCAGGAGCCGAGCCAGCACGTCACCGACGGCGGCCTGGCGGCCGTGCGCGACGCTGAGCGGGCCTGTGGGATTGGCGCTGACAAACTCGATGTTGATCGCGGGAGCCGGCGCGACCCTGCGCATGCCGTACCGGC
>JACPSQ010000109.1 GCA_016193195.1 Candidatus Omnitrophota bacterium
CGACACTCGATGGCGTGGCCTTTGGGGGAGATGTCCTTCTGTGAAAACCCCAATGGCTCTCCGCTGGCGATGCGGATCTGGGCTTTGACCAGGTCGATGCCGGTCACCATCTCGGTGATCGGATGCTCGACCTGGATGCGGGTGTTCATCTCGATGAAGTAAAAGGTCCTGGCCTTGACATCCAGGAGAAACTCCACCGTCCCGGCGTTGACGTAGCCGCAGGCCTTGGCCAGACGCACGGCCGCCTTACCGATCTCCTCCCGAAGCTTCGGGCTTAGGATGGGGCACGGGGTCTCTTCCAGGAGCTTCTGGTGCCGCCGCTGGATCGAGCAGTCCCGCTCACCCAGGAAGACCACGTTGCCGAAGCGATCGGCCAAGATTTGCGCCTCGACGTGCTTGGCGCACTCGACGTACTTCTCCAGGTAGACCCCGCCATCTCCAAAGGCCGCCTTCGCCTCGGCCTGGGCCATCTCAAAGGCGGTGCGCAAGCTGTTTTTGTTATGGGCGACCCGCATCCCCTTGCCGCCGCCCCCGGCCACCGCCTTGATCAAGACCGGATAACCGATGCGCTCGGCCACCTTGAAGAGCTCCTCCAGATCGGCGATGACCCCTTCACTGCCAGGCACCACCCGCACCCCGCAGCGCTTGGCCGTCGTACGGGCGTTGGCCTTCTGGCCCATCATCGTAATCGCCTTGGGCGGCGGGCCGATGAACGTGATGTGGTACTGCTCGCACACTTCCGCGAACTCCGCCTTTTCAGAGAGAAACCCATAGCCTGGGTGGATGGCATCCGCATCCGTGACTTCCGCGGCGCTCATGATCGCCGGGATGTTCAGATAGCTGTCCTTCGACGGGCCAGAGCCGATACAGACGGTCTCATCGGCCAGCCGCACCGGCAGCGACTCGCGGTCCGCCTCCGAGTGCACCAGGACTGTTCGGATGCCCAGCTCTCGGCAGGCCCGGATGACTCTGAGGGCGATCTCCCCGCGATTGGCGATGAGGATCTTGCTGAACATATGTGGGTTAGCGCGCCACCTCTTGGACGTGGGGTGTCTGTTCGACGAGTGCTGCTTCGAGCTTGGCCCGTTCGGCTTGGCGAAGGGCCTTGAGCCGCGCCCTCAGTGGTTCGTCTTGCAACGCCATGATCTCAACGGCCAGATAGGCGGCGTTGGCTGCGCCGTCGATGGCGACGGTCGCCACCGGTACCCCTTTCGGCATCTGGACCGTCGCATAGAGCGCATCGACGCCATTCAAGGCGCCGCCGCTTAAGGGAACACCGATGACCGGCAACGTGCAGTTGGCCGCCAGGGCACCGGCTAGATGATTCGCCATGCCCGCACCAGCGATGAGGATCTGGAGGCCCCGAGCCTCGGCCTGCCTTGCGTACTCGGCGACGCGATCCGGCAGCCGATGCGCCGAGAGCACCAACATCTCGCAGGGAACCTCGAACTGCTTCAGCGCTTCAGCCGCCTTCTCCATCTTGGCCCAGTCGCTCTGGCTGCCCATGAGAATCCCGATCCGCGCGCCACGTCCTGAAGACTGCTCCATGAGGGACACCTCCTTGTCTCTCAACCCCTACAGATTCTGGAGATGCGGCATCGTGTCACAACACGACCGGCAGATCCGCTGGCCTCCGTACTGGACAATCTCTCCACGCTGCTCCATCTGCGGCGTCAAGACCCTTCGGCAAAACGCGCAGCGCTCCGTGCGCTTGCCTCGCCTCGCTCTGGCTCGCTCATCTGGTCTGGGCATGGTCCACAATCGCCCGTGGATGAGCAGGACCTGGTGCGTTGGCGCAATCCGACAGCAACAGTAAGAGCAGCAATAGGATGACGACCAAGAACAGGTTGCGAACCGTCAGCCAGCGCTTAAAAATCAGGAGCTTCATCGCTATCCATGGAGGTTTCACGCGAGGCCTCCTCGTCAACAGATTCCCCGCCCACGCTCCTCACATCCTCCCCGCCTGGCAGCCTCGACGGCATTGGAAGACCAACGCTGCAGACTTCCGGGTTGCCGTAGTGTTTCGAGATGGGCCAGTCGGGCATCCTGCGGGCCATCAGGTCATCGCTCAGCCTTCCGCTCGTCAATGATGTGGACACTCTGGAGCCTCGCTTCAAGCTGGGTGATACGCGACGCCACTTCCTCAAGCTGCGCCTTCGCCTGAAGCAACTCTTTCGAAGGCTTGTCCTGACGCGGGGTGGTTTCCTGCTGCACCTGTCGCTGCAGGCGTCGCTGTTCCTGCCGCCAGTGCTTGAGCTTTTCCAGCAGCTGCTCGTAGGTCTCTTTGGTGACTTCCAGCTCAGCCATCGCGGCGTTCCTGCTCACAGTGGCTCAATCACGGCTCGACCGCTCCTCCAACCGGAGACGCGCCAGCATCAGCTCGGTGAGTGGCACATGGTGGATGGGGCAGTCACGTGCTTCTTCAGGGTAGCGCTCGCCGCCCACCGGGCAGAGCCTGACGACAGGTTGCTGGGCGCTGGCATGACGGAGTTGAGAAGCCTCCAGTCTATACGGGGATCGCGCGACGAGCGTCGAGCTCTCGCTACTGACCAGGAGCCCTGCGACGCCCATCCCAACCGTGACCTTCTGGCACAACTGCATCATCCCACCACCTTTCGCAGCCGCCGAAGGCGGCTCTGTGCAGCGCACAGGGCCCTTCGGGCCAGCCAAAGGTGGTGGGGCGAAGCCAACCAGGTGGTTGGGATCATCGGCGACTGTCCCTTGTGAGCCTGCTTAACCGGAAGGCACGCCCTGGCCGGTGAGCTGCTGCAGCGCCTGGAGGTACTTGGCGCTGGTCCGCAGCACCACGACGTTGGGTAGCGCGGGTGCCGGAGGCGTCTTGTTCCAGCCGATTTCCTCCAGATAATCGCGCACGTACTGCTTGTCGAAGCTCACCTGTGGCTTGCCTGGCTCATAACTCTCCTTCGGCCAGAACCGTGAGGAGTCCGGGGTGAGCAGCTCATCGATAAGCACGACCTGGCCGTGACGTTGCCCAAACTCAAACTTCGTGTCCGCGAGGATGATCCCGCGAGACTCCGCGTAGGCAGACGCCTTGGTGTAGATGGCAAGACTGAGTTGCTTGAGCTGCTGGGTGAGCTCTGGGCCGATGCGCTGGGCCATCTCCTCCTCGGTGATGTTGAGGTCATGGCCGCTTTCCTCTTTGGTCGCCGGGGTGAAGATCGGCTCCGGCAGCCGGTCCGATTCTCGCAAGCCTTCAGGGAGCGAAACCCCGCAGACGGCCTGCGTCGTCTGATACTCTTTCCAGCCGGAGCCGGCGAGATACCCGCGGACGACGCACTCAATCGGGACGACGTGGGTTTTCTCCACGAGCATGGAACGGCCAGCGAGGAGGCTTCGGTGCGGCCTGAGTCCCTCAGACTGTTCGACGATGGACTCGCTCTCCGCGCTCACCAAGTGCGTCGGGACGAGGTCGCGCATCATGGTGAACCAGAAGGCGGACAGCTGCGTCAGCACCGTTCCCTTGGACGGGATCGCGGTGGGGAGCACGACGTCGAAGGCTGAGATGCGGTCTGTTGCCACGATCAGGAGGTGCTCGCC
>JACPSQ010000110.1 GCA_016193195.1 Candidatus Omnitrophota bacterium
GCGGGTGTAGCTCAGCGGTAGAGCATCACGTTGCCAACGTGAGGGTCGTGGGTTCAAGTCCCATCACCCGCTCTCTTTTCACAATCACCTTGCAACTTCGAGGAGCACACATGAGGCGATGCCGATGAACATCATGTCATTTCTGGATGACCGCGCCGTCAGCGTCGATCTGAAGTCGCAGACGAGTAAGGAAGAGGTCATTCGGGAGCTCGTCGAGCTGCTGGTGAGAGCGGGATCCATTAAGGAGAAGGACGTCGGGAAACTCGTGCAAACGCTCCTGAAACGGGAATCGTTGGGCTCGACGGGGATCGGCCAGGGGGTCGCCATTCCCCATGGGAAGTCGGACTGCGTCGCGAAACTCGTGGCGGCCCTTGGGATTTCCAGTTCGGGTGTCAACTTTGATTCGCTCGATGGCGAGCCGGTCCACATCTTCTTCCTGCTCATCGCCCCCGAGGACTCCGCCGGGCCTCACCTCAAGGCGCTGGCTCGGATCTCCCGGCTCTTAAAGGACAAGCATTTCAGGGATGGCCTCCGGGCCGCCAAAGACGAGAAGACGCTGGTGAAGAGCATCCACGAAGAGGATATGCGGCGTCACTGACGTTCCCCTCATGACATCGATCCTCCGGTTGCTGAAGTGGCTCTACCCCGGCATGCGGGTCAAGCGATGGTTCTCCATCGCCACGGCCGGGGTGTTTCTGTTTGGGATTGGGGCTGCGTTGCTGCCGGTTGAGGGGGGGCTCCTCCTCAGGGTCACGAGTCTCGTCATCTTGTTGACGGGCCTGATATCGCTGGCGCTCGGGGTGGGGGGGTTGGTTCGCTCGTTGCTGGAGGTGGTGGCGCCAGGGCACACGCAGGACCTGGTGGAGCTCGTCTTCCAGCGGCGCCACCTTGGGAAGGGTCCCAAGATCGTCGTGATCGGCGGCGGGACCGGGCTCTCCACCCTCCTCTCGGGGCTGAAGCACTACACGACCAACATGACGGCGATCGTGACCATGGCCGATGACGGCGGCAGCTCAGGCCGTCTCCGACAGGAGTTCGATATGCTCCCGCCGGGGGACATCCGCAACTGCCTCGTCGCGCTCGCGGATACCGAACCCCTCATGCAACGGCTCTTCCAGTACCGCTTCGCTGAGGGCTCAGCCCTCCAAGGCCATAACTTCGGCAACCTCTTCATCACCGCCATGACCAAGATCACGGGCGATTTCGAGCGAGCCGTTCAAGCGTCCAGCAAAGTGCTGGCGATTCGTGGGCGCGTGGTGCCCTCGACGAACATGAGGGTCCGCCTGGCGGCTGAGCTGGACGACGGCAGCGTGACGCTGGGGGAGACGAAAATTTCTCAAGTGGACATTCCCATCCGGCGCATCTACCTGGAGCCCGCCGGCTGTCAGCCAACCGCCGAAGCCCTCGAAGCCGTTCGGGAAGCGCACGCCGTCATCTTGGGCCCTGGATCGCTCTATACCAGTATCATCCCGAACCTGCTCGTCGAGCACATGGTGGATGCCATCGTCCAGTCAAAGGCCTTGAAGATCTACGTCTGTAACGTCATGACCCAGTCTCGTGAGACGAATGGCTACCGGGCGAGTGACCACGTGCGGGCGCTGCTGACGCACTCCAATCCAGGGGTGATCCAACTCTGCCTCGTCAATACGGAGACGGTGCCCCACGCGCTCCTTGAGAAGTACCGGCAGGAGGGGGCGTTTCCGGTGGAACCGGATATCGAGCGCATTCGGGAATTGGGCTATCAAGTGGTTGCAGACAACATCATCAGCACCGAGAACTATGTCCGCCACGACCCGGACAAGGTCGCGAAACTCATCATTCAGTTGACCGTGGGGACGCGGGGGCGCTCGCCGGCTTCTCCGCCGCGAGCGGCGGCCGAGCGCGGAGATCCTCGACGGCCGAGTGGACGCACCGGCTCCCCTGATGCCCGTACGAACGATCGATGGGCACAGGCCGGCACACCCGCTCAGCGCCCCAGCCCCATCCTAGAGCACCTAACAGAATGAGCACATGGCCGCGTTGCGAGCGCCAGCCGGCCAGATGCAAGGAACGACGACGCCGGCGTACTGGAGTCCAGTACGTCAAGGAGGAGTGACGCAGCAGATGGCTGGCTGCCGCCGCAACCCTCCGGGCTGGGCCGAGCCGCGGCGCCGTGCTGTGTTGCTCGTCGTCGGCGTATCTGGAGTCCTGATACGCCTTCCTCCTCGCGCCTTGCGCGGCTTGCGGCTAGGCCCAGCGCGACCATGCGATCATTCTGTTAGGTGCTCTTAGCATGAGCGCTTCCGTGACGCTGTTGATGGCCATCCACTGCCATCAGCCGGTGGGCAACTTTGGTTTTGTCTTCGAGGAGGCGTTTGCGAAAGCCTACGACCCCTTTCTTCACGTCTTGGAGCGTCACCCCGGCGTGCGTCTCGCCCTTCACTACAGCGGCTGCCTCGTGGATTGGCTGCTGGAGCACCGGACGGTGTTCCTGGACCGCGTGCGAGCGCTGGTGAACCGCGGGCAAGTGGAGCTCTTGGCCTCCGGCTACTACGAGCCGATCCTCCCGGTCATCCCGGAGTCGGATCGTCAGGGCCAGATCGCCAAGATGCGCGCGATGTTACGCACACGGTATCGCGCGAACGCTGAGGGGTTCTGGCTCACCGAGCGGGTGTGGGAGCCCGACCTGCCACAGACCCTTGCGCGGGCGGGTATTCGCTACACGATGGTGGACACAAACCAGTTTGCGGCGGCCAAGGCATGGCTGCCGAGCGCCCTCCAGGTTTCCGACGAGTCCTTCTGGGATCTCTTGGGCTGCTACGTGACGGAGTACGCCGGTCATTCCATCTGCCTCTTTCCGGCCTCTAAGCGGCTTCGCTATTGGATCCCCTTCCAGCCGGTCGAGCAGATCATTGAATTCTTACGGCGACTCAGAACCGACGAGCCATTCGACGACGTGCTGCCCGGCCGCGGCCAGGACCCCCTCCTCGAGTCGCCGTTGACAAGCGCTGGGATTGAACCGGCGTCTGCGGCCCTCACCTTTGCTGATGACGGAGAGAAGTTCGGGCTGTGGCCTTCGACGCACCACTGGGTCTATGAGGAGGGGTGGTTGGACCAATTCTTCACGGCGCTTGAGCGGGAACGGGGGTGGCTGACGACCACCACCTTTCACGACTACCTGGAGCGCGCGCGTCCCAATGGTCATGTCTACCTTCCGTCCGGCAGCTATGATGAGATGCTGGAGTGGTCCGGTGGGCACTTCAGGAATTTTTTCGCGAAATACCCCGAAGCCAACGCGATGCACCAGAAGATGCTCCGTGTCAGCCACCAACTTCAAGAGGTTTCGAGTTCCGGGTTTCAAGTTTCGAGTTCACAGCATCGGCGGGTGACATCACAGAGGAACCCGAAACCCGAAACCCGAAACGCGAAACTGCTCGATCAGGCGCGGCAGGAGCTGTATGCGGGGCAATGCAACTGTGCGTACTGGCACGGCATCTTCGGGGGTCTCTACCTCTCCCATCTCAGACGTGCCGTCTATGCCCACCTGATCGCCGCCGAGGCGCTCGCGAACCAGGCGGGGGGAGAAACCGTCTCGCTGACGGCAGTGGATGTGGACGGGGATGGCCGTGAAGAGGCCAGCCTGAAGACGGCCGCAATGGCGCTGGTCATCGACCCCGACGAGGGAGGGACCGTGACCGAGTGGAGTCTCTACCAATCCCCCATCAACCTCCTGGACACACTGAGCCGTCGCCCTGAGGCCTATCACGACAAGCTGAAGGCGAAACATGTGCGAGCCGCTGTTCCGACGGGCCGCGTTCCCGCCAGCATCCATGACCTCCTTGGCGTGAAAGAGCCGGACCTAGCCGCCCGTCTCGTCTATGACGATCACCGTCGAAGCGCGTTCATCGACTACGCCCTGGAGCGTATGCCGGCCCTTCAAGAAGTGGTGGCTTCGACATGGGGGGAACAGCGGTTGTGGTCATCAGGACCGTACCGATGGAGCCGCGACAGGGGCGGGAAAAAGACAGCGCCATCCATCAGCGTTCCCATGGAGCGGGAGATGGGAGGAGGGTCCGTTCGCAAGACCATCCGCGTTGCGACGCGCCGGCCTGTTCTTGAGTGCCTCTATGAGCTCGAGGGGGTGAGCGTTCCGGTCGTTGGGCTGGAGTTCAATCTCTCGCTGCGCGACGAGCGCTATCTCGGTCAGGCCGGGGAGCTCCCCCACGCCACGGAATTCATCGTGGAGGAGCCCGGGGTGCGTGTCCGGCTCCACCTGTCGATTGATCCTCCCGCTCGACTGCTGCATTTCCCCATTGAGACCGTCTCAGAGTCGGAAGAGGGGCTCGAGCGGACGTACCAGGGGTTGTGCGTCATCTGCCTCTGGGCGCCGGACCCTGGGCGCCCCTTCGACGATCGCGGAAGCGGCGGCGTCCGCAGGGACTGGCAGGCCAGGCACGATCGCGAACGAACCGGCCGGTGGGCGAGCCGCCTGCGATGGGTTGTGGAGGTGCGATGATCCCCCCACCTGTCTGTCCCGCCTCCGGCGGGACCCATGAGGCATCTGATAGGTTACGGCTCCGCCAGCGGCGGAGCCGAGGACAGGTGGGGGGATGATGCCCGTCTTCAAGCGGACCGTCACGGTGGTCCATCGGCAAGGGTTGCATGCCCGGCCGGCCGCCTTATTCGTGCAGCTCGCCAAGCGCTTCACCAGTAAGGTGACGGTGAAGAAAGGCCGCAAGATTGTCGACGGAAAATCCATCATGGGGCTCCTCACGTTGGCGGCCGGGCCTGGCGCGCGCATCGCCATCGTCACTGACGGGCCTGATGCGGAGGAGGCGCTTGGACGGTTGATCGAGCTCGTGACCACACCGCTCTCCGGACCCACATGACATCCTTAAAAGGCATTCCAGCCGCCCCAGGGATCGCCATGGGCAAAGCGCTCTTCTTTGACAGCGGAGACGTGTCAGTCCCTCGGCGTCCCATTACGGAGGACCAAATCCCCACTGAGGTCCTCCGGTTTGAAGAGGCGCTGATCAAGACCCGCCATCAGATCCTCGACATCCAGAAGAGGCTCTCAGACGATCTCGGCCAGGAACATGCCGAGATCTTGAACGCGCACCTCTTGGTGCTCGAGGACCAAGCCC
>JACPSQ010000125.1 GCA_016193195.1 Candidatus Omnitrophota bacterium
CCACGGGGTGCACGCCGAGCCCACCACCTTCGGCTTGAAGCTCGCTATGTTCTACGACGAGTTCCGGCGGCACCTCGCGCGGCTCACGCGCGCAGGCGAGGAGGTCGGCGTCGGCAAGATCTCCGGGGCGGTCGGGACCTTTGCCAACGTGGACCCGGAGGTCGAGCAACAGGTCTGCCGCGCGCTCTCCCTGCGTCCGGCGCCGATCTCGACGCAGATCGTCCAGCGGGACCTCCACGCCTCGTACATTGTGACCCTGGCGCTCATCGGCGGAAGCCTCGAGAAGCTCGCGACGGAGATCCGCCACCTCCAGCGCACCGAAGTCGGCGAGGCCGAAGAACCGTTCGGGAAGGGACAGCAGGGCTCCTCGGCCATGCCGCACAAGAAAAACCCCATCACCTGCGAGCGCGTCACGGGGATGAGTCGGCTCCTCCGCGGCTACGCCGTGGCGGCGATGGAGAACGTTACGTTGTGGCATGAGCGGGATATCAGCCACTCCTCGGTGGAGCGGATCATCCTCCCGGACGCCACGATCGCGCTGGACTACATGCTGCACGCGATGGCCGAGGTGATCCGGGGCCTGGTCGTGCATCCCGGTCGGATGCGCGAAAACCTGGAGCGCACGCGTGGGGTCGTCTACTCCGGCCAAGTCCTCCTCGCGCTGATGCGGCAGGGCCTCTCCAGGGCCATGGCGTATCGCATCGTCCAGCGCTGCGCGATGAGCGCGTGGCGTGGCAGGAGCGACTTTGCGGAGCTCCTGCTGCGCGATCCGACCATCCGGCGCTCCCTGAGCCCCGCCACCCTCCGGCGCTGCCTGGAGCCTCGTGCGCACCTGAAGCACGTGGATCGCATCTTTAAGAGAGTCGGCCTCTAACATGCGACGAGGACATTGGCTCGACAGCTCGACAGCTCGACAGCTCGACGGCTCGACAGCTATAGGGAAGCGATGTCCACACCGTTTTACTTACTGCCTACTGCCTACCGCCTACTGCCTACTGCTGCTCTTGGCGACAGGATGCCTCCATCGATCCCTCACGATCCGGACCGAGCCGCCTGGGGCGCTCGTGTACCTCAACGACAGGCTCATCGGGGAGAGCCCGGTCGCGTTCGATTTCGAGTGGTACGGGTGGCACCGCGTGATGATCCGTAAATCGGGCTTCGAGCGAATCGAGGATCGCAAGCTCTTGCGAGCGCCCGCCCATCTCTGGATCCCGTTTGACCTGGCGATGGAGCTGGCGCCGTTTCCGGTCAACGATCAGCGGACGTGGTCGTATGCGTTGACCCCGTTGCAGTCGCTCCCTGAGCCGCAACCGCCGCTGACCGAGGCGGGTACCACCGCACAAAGCGGGGGTCGCCGAGGGAATCCCGTAGCCGAAGGCGAAGGGACGACCGAATCGACCGAGGAGCCGAGCGATGCAGCCAGGTGAAAAGTTCTATGAGGGCAAGGCGAAGATCCTCTACGCGACCGAGGACCCGACCCTCGTCATCCAGTACTTCAAGGATGACGCAACCGCGTTCAACGCCCAGAAGCGCGGCACCATCATCGACAAGGGCATCTGCAACAACCGGATCTCCTCCGCCCTCTTCGCGTACCTGGAGGGCCGGGGGGTGCGGACCCACTTCGTCCGGCAGCTCGATGAGCGTTCGATGCTCGTCAAGCGCCTGACCATCGTCCCGCTGGAGGTGACGATTCGCAACATCACCGCCGGCGGCATGGCCAAGCTCCTCGGCATCGAGGAGGGGATCGCGCTGAAGCCTCCGGTGTTCGAGTGGCACTACAAGAGCGATGCGCTGGGGGACCCGCTCATTAACGACGACCACATCCTGGCGATGGGCTGGGCGAGCGCCGAGGAGCTCGCGCACATCCGCGCGGAGTCGTTCAAGATCAACGAGGCGCTGAAGGCGTTTTTCAACGAGCGGCAGCTCGATCTCGTGGACTTCAAGCTCGAGTTTGGACGAGTCGTGACGGCGAGCGGGAAGCCGTCGGCGCAAATTGTGCTAGGCGATGAGATCTCGCCGGACACGATGCGGTTGTGGGAGCACGGCACGCGGCGCAAGCTGGACAAGGACCGCTTCCGGCGCGATCTCGGCAGCGTGGAGGAGGCCTACCAGGAGGTCCTGCGCCGCGTCCTTGGGCAACCGCTGCCTGCGCCCCGGTGAGGTCCATGGCAGCGATCGTCGTCGGCCTGCTCGCCGGCGTGGCCGTCGGATTGTTGTATCTCTTTGGGACGAAGCCGACCGTTCGGCGGACCATAGCCAGCTCGGTGCTCCTGGGGATCTTCATCGGGGTACTCGTGGAGCTGGCGCGACGGCCGCTCCTGGCGGCGGTCTTTGCGGGTGTGGCGACGATCTTCCTTGCGGAGTTTCTCCGGTGGGTCCTGGCTGGCTTCAAGCGGTAAGATGGCATCGGGAGGGACGATCATGTGGATCCTGGTCTTAGGACTCGTTGGTCTTGTCGCAGGGCTCGCGCTCATCCTGGGTCTTGAGCGCCAATACGCGCGCCCGATTCTGATCTTTGCGATCCTCGGGCTCGCCGTGGGGGTCGGCGTGGGCTCCATCCGCATCGTGCCCGCCGGGCATGTCGGGGTGGTGGACCTCTTCGGCACCGTGAGCCCGAACGCCCTCAAGAGCGGCCTCAACCTCGTCAACCCGC
>JACPSQ010000126.1 GCA_016193195.1 Candidatus Omnitrophota bacterium
ATCCGGGAGGCGGCGGAGAAAGCGAAGATCGAGCTCTCGAACGTCCTCGAGACCGATCTCAACCTGCCGTTCATCACGGCCGACGCCTCCGGTCCGAAGCATCTCACCATGAAGCTGACGCGCGCGACGCTCGAGCGGTTGATCGAGCCGATCATCAACCGCTGCCGCGGCCCGGTGGACCGCGCGCTCAGCGACGCCAAGCTCAAGCCGTCGGGGATCGACCGCATCATCCTCGTTGGGGGGCCGACCCGCATGCCGATCGTCCAGCAGTTCGTGGAGGAAACGGCGGGCAGGAAGGTCGAGCGCGGGGTGGATCCGATGGAGTGCGTCGCGATGGGGGCCGCCATCCAGGCGGGCATCATCAAGGGCGAGGTGAAGGACGTCCTGCTCTTGGACGTCACCCCCCTCTCCTTGGGCATTGAGACCTTGGGGGGCGTCTTCACGAAGCTCATCGAGCGCAACACGACGATCCCGACGCGCAAGAGCCAGATCTTCTCGACGGCGGAGGACAACCAGTCCGCGGTCACCGTGCGCGTCCTCCAGGGCGAGCGGCCGATGGCGGCGGATAACACGGAGCTCGGCCGCTTTGACCTAGTCGGCATCCCGCCGGCCCCCCGCGGCGTGCCGCAGGTTGAGGTCGCCTTTGACATCGACGCCAACGGGATCGTCCACGTCTCGGCGAAGGACCTCGGGACCGGGAAGGAGCAGTCGATCAAGATCAGCGCTCCGCAGAAGCTCTCCAAGGACGAGATCGAGAAGATGGTTAAGCAGGCGGAGCAGTTCGCCGAGGCGGACAAGGACCGCAAGGAGCTCGCCGAGGCGAAGAACCAGGCCGATCAGCTCGTCTACGCGACCGAGAAGAGCCTCAAGGAGCTCGGCGACAAGGTGAGCCAGTCGGACCGGCTCGCGATTGAGCAGGCCGCGCGGGATCTCAAGGAAGCGATCAAGTCGGACGACCTCAACAAGATCAAGCGTGGGATGGACGCGCTGACGCAGGCCTCGCACAAGCTGGCGGAGGAAGTGTATAAGAAAAGTCAAAAGGAAAAAGGTAAAAGTCAAAAGGAAGAGCAAGAAGAGCCGGCAGGGAAACCAGGCGGCAAGGACGACAAGGTCGTCGATGCCGAGTTCAAGGTGGAAGACGACAAACAGTGACAGCGTGTAGCGTTCAGCGTAGAGCGTATAGTAGAAAGAGCGGAGAGTGAGCAAGCGCGGGCGGGACCTCCAACAGCAGGGGTGGCGACCCTGGCTATTTGTCGTGAGGTCTCGGCTCGGATTCGCCGTCCGGACAACGCGAGGATATTGGGCGCTCATCACGACCGTAAAGCACCCCACCCTCATAGGCAAGGAGTCGGTGGTCATCCAAACACTGAGCGAACCCGATCAGGTCCGGGTCAGCAAGGTGGATCGGACTGTGTACCTGTTTTATCGGAAGGCGGGGAGGAGACACGTTTGTGTCGTAGCAAAGAGGATTGGGCCGAGGACGGGGTTTATCATGACCGCGTATGTCACCGACAAAATCAAGGAGGGGCGGATCGTATGGAGAAGATAAGGGTCTACTACGACTCGCACGGCAATACGCTCAACGTGTGGTTTGATGATCCCAAACGGGAGCACGTCTGCGAGGAGACCGGGGAAGAAGTTGTGCTCGTGAAAGACCGTCAGGGTAAGGTCATCGGTTTCGAGAAGCTCAATTTCTTACCCGGCAAGCACCACGCGATCAAGGACCTTCCCGTTGAGGTGCTGGTTTCGTAGGAACTCGTCGTCGAGGCCGAATTCAAGGTCGAAGACGACAAAAGATGATCACAACTCAAGCGTGGGGCATTGGCCACGAAGATGATGAGAAGTGAGCCAGAATACGCGATCAGAGCGCAACGGTAAAACAGCTAGATGCTCAAACTATGTCGTTACCTTTTTCAGGTATTGGCGGCAGTTGTATCGTTGTTATTGGCACTGGGCTGCCTCAGATATGTGAATCGGATCAAGGTATACGAAGAATTGGAAAGCCGAGTTACTCAGCGCTGGTATGGATTAAAGAGTGATGATAGGGTACGTGATCTTTTGAGATACCTAGGAGTGAGTGCGGCTGATGCGAGCCGCATTGCTCGGATATATGCTGAATGTCACCAAAAGATAGGTGACAGGTGCGTTGACCCAAGCCAGGCTTCTGTTTCAGCAATTGATGACAATGATGATCTGAGGTCTGTGGGTAGCTTAGCGCAGGTACAGCAGTGGGCATTTGAGAAACCTAAGCATGTATACTGGGGGGTTTTTGCGCTAAGCCTGTTGGCTCTCCTGTGTAATGCTGTATATGATAGGAAGGTATCGATTAAGTCAAAGTCATTACAATGTTCAAGTTAGATTCTGATCCCTACCATCCGTTCTTTGAACTCTGACAGCTGTGATGCCAGTCACCAAGCGGGATTACTACGAGATCCTCGGGGTGGCGAAGGGCGCCTCGGTGGACGAGATCAAGCGGGCCTACCGCCAGCTTGCGCTGAAGCACCATCCGGATCGCGTGAGCGCGGGAGAGAAGAAAGAGGCGGAGGAGAAGTTCAAGGAGATCTCCGAAGCCTACGCGGTGCTGACGGATCCGCAGAAGCGCTCGGTGTACGATCAGTACGGCCACGCCGGCTTCGATCAGCGATACTCCACCGCGGACATCTTCCGAGGCGCTGACTTTTCCAGCATCTTCGAGGATCTGGGCTTCGGGGGTTCGATCTTCGAAGACCTCTTCGGCGGCTTCGACCTCTTCGGCGGCGGGGGCGGCCGTCGGGGAAGCCGCGGCGCTGATCTGGAGTTTGAGCTTCCCCTCTCGTTTGAAGAGGCGGCGGGAGGGATTGAGAAAACGGTCACGGTGCCCCGCCGCGAGATCTGCCCGGAGTGCCGAGGCGAGGGAGGCCAGCGCGCCGGTTGCCCAACCTGCCAGGGGACCGGGCAGATCCGGCAGTCGGCGGGTTTCATGGTGATCGCGCGCACGTGCCACCGCTGCGGCGGGCAGGGCAGCGCGCTCAAGAAGGCCTGCTCGAACTGCCGAGGGGAAGGTCGCGTGGCCGTGGAGCGGAAGATCCAGGTCAAGGTGCCGGCCGGGGTTGAATCCGGCATGCGCCTGCGCCTCTCCGGCGAAGGCGAAGTCGGCACGAGGGGGCGGGGCGATCTCTACGTCCACCTCACCATCAGCCCCCACCCGGTCTTCCGCCGGGAAGGGCCGCATCTCGTGCTCGACTTCCCCATCGACATCACCCAGGCGGCTCTGGGAACCGAGCTCGACGTTCCGACGATGAACGGCCGCGTGTCGATGAAGGTTCCGGCGGGGACGCAGAGCGGGACGATCTTTCGCGTCCGCGGCAAAGGGCTGCCGGATGTGCACGAGCGAGGCCACGGCGATCTCCTGGTGCGCGTGCTTGTCGAGACGCCGACCAACCTCACGAGCGCGCAGCGCCGGCAGCTCGAGGAGCTTGCCAGGAACCTGGGAGAGGCGGCGCATCCGTCCCGCCGCTCATTCCTCGCCAAAGTAAGAGACCTCTTGAGACGATGAGTGTGGATGTTTCAGAGGTCAGAGGTCAGAGGTCAGAAGTTCTAAGCTGAAACCGATTTGTATAGGTGTGGTTCGTTACACAAGCGGGTTAACCCCGCCATTTGCTAAGAGGTTGGGATGGGGGATGCTAGTTGCTGGATTCCTTATGGTGGGGCTGAGCGAATGGGTGAGTCATCCGGAGTCCGACACTCCTGATTCCATGCCAGCGGCTGAACAACAAATGGTAGATCTTAGCTCCAGTTCCACTGTGAGGGGGATAGTTGTTGTCTGGGAAAATTCTGACTTCTGACTTCTGTCTTCTGACCTCTGAACGCTGATGCCGACGTACGAATATCAGTGCCAGAAGTGCAAGCGGCGTCACGAGGCCTCCCAGTCCATCACGGCGAAGCCGCTGACCACGTGCGCGAAGTGCGGCGGCCGGCTCAAGCGGCTGATCGGCAGCGGCTCTGGGTTTTTGTTTAAGGGGAGCGGATTTTACGCCACCGACTATCGCAGCAAGAGCTATCACGAGGCCAAGAAGAAGGATCAGCCTCCATCCGCAACGACCGCTTCAACCCCTTCCTCGGCTGCGACGTCCCCCGCTGCTGACAAGAAGTAAGGGGTTGGTCCCCCCACCTGTCCTCGGCTCCGCCAGAGGCGGAGCCGTAAACTATCAGACGCCTCTTGGGTCCCGCCGTAGGCGGGACAGACAGGTGGGGGGATGGTGGCTTGCGACGGCCGCGTACGCAGCGCTCGTCTTCGTCGTCTCGATGATCCCGGTCGAGCCGACGGCCGGCGTTCCTGATCTTGACAAGGCCGTCCATCTGGGCGAATATCTGGTGTTCGCGTGGCTTATGCTCCAGGCGCTCCGAACCAACCAGATGCCCCGGCGGATGTCCCTGTGGTGGGCGTGGGGCTCCGTCACCGGCTACGGCCTGGTGATGGAGGGCGTGCAGGCCATGCTGCCCTGGCGGTCGGCCGAGCTCGCCGACGTCGTGGCAAACGGCTGCGGCGCTCTGCTCGGCGTGTGGCTCGGGCAAAAAAAGTCCATAGTCCGTAGTCGATAGTCCATAGTAAAAGCAGATATAAGAAAGATGAGGTGAAGGGTGAGCCGTGAGGCGTTCGGCAACATCGCACTCATCTGCCGATCACAAACTGTCTTATCTACGGACTACGGACTACGGACTACGGACTGCTTTCAATGAAGACACGGTGGGGCCTGATCATCACGGAGTTCACCCACCATTTTCCCTATACCGTGGTCGGCTCGCTCATCGCCATGGCCGGCGCCTGGTGGTTTGGGACCCAGCAGTTGCAGAGCGGCCAGGCGGATCAGCTCTTTGTGCAGTCGCGCTCCCTCTTTCACCTCTTCCATCCGCTCCACATCTGCCTCAGCGCCATCGCCACGACGTCGCTCTTCTGGCGCCACGAGCGTTCGATCGTGCGCGCCATCATCGTGGGCGCGCTGGGCACCATCGTGCCATGCGGCTTCAGCGACTACCTCTTTCCGTACATCGGCGGACGGCTCCTCGGACAGACCATGGAGCTCCACGCGTGCCTGATCGATCACCCCCAGCTCTTCTTTCCGTTTCTTGCGCTGGGGATCATCGGCGGCTTCTGGGCCGAAGAGCGTATCACCGGGAGCCACCTCTTCTCGCACGGCGCCCACGTCTTTGTCAGCAGCGTCGCGTCGCTGCTCTACCTCATGTCATTCGGCTTTACCGCCTGGATGACGGACGTGCGCCTGGTGTTTCCGGCGTTCCTCATCGTGGTCCTGGCCGTTTGGATCCCGTGCTGTGTGAGCGATATCGTCGTGCCGGCGGCAACCGTTCGCCTCGATCGCGCGGAAGCCACACATGCCCCCTAAGTTCGTGTGCTCGATCACTCACCACTCACCACTCACCACTGTTTTTAATGGTCGCCATCCACCCCTTCCGCGCGCTCCGCTATAGCCCCGACGTGATCGGCGACCTCAGCCGCGTCATTGCTCCTCCCTATGACATTATTGAGGCTGAGGAGCAAGAGCGGCTCTACCAGGCCTCTTCGTACAACGTCGTCCGGCTGATCCTCGGCAAGCAGTATCCGACGGATACGAGCGAGGACAATCGGTACATGCGGGCGCAGCGGGATTTTCGCGCCTGGCGCGAGCGCCAGATCCTGCGCGCTGACCCCGCCCCTGCGCTCTACCTCCTGGAGCACACGTTTGATGATGAGGGGGGGCGCTCGCGCGCTCGGCTCGGTTTTATCGCCCTCCTGGAGCTGGGCGATCCGATCGAGCGGCTCATCTACCGCCACGAGGCGACGTTGGCGGCTCCCACAGAGGATCGGACCAAGCTGTTCGAGGCGGTCCCCGCGAACCTCTCCCCGATTTTCTGCGTCTACCCCGATCCCGGGAGGGCTGTCCAAACCCTCCTGGAGGCTGCGGTGAGGCGGGCGCCTCCGACGGCGCAGGCGACGATCCACGGCGAGCGCATCCGATTATGGGCCCTCACCGATCCGAGCCTCATCCGGGAGATTGCTCAGCGCCTCGCCTCCGTCGCGGTCCTCATCGCCGATGGGCACCACCGGTTTGAAGTCGCGTATGCCAAGCGGCGCCGCTACGGGAGGCTGATGAGTTACTTCGTCTCCATGGAGGATCCAGCCCTCGTGATGCGTCCGATCCAACGCGTCGTCCAACACAAGGAGCGCGCCAATCTCTCCCAAGCCCTGCAGGGCCTCTGCGCCATCGAGCGGGCCGTCGACCTCTCCTCGCTGATGCGATGGCTCAAGGAGGACGACGGGCAAGGACGTTTTGGCGCCTACGACGGTCACGCCTTGTATCGCATGACGCTGGACCCCGCTCAGCTGGCTCGGTGGCTGATGTCGCCCTCGGTGTGCTTGCCCCTCGCCACGCTGGACGTCTCGCTGCTGCACGGCCTCATCCTGCCGAGCCTTGGCGTCAGCCCATCCGCCCCTGGTCAGGACGGATCGAACAAAGGAGCCGACATCCACTACACCACCGATGCCACGCGGGCGCTTCACATGGTGGATCAGGGAGAAGGGACCTCGGCCTGGCTGCTGCGCGGGCTCTCACTCAAGCAGGTCTACGCGCTCGCGGCCCAAGGGTTTACCCTCCCCCCAAAGTCCACGTACTTTTACCCCAAGGTTCCCTCCGGATTGACGATCAACCCGCTCGCCTGAGGTTCGCGCGCAGATCATGTCGCGCGCGCAGATCATTGACGACCCCCGCCTGGCGTGTTACCATAACTCCCCCCTAACGGCAGCACCGAGCGCTTCGTGATCCCACCACCTGCTGGAGGCGGCGCTTCAATGGGTTTGGATAATGTAGCAGGACTCAGATGGTGGGGAGCGCGCCGCCTAGCCAGAATCGTCGCGTCAGCAATCGTTAACTGGCTGTCCGCCTTCGGCGGACACCAGCAGGTGCTGGGATGAAATTATTTAGCCGACGTGAATCCGCCTTCTCTCGCAAGCCCAAGCGCGAGATTCCGGCTGGGTTGTGGACGAAGTGCGAGTCCTGCAGCCAGTTGCTCTACAACAAGGCCCTGGAGGAGAACCTCCACGTCTGCCCCAAGTGCGACTTCCACTTCCCCTTGAGCGCCAGATCGCGGATCGCGCTCACCCTGGACGAGGGGACGTTCGAGGAATGGGACGCTGAGCTTGGCCCCGTCGATCCACTCCAGTTTACGGTTCCGGATCCCTATGCGGAAAAGGTCAAGGAGGCGCAGCGCGCCTGCGGCATGGCCGACGCCTGCCTCACGGGCAAGGGGCTGCTCGAAGGCCATGCCGTGGTGGTCGGGGTGACCGATTCGCGCTTCATGATGGGGTCGATGGGGTCGGTCGTCGGGGAGAAGCTCACGCGGGCGATTGAGCGAGCGACCGACCAACGGCTCCCGCTCCTCATCATCTCCGGCTCTGGAGGCGGCGCGCGGATGCAGGAAGGCATGCTGAGCCTCATGCAGATGGCGAAGACCGCAAGCAGCCTCATGAAGTTCGATGCGCGCGGGGGGCTGTTCTTCTCCGTCTTGACCCATCCCACGATGGCCGGGGTCCTGGCGAGCTTCGCGACGCTGGGGGACCTCATCATCGCCGAGCCCAAGGCGCTCATCGGGTTCACCGGTCCCCGCGTGATTGAGCAGACGATTCGGCAAACGCTCCCGGAAGGGTTCCAGCGCTCCGAGTTCCTCCTCGAACACGGCCTCATTGACCTCATCGTGCACCGGCGCGACATGAAGGGACAGCTCGCGAAGCTCCTCCGCCATTTTGGGGCGTCCCCGTAGCGCCATGGCCCACGTGAGCCTCCGGCGCGTCTCGAAGGTCTACCCGGGCGACGTCCTCGCCGTCAAGGAAGCCCACCTCAACGTGGAGAGCCGCGAGTTCCTGGTCATCGTGGGTCCCTCCGGCTGTGGCAAATCCACCCTGCTGCGGATGATCGCCGGACTCGAAGAAGCCACGAGCGGGGAGCTCTGGATCAACAACAAGCTCGTCAATCACGTTCCGCCGAAGGATCGCGACATCGCGATGGTGTTCCAGAACTACGCGCTCTATCCCCACATGACCGTCTTCGACAACATGGCCTTTGGGTTGCGGTTGCGGAACTACAGCAGACGGGAGATCGACCAGCGCGTCCGTGATGCCGCCAACATCTTGGGGATTGAGCTGCTCCTCCAGCGCAAGCCCAAGGAGCTCTCCGGGGGGGAGCGCCAGCGGGTCGCCGTGGGCCGAGCCATCGTGCGAAAGCCGATCGTCTTCCTGTTTGACGAGCCGCTGTCGAACCTCGATGCCAAGATGCGCGTGCAGATGCGGACGGAAATCCACAAGCTGCACCTCCGGTTGCAGACCACGATGATCTACGTCACCCATGATCAGACCGAGGCGATGACCATGGGGGACCGCATCGTCGTGATGAACAAGGCGATCATCCAGCAGGTGGCGGACCCCCTGACGATCTATGAGCATCCCGCCAACCGGTTTGTCGCCAGCTTCATCGGCTCCCCGCCGATGAACTTTATCTCCGGGAAGATCGTCCGCGCGGGGCAGGCGCTCTTCTTCACGGAAGGGACATTTCGTCTGCGTGTGGTGGACGAGATGGCCGCGCGGCTTTTGACCTATGAGAACAAGCCGGTCCTCTTCGGCATCCGGCCCGAGGACCTGTACGACAAGCTGTTCATCACCGACGCCCCAAGCGACTGCGTGGTGACCTCGACGGTCGACTTGGTGGAGCCGCTCGGCGCCGAGGTGTATCTGCACCTGAACGTGGGGCACCACGCGATCATTGCGCGCGTGGGGCCCCACGACCGGCCGGAGGTCAACCAGGACATCGACCTCGTCTTCGATATGGGCAAGGCGCACTTCTTCGACACCGAAACCGAGGCCGCCATCGTCTGACGGCCAGACACCGCCACAAATTTTGGATTTTGGATTTTCGATTTTAGATTGACGTACCACCTGGAATCCAAAATCTAAAATCCAAAATCTAAAATGCCACTTGTCCCAGGGGACTAATGGACGGTGCCAGGCCTTCGACCCTCATGCGGGTGGCCACCGCCCTTGCCCTCTCCGCCGTGTGCGCCCTCCTTGTGACACTGCTCCTCAGCGGTCCTCCCGGCGCCCAACCGTTCGGGATGAGGCAGACCATCGCCCTCGTTGAGTCACTCTGTCTCATCACCATGGGCTTAGCCATCTACGCGTGGGCGGTCTATCCGCCGGCCGGCAGCCTCTTGATCAGCGCGGTGGTCCTCATCTGCCTCCTGTGGGCATGGGCGCTCCGGAAGGCGTCCGGGTTGGACCTGGCGGCGTTCGGCCTCCTCGTCGGCGCCGCCGTGTGGCAACAGCGGCGCAGACCCCGCCAGTTCCTGCACATGCAGCAGGCGATCGGGGACCTCAACGAAGAGCGCACCGTCAAGGATCAGGCGATTGCGGCGGCCAGCCAAACGCGCGAGGCGCTCCAGAAGAAACACTCCCGCTACGCCCAGCTCCAGACGATTGCCGAGGCCCTCAGTCAGATGGCGGATCTGGCCGCCATCGCCCGGTTGGTGGTGGAGAGCGCCTTCCGCCTGATCGGGAAGTCGGACGTGTGTCTGTTGTTCTTGGTGGACCAGGAGCGGCAGGAGCTCTCGCTGTATGCGTCGGAGAAGCGCGAATCGATCAAGGCGATCCGCGCGAAGCACGGCGATCAATTCGACCGCTACGTCTTGCGGACGCACGCCCCGCTCCTCGTCAACGATGTCCGGCGGGATTTCCGATTTACCGTGACGGTGTCGCCGGAGCGTGACGTCAGCTCCGTCATCGCCTGTCCGCTCCTCCTGGGCCAA
>JACPSQ010000127.1 GCA_016193195.1 Candidatus Omnitrophota bacterium
AGGGGATCATAGATGTCGCAGACAAGGCTCAGGGTGGGCACTTCACACACAGGATCGAGGACCGCCGTGGCCGGGTCAGGAAAGAGGTTCATGTCGGACTCTTGGATCTTCTGGAACCCGCGGATCGAGGAGCCGTCGAACCCGATCCCGTCCGCCCAGACCCCCTTCTTCGCGCTCTGATCAAGCTCAGCGACCGGGATGGAGAAGTGCTGCCAGAGGCCTGGCAGATCGTTGAACTTCAGATCCACCACGGTGATGTTGTGCTGGCGGATGAGCTGCCAGACCTTCTTCACCGCCTCCTCGGTAATGCCGGAGACCGGCTTGGAATCGGTCGCCGTGGCAGCCGAACGCGCCTCCACACGGCTTTGCGCGACACGGGTCCGTGACCCGCGAGCGGCAGCAACAGCAATTCTCGGCATCAGGTGCGCCTCCTCTGTGTTGTGTACGGTGTTCCGGGGAAGGGACGTGGGATTTAGTATAGCACCAACCTTGCGCTCGTCAACCAGAATTCAGTCCGCTCTAGGCTCAAGGCTGGAGGCTCGAGGCAATTGCCTACAGCCTAGAGCTTCGAGCCTAGTGCGAATTGTCAGATCGCCTGGTCTCCCCGCTCGCCGGTGCGAATGCGGATGACGTCCCGCACGTCCGAAACGAAGATCTTGCCGTCACCGACCGAGCCGGTCTTGGCGGACTTGGAGATGGCCTGGATGATCCGCTCCGTGTCCGCGTCGCCGGCCACAATCTCGATCTTCACTTTCGGGAGGAAGTCCACCCGGTAGGTCTCGCCCCGCCACTGCTGGGTGATCCCCTTCTGCTTGCCGTGGCCTTCGGCCTCGGTGATGGTGATGCCGGGGTAGCCGACGGACTCGATGGCCTTCCGCACCTCGTCGAGTTTTTCAGGCCGAACCACGGCCTCGATCTTCTTCATGGTGGCACTCCTTGTCCTCGTTTGCCCGCCAATTTCTTGGGTCAACGTCTCTGCCATGGAGCCATCTCCTTCAATGAGCCCCGCTAGCTTCGCTTTGCGAAGCAAAGCGTGCGGGGCGAATTGAACCCCACCACCTGCGTGTCCGCCGGAGGCGGACCCGTTCGGCCCTCCGGGCCGAAACGCAGGTGGTGGGGCACATTCGGCCAACCAACTTACGTTCACTTCGTTCCGTAAGTTGGGGCCTCATGTCATCTCCTCGCAGGCTCTGCCGCGCCCACGATCGCTTCGCTCATGATCGGCAAGGCCTTCCTGACCACGAAGTCCGGATAGCAGGTTTGCCCGTGCTCGCCGAGATCCAGCCCTTCAATCTCCTCCTGGATGCTCACCCGCAGCCCCATGGTAGCTTTGATCAGCGACCAGCCAACCAAGGACAGCAGGAAGACCGTGATCCCCGCCGAGACCACCCCGAGGAACTGGGTCGCCAGTTGTTGCGTGCCGCCGCCGTAGAAGAGACCTGCCGTTTTGGCCGGCGTCCACTGCGACTCAGCCAGCAGCCCGATGGACAAGGTGCCCCACACGCCGTTGATGAGGTGCACCGAAATCGCCCCCACCGGATCATCCACTTTGAAGGCCCGATCAAACAAGAGCACTGACTCCACCACCAGCCACCCGGCGACCGCCCCGATGATGACGGAACTCGGCCAGACGCTCACGAACGCACAGGGCGCCGTGATGGCGACCAGGCCGGCTAGACACCCGTTGATCGCCATCCCGAGATCCGGCTTGCCCAGCCGAACCGTTGACCAGAGGGTCGCAATGAGGAGCCCCATCGCGGCCGCGGTGTTCGTCGTCACGCAGATGCGGGCAATCGCCTCTGGATCGGCCGCCATCGTGGAGCCCGGATTGAACCCAAACCACCCGAGCCACAGAACGAAACACCCGATCGTCGCCAGCGACAGGTTGTGGCCGGGAAGCACGTTGACCTTGCCGTCCTTGGTATACTTCCCAAACCGAGGACCCAGGATGAGCGCCCCGGCCAAGGCCGCCCAGCCCCCGATCGAGTGCACCTGCGTGGATCCGGCGAAGTCCAGAAAGCCCTTCTGCGCCAGCCATCCCCCGCCCCAGATCCAGTGGCCCACGAAGGGGTAGATGAGGGCGGTGATCATGAAGCTGAACACGATGAACGAGAAGTACTTGATCCGCTCCGCCACGGCGCCGGACACGATGGTCGCCGCGGTGCCGGCGAAGACGAGCTGGAAGAAGAACTTCGCCCACAAGGGAACGCCGGTCCAATTGATCGAGGAGTAGACGCCCTGATAGGCGGCCCCGGTCGCGGGACTGTTGTCGGCACCGCCGACGAACCACAGCCCTTTCGTGGCGAGCCACGGCAATCCATCCCCAAACATGAGCCCCCAGCCCAGCACCAAGAACCCGATCGAGGAGACCGCAAACACGATGAAGTTCTTGGACAGGACATTCACGGCGTTCTTCGTCCGGATGAACCCTGTCTCCACGCACGCGAAGCCCATGTTCATGAAGAACACCAGCATCGCGGTCACGAGCGTCCAGATTGTATCCGCCATCACTTTCGGATCCATGCGAACCTCCTTCAATGAGCCCTTGACATCTGCGATGTCAAGGGCGAATTGACCCCATCACCTGCGCTGTCCGCCGGGGGCGGACCCGTTCGGCCCTCCGGGCCGAAACGCAGGTGGTGGGGCGACATTCCCCAGCACTTATTTTCCAATTTGCTTCCCGCGGAAAATAAGTGCTGGGTCATGTCAAAAGTGGTAGATCAGCTCCGCCGCAATCGTGTCCTGGTAGTGCGAGAAGCCGTCGGTGTCGTGGAAGAAGACCCGCTGGTCGGCGAAGTCGTGCCGGTACTCCAGCCGCG
>JACPSQ010000129.1 GCA_016193195.1 Candidatus Omnitrophota bacterium
CTCGGCTGGCTTGAGCGCACCCCTCAACGAGGCCGTTGGTTCGTCTGGACTCGACGGTGTGTCGGTAGCGTCTTCGTACTGGCTGCGGTGGCCTGGTGGTGGCCGTGGTCACCGGCGGGAAGCCCAGGCGTCTCGTGGGTTCCGTACAGCGAGGCGGCGTTCACGCAGGCCAAGCGCGAAGGGCGGCCGATCCTGATTGACGTCTACGCCGACTGGTGCCTCCCCTGTGTGGAGATGGACCATGTGACGTTCCGCCACCCCAGCGTCATCCGGGAGCTTGCGTCTGTGGCGACCCTGCGATTGGATGCCACGAGCGAGGTTTCACCGGAAGGGGAGGCGCTGTTGGAGCGTTTCGATGTCTACGGGGCGCCCACCATCTTATTCTTCGACCGGGCCGGTGTCGAGCGAACGACCTTGCGGCTCACCGGGTTCGCGAGACCGGATGAGTTTCTGCGGCGTCTGAGGCAGATCCTGACATCTGAACATGGGTCCTACGACGATGGAACATAGCCACCAGCGCCCAAAGCCGGAAGGTCCGCAGGGATTGCTCATTGCGCTGGGCTTGACCCTCGCGATGATGGTCATTGAGTTCATTGCAGGGTGGTTGAGCGGCAGCCTCGCGCTCTTCGCTGACGCGTGGCACATGCTCACCGATGCGTTGATGCTCGCCCTGAGCTCCTTCGCGGCGTGGTTCTCCACGAGACCCGCCACGTCCCAAAAGACCTACGGGTACTATCGGATGGAGATCCTCGCGGCGTTCGCGAACGGCGTGGCCCTGTGGCTGATCGTCATCTGGATCTATGCCCGCGCGATTCAGCGGTTACGCCATCCCCTGATGGTCTCAAGCGGGCCCATGATGGCCGTCGCGATGGCGGGGCTGCTCGTCAATCTCCTCAGCGCCTGGATCCTGAGGAAGGGCCGGGTGAGCAACTTGAATATCCAGGGGGCGTGGCTCAACGTGATGAGTGATGCGCTGGGGTCGGTCGGGGTGATCGTCGCGGGGGCGCTGATCCGTCGGTATGGGTGGACGATAGCGGATCCGATCGCCAGCATGGTCATTGGGATCCTGATTACTGTCACCTCATGGAACCTGGTGACGCAATCGGTCAACATCTTGCTCGAAGGGACACCACGACACCTCCGGATCCACGACATCGTGCAGGCGATGCGGACGATCCCCGGCATCCACGAGGTTCATGACATCCATCTCTGGACGATCACCACCGGCATGGACGCGATGAGCGGGCATATCAGCGTGGAGGATATGGCGAGGAGCGCCGAGATCCTCTCAGGGCTCAGCGCCTTGCTCTCCCAACGGTTTGGCATCACCCATACGACGTTCCAACTGGAGCCTCAAGCGCACGTGTGCCAGTTGGAATCCTAAGGGCATTGAATCCCCCGCAAGAGTTTGTTAGACTAGTGCCGTTCGACGGATGCTGCGATTGGTCGTCGTGTAACTCGGAGGTTATGGATGGGGAACGGTCGGTTGTTAGGGCTTCTCGGCTGCGCGGTGCTGTTGGGCGGCTGCGCAGGTGGACGGGCTCGTCAGGAGTTAGCTCGGTTGCAAACGCAGGTGGGGCTGCTGGACGAACGTGTCACGCAGCTGGAGCGCTCCACGTCCGCTGAAGCCGGTTCCATGGCGGCGCCGAGCGAGGGGGTGGTGGAGAGCCCAACGGCTGTGGAGCAACCGGCGCAGCCGAAGAAGAGCTCGTCCATGGGAAAGAGCGCGGTTGCCAAGTCGTCCCTGAAGCCCTCGACACGCCAAATCCAACAGGCGCTGCAAAACGCCGGCTTTTACCAGGGGCCCGTCGACGGCAAGATGGGCGCCTTGACCCGGGAAGCGATTCGAGAGTTCCAGCGGGTCCACGGACTGAACGAGGACGGGGTCGTTGGGAAGCAGACGTGGGCCAAGCTCAGCGCCTACGAGGACCTCTCCGCCTCAAGCGGAGAGGCCACCGCGGCCGAAGTCTTGAAATAATCAAACCTCGCTGGGCGCTTGCCTGGCTTGTCACGCTCAGCGCGGCTGTTGGTGGGTGCGGGACCAAGCGCGTCAGCATCCCCATCATGCCTCCCCTGATCTCGCCGCCGTCTCCCATCTTGTGGATGGAGTCCTTTGACGAGCTCCGTCCGGAGCGATGGCGGGAGGTGGAGGTGCGCCGGCAGACCCGCTACCAGCTCGTCATGCTCGATGGGCAGCGCTGCCTCCAGGCCCACAGCCGCGCCGGGGCCTCCATCCTGTTGAGCCCGCTCCGTTTCAATCCCAACGCCTACCGGTGGCTCTCGTGGCGGTGGCGCGTCGATCAGCTCGTGGAAGGGGAGGCGTTGGATCGCAAGGGCGGCTCGGACGCGGCTGCGCGCGTGTACGTCTACTTTGAGACGAAAGCCCTCCCGTGGCAGAAACGTAACCTCGATTACCTCTGGTCTGCCGCCTTACCGCTGGGAACCGTCCTAGAGAGCGCCTACTCATCGGAGTCAAAAATCATCGTGGCGGAAAGCGGAAGGGAGCACCTTGGTCAGTGGCTGACGGTTGAGCGAAACCTGGTGGGTGATTACCAACGATGCTTTGGCGCTGATCCGCCCCCGGTCGTCGCCGTCGGGCTGATGAGCGATACCGATAATACGGATGGAGAGGCGTTGGCCTATTTTGACGATCTGCGCATCAGCCGCCTGCCGACTCACTCCGAAACCGTGAACCGTCAACCGTGAACCAGATTACGAATCCACGACCGGCGTGACATATGGGATCCCTACAGACCATTCACTGTGGCGCTCACGCAGCCGCCGTGGAGGCCGCGCTGGCGCGGCTCGACGCCCAACAGTTCATGAAGCGGCTCTGGACGAGCGATGCCAGTCTCTGGTCCGCTGAGCCGGCCACGCAGTCCTTGATCAGCCAACGGCTCGGGTGGCTCACCATCCCCAGGGTGATGGCGAAAGAAACCGACGCGTTGCGCCGCTTCGCCGAAGACATCCGGGACGGGGGCTTTACCCACGTGTTCCTCCTCGGCATGGGGGGGAGCGGGCTCTTTTCCGAGGTGTGCCGCCACACGTTCGGGATCGCTGCCGCTCACCCAGATCTTGTGGTGCTGGATACCACCGATCCCACGGCGATTCGGGAGCAGCGGCGTCGGTGTCCCTTGGAGCGGCTCCTCGTCATCGTGTCGAGCAAGTCCGGCTCAACCAGCGAAACCTCCGCCCTGTCCAAGTACTTTTACGAGGCGTTGAAGTCGGTGAGCGGGCATCCCGGGGCCCATTGCCTCGCCATCACCGATGCGGGCACCCCGCTGGAAGCCCAGGCGAAGGCATGGCGCTTCCGGCGCGTCTTCGTGCACGGGCCGGGGAGCGGAGCAGAAGTCGGAGGCCGGTTCTCCGCGCTGACCGCCTTTGGTCTCGTGCCTGCCGCGCTGATGGGCGTGGACACAGCCGTCCTGTTGCGCCGAGCGGAAGACATGTTCAGCCGTTGCGGGCCCGATGCGCCGATCCCGGATAATCCGGCCGCGCAGCTCGGGGCCGTCCTGGGCGCGTTGGCGCCGCGCGGTTTCGACAAGTTGACCCTCGTGTGCGCCCCGGCGCTGGCGAGCGTCGGGACGTGGATCGAACAGCTCATCGCCGAGAGTCTCGGCAAGGGAGGCCGCGGGATCGCGCCGATTTGCGCTGAGCCCTTGCGCGAGCCCGCCGCCTATGCGTCCGATCGGGTGTTCGTCGAGCTGCAGCTTGCCTCGCGACTGGATGGCGCGATGGACCGCCAGATCCGCGCGCTTGAGCAGGCGGCTCATCCGGTGGTCCGTATTCGATGGGACGATCCGTACGACCTCGGCGGGGAAGTCGCCAGGTGGTGTCTCGCCACGGCGGCGGCCGGCGCGCTCCTGCGGGTGAATCCCTTCGATGAGCCGAACGTGAAGGAGAGCAAGGATCGGACCAAGGCGCTGCTGGAGCAGCGCGCGCGGGAGGGGCGGTTTCGCGACGAGGAAGAGCCGCTCTTTTCAGACGCTGAGCTGGCGGTCTACGGGACGACGGCGGGTTTGAGCGCGCCGGCTTCGCTGACCCAATGCCTGAGCGAGTTCTTCAAGCGGCTGCGCCCGAGCGACTACATCGCGCTGCTCTCGTTTCTGCCTCGCACGCTGGCGCTTGACCGCATCACGGCGGCGCTGCGAGAGCGCCTCGCCCGCGAGACGGGTCATGCGACGATGCTCGGATTCGGGCCTCGCTATCTCCATTCCACCGGCCAGCTCTACAAGGGCGGGCCGGACGCCGGGATCTTCCTGCTCTTCAGCGCCGATGAGCCTGAGGACCTTCCGATTCCCGGCGAGCCCTTCACCTTCGGGGTGCTCAAGCAGGCGCAGGCGCTGGGCGATTTCCAGGCCATGCGACAACGAGGCCGCCGCATCCTCCGCGTCCACCTGCACGGCCGCCTCGATCGCGCTCTGGAACGGCTGTCGGGCGCCCTCGGTAACGCCCTCTAAGCGAACGTGATCAACCGTGGGAGATGGCCGCAGCGGCGCGGCTGAGCTATAATAACCTCGATGTATCGCCAACAGTACGCCTTCATCGGCCTCTTGACCGGAGCGGCCATCGTGCTCGGGATCGCGCCGATCATCCTCGCCAGGTTCATCGCGCCGAAGAAGCCCGGCCACTCGAAGCAGGCTCCCTATGAGTGCGGGCTCGAATCGACGGGTGAGCCTTGGGTCCAGTTCCGCGTGCAGTACTACCTCTACGCCCTCCTCTTTGTCATCTTTGATGTCGAGGTCGTCTTCATCTACCCCTGGGCGCTCGCGTGGAAGGGCTTGGGGCCGGTGGCGCTGGCCGAGATGGCGCTCTTCATCGCGATCCTTGCCGTCGGACTCGTCTACGCGTGGAAGCGCGGCGTCTTGGAATGGGAGTAACGATGATGGATGCTGGGTGCTGGATGATGGATGCCGAAATCGCCCGCAGAATAGCCGGTGATGGCAAGCCACATCCAGCATCAATCACCCATCATCCAGCATCGCTTTGAAATGGCAGTTGATCAGGGTCTTCAGAGCGAGTTGCAAAAACAAGGCGTCTTCGTGACGAGCTGGGACCAGCTCCTCAACTGGGGTCGGAGCAACTCGATCTGGCCGCTCCAGTTCGGCCTCGCCTGCTGCGCGATCGAGATGATCGCCACCGCCGCGTCCCGCTACGACATCGCCCGATTTGGCTCGGAGATCTTCCGGGCCTCCCCGAGACAGGCCGATCTCATCATCGTCGCCGGCACGGTGACGAAGAAGATGGCGCCGCAGGTGGTGCGGCTCTACAACCAGATGGCCGAGCCCAAGTACGTCATCTCCATGGGGGCGTGCGCGACCTCAGGCGGGCCGTTCCACACCGGCTACAACGTCCTCAAGGGGATCGACCGCTACATTCCCGTAGACGTCTACATCCCCGGCTGTCCCCCGACTCCGCAGGCGCTCCTGGAAGGGCTGATGCGGCTCCAGGAGCGGATCAAGAGCCGGTCGATGGGGCAGGAGGTCGGGCCGAAGCAGGGGGAGTACCCCATCCCCGAATTCGGCGCATCGGGCCTTGCGCCCCGGTATAACCCGGACGTCTTTCAGCCCAAGAAACCGTGGGCCGATCCACCCGCCTCGCAACTACCTAAACCAATCGCCCCTCAGCCATGAACATACCGAAGAGATTGCGGATTTCGGATTGCGGATTTCGGATTAGTGGGCTTTCAATCCGCATTCCGCATTCCGCATTCCGAAATTTGTTGCGCCCTCGCTGAGACGATGTTGCCCCCGCCTGAAGAGATCAAGAGCGCGCTTGAGCAATTGCTGCCAGGCGTTTCGCTAACGCTTGATGCAGGTGGGCTCATCGTTGTCCCGAACGACCTTGTTGCCGTCTGCCGCTGCCTCAAGGAGAACGAGCGGTTCAGCCTGGACTACCTCGCAAATCTCACCGCGGTGGACTATCCGGCCGAGCAGCGGATGGACGTCGTCTACCATCTCTATTCGATGGCGAAGAAGCACGGGCCGGTGACGCTGAAGGTCAAGCTGGACCGCAACCAGCCGGTAGTGGCGTCGGTGACGCCGATCTGGCGGGGGGCGGAATTCCAGGAGCGCGAGGCCTACGACCTCTTCGGCGTTCGGTTCGAAGGCCACCCGGACCTTCGCCGGATCCTGATGTGGGAAGGCTTCGAGGGCCACCCCATGCGCAAGGACTACGTCGTGGAAGACCAGGACGTACTAGGATGATGCGGAATTCGGAATGCGGGATGCGGAATAATCGAAGGAAAAAACGGCGGCATGGAGCTTAAGGCCGGCATATCGCCCACCATTGAGACGCAACAGCTCGAGGTCAACCTCGGGCCGCAGCATCCGTCGACCCACGGGGTGTTCCGGATGATCGCGACGCTCGACGGGGAGACGATCGTGAAGCTCAAGCCGGTGATGGGCTATCTCCACCGCAACCACGAGCAGATCGGGGAGCGCATCACCTATATCGGCAGCTTCCCGTTCACCGACCGCCTCGACTACTTCTGCGCCATGTCGAACAACTTCGGCTTGGCGCTGGCGATTGAGCAGTTGGGCGGCATCCAGGCGTCGGAGCGTGGCGAGTACCTGCGGGTCATCATGGCGGAGCTGACGCGCCTTGTGAACCACACGGCGGTCATCGGCTTCTTGCTGAACGACATGGGGGCGTTTGGAACGCCCCTGCTCTACGCCTTCCGCGAACGGGAGAAGATCCTGGATTTGTTTGAGGCCGCCTCAGGCTCGCGGATGATGTGCAACTACGTGCGGCCGGGCGGGGTCCGGGAAGATGTGCCGGAGGGCTGGCTCGAGCGGACGCGCGCAATCGTCAACGCCTTCCCGCGCTTTCTCGACGAGTTTGAGAAGCTGCTGACGGAAAACGAGATCGTCCAGCAGCGGTGTAAACACGTTGGCGTCCTCTCCAAAGAGCTTGCGATGAACGCGAGCGTCACCGGGCCCATGCTGCGCGCCTCCGGGGTCAACTACGACATCCGGAAGGTGGACGGCTACTCCATCTACCCTCGCTTCACGTTTCGGGTGCCGCTCGGGACCGTCGGGGACGTCTATGACCGCTACTACGTTCGCATCCTCGAGATGCGGGAGAGCCTGAAGATTCTCGAGCAGGCCCTGAAAGGGATCCCGGGCGGTCCGGCGATCAGCCCGAAGGGGCAGGCCATCGGCAAGGCCCCGAGGACCTTTCGCCCGCCCAAAGGCGCGGCCTATGGGCGGATTGAGGCGCCCAAAGGGGAGCTTGGCTTCTACCTCGTGAGCGACGGATCGCCGCAGCCCTACAGGTATCACGTCAGAGCACCGAGCTTCGTCAACCTGACCGTGCTTGAAGACCTGTGCATCGGCCACAAGGTCGCCGACGTCATCATCATTCTCGGCTCCGTCGATATCGTGATGGGGGAAGTGGACCGCTAACATCAAGGTAAAAGTCAAAAGGCAAAAGGCAAAAGTATAAGTCAAAAGTTAAAAGTCACTAGAGCAGGGGAGTGTCTCGCTGGGCAACGTAGAAGCTGTCTATTCTATAAGGTGTGTCCCGCTGAGGGTCTCCAGTCAGCACGTTGGCGTTTCACTTAGACGATGATTGGCGCTGGGGTGTTACGAGGGATGGGGGTGACGTTCAAGACGCTCCTCGAGACGTACCCCTGGGGCCGGGCCATCCTCCGGACGCTGCAGATCCCGGTGACGGACGGCATCTTCACCATCCCGTATCCCGAGACCAAGCAGCAGCACCCGGAGCGGTTCCGCTATTTCCCGTTCCTCGTCTACGACGGGACGCCGGACAACCTGCGCTGCGTCGCCTGCAAGATCTGCGAGCAGGAATGCCCGCCCCAGTCCATCCATATCGTGATGGAGAAGGACGAGCAGGGACGGCCGGTGAAGGCGCACGGCCGCACGCTCCCGAAGCAGTTCGACGTCGACATGTCCATCTGCATGTCCTGCCGCATCTGCGTGGACGTCTGCCCCTTCGACGCCATCGAGATGGACAACGAGTACGAGCTCTCCGCTTCTGACCGTTATGAGCACATGATCTTCGACAAGCACAAGCTCCTCAAATCGGCGGAGTACTTCCAGAAGATCAAACCCACAGAGGCAGCCACCGTGGATCAGCGCCTCGCGGCCAAGAAGGCCAAAACGGCTTCCCCCACTGGCGACAAGCCCTCCCAGCCGAGCGGCCCATGAATTCACTGGACCAGTTGTTCGTCAACGCCAACGCGTTCCTGCTCGGTCTGCTGCCGGTGTGGGCGCGGCCCTGGATCTCGATCCTGGTGCGCCTCAGCGTCATCGCAGTCCTGGCGCCGGCGATCATGATGTATCTCACCTGGATTGAGCGGAAAATCATCGCGCGGATGCAGAACCGCTTCGGCCCTGACCGTGTCGGGGTCTACGGCCTCGCGCAGCCGCTCGCCGACGGCCTGAAGATGTTGATCAAGGAGGACATCGTCCCGCGGGGTGCTGACCGGCTGCTCCACCTCGCAGCACCCATCCTCTCCGTCGTGCCGGCGATCTTGCTCTTCGCCGTTCTCCCCTTCGGGCGCAACATGATCCCGGCGGACTTAAACGTCGGCCTTCTCTATTTCTTCGCGGTGTCGTCGGTCGGCTCGTACGCGATCTTCATGGGTGGGTGGGCCTCGCGCAGCAAGTTCTCCATCCTGGGAGCGATGCGCTCCGTCGCCCAGATCATCTCGTATGAGGTCCCCGGCGTCCTCTCGGTCGTTGCGGTCATCATGGTTACCGGCACGCTCTCGACCGCCGGGATCGTCGAGGCGCAAGCCGAGCGGTGGTTCCTCTTCACCCCGTGGGGATTTGTCGGCTGCCTCATGTTCTTTTTGAGCGGCGTCGCGGAGGTCAACCGCACGCCGTTCGACATGCCGGAAGCGGAATCGGAGCTGGTGGCCGGGTTCCACACCGAGTACAGCGGGATGAAGTTCGCGCTCTGGTACATGGCCGAGTTCCTGGAGTCCTTCGCCGTCTGCGCTTTTACCGTCACCTTCTTTCTGGGCGGCTGGCACGCTCCGGCCGTGCCGTTCTGGACCCTCGCGCTCCTTTTGGCGATCATCGTGGGGGCCGGGACGCGTCTCGCCATCCCTGTTCGGGGCGCGGGTGTCTTGGCGATGCTCGGGGCGGGAGCGCTCTGGGGCGCACAGCCCATCCCGTCATGGATCTGGTTTTTTGCAAAGACCTACGCGCTCATCTTCGTCCTGGTCTGGCTGCGCGGCACCCTCCCGCGGCTGCGCATCGATCAGCTGATGGGCCTTGCGTGGAAATTCTTCCTGCCGCTTGGCCTCGTCAACATCCTCGCCGCGGGGCTCTGGACGCAGTTTCCGTTTCCGCTGGGGACGGCGGCCGCGGCACTCCTCTTGATCATCGCCGGCTGGCTCCTCGTGCGCGCCAACGCGCCGCAATCGTTGCAGCCGCAGCGAGTCTACGTCTTCGCCGACTGATCAAGCCCCAGGCTACATGCTGCAGGCTTCTTGCAGCTTGTAGCCTGTAGCATGCAGCTTGCAGCCTGAACAGGGGGTGCTCATGACGATCGTGCAAGAGTCCGCCGCGGTTGAGTGGGAGCGCAAGCCGCCCACGATCGATGCCAACCTCAAGGATTACGACGCCGCCGCGAAGGCGTTCGACTGGAAGGACGTCGAGCGGGAATTCGACTGGTCGCGGACCGGCAAGGTCAACGTGGTCCACGAAGCGGTGGATCGCCACGCCGCCTCCGTTCGCAAGAGCAGCGTGGCGCTCTACTACACCGACTTTGATCGGCGCGACGAGCAGTACACCTTTCAGGACCTCAAGACTCTCACTAGCCGCTTTGCGCATGTGCTCAACGGGCTCGGGGTCCATCGGGGCGACCGGGTCGGCGTGTTCCTCCCGCGCACGCCGGAGCTCTACGTCGCCATCCTCGGCATCAACCGGATCGGCGCGATCCCGGTCCCGCTCTTCGAAGCGTTCATGGAACAGGCGGTGCAGGATCGCCTCTTGGATAGCGAGGCGGCCGCCTGCGTGACGACCCCCGCCCTCAAGAGCCGCATCCCGCTGGCGAAGTTGCCAGCGCTCAAGCGGCTCATACTCGTCGGCGCCTCTGGTACGCTGGCTGCAAACGAGGTGAGCTACGAGCAGGCGACGGCCAACGCCCCAGATTGGGTTGAGCCCGAGTGGCTGACGGTGGACGACGGGCTCATCATCCACTACACGTCGGGCTCGACGGGCAAGTCGAAGGGCGCGCTCCACCGGCAGTACGCGATGGTCGGGCACTACCAGACGAGCAAGTGGGCGCTCGATCTGCGCGATGACGACGTGTACTGGTGCACGGCCGATCCGGGGTGGGTGACCGGAACGTCATACGGC
>JACPSQ010000041.1 GCA_016193195.1 Candidatus Omnitrophota bacterium
CAGGGAAGCGAGGAAGAGGTCACGGATCGCGACGGTCTTCTTGGCGCGGCGCAAGGTTCTCCAGAGATCGCCGGCGCGAAGCGCGGCTTCTCGCGTGAAGTCCAGCACGGGCAGATGCGCGAAGGCGCTGTCGAACTCATGAATCTTCGCCACGTCTTCCATGCCCCCGCGGGCTTCGAAGAGGCAAATCACATTGAGGCTGAGCGTGCCGGCCTGGATGGCTTCATGCACCTCGCGGACTCCGCGACCGGCCCTCCGGCCGAAATTACTGAGGACATCGGAGTCGCACGTCACCCTCATTTCCAGCGCGCCTTGACGGTGTGCCGGAGGCCTTCAATGTGCTGCGCTACAGCAGGGGAGATGCGCCATCGGAGCAGCTCCTGCTGCTTTTCGCTCGGCTGGCCCCCGCCATAATGGGCGCGCAGGATCTCGGTAATCACGAGTTCCTTGCTGTTGCGCCGTTTCTTGAGGGCATCTACGGCGACCCTCTGGTGAATATCATCCGGTAAGTTGATCGTCACGCGCATCGCGTTCCCTCCTCTGAAGCGGCCGCCATCGGGGCGGCCGCGGAATGCCGAGCGCGGTGGGCGCTCGGCCTCTCAGTTTACGCATGTTCATGCTCATGCATAAGCATGCCATATTTAAGTCTTCCCGTCAAGAGCGAAGTGCTGGGTGGTACGGCTACCCCCACCACTGACGGTCCAAGCTCCGGTATTGGATCGTCTCGGCCAGGTGATCCGGTTGGATGGTCTCCCGCTGGGCCAAGTCGGCAATCGTGCGGGCGATTTTCAAGATCTTCGTGTACGAGCGAGCCGAAAGAGCCAGTTCCTGGAGAGCTGACTTGAGCAGCTTGAACGCCTCCGGGGTCATCTGGCAGTGGATCTTGAGGTCGCGGGCACGAAGCTGAGAGTTTTGGCAAGACTGGCCCCGCTTGCGACGATACGCCTGCGGTTGGAATACCCGAGCCCGAATTTGTGCTGAGGACTCTCCCTCAGGTGCACGGCTCAGCACGTCAAAGGGCACTGCGGGGACTTCTACGTGTAAGTCAATCCGATCGAGAAGGGGTCCGGAGATCTTTGAGAGGTACCACTGCACCTGGGTAGAACTGCGCCGGCACGTGTTGTACGGTTTGTAAAGTGTACCGCAGGGGCAGCCCTTCAGTACAGAATACAGAATTTCGCCTCGACAACCGTCTGTATGAATTCACGCTTGAAATCAATCGCTTGGAATTCAACCCTATCTATCCTAAAGAGCCACAGTCGTTTGGACAGCTCCTACGCAAGACCCGTATGGACCGGGAGCTGATGATCAAAGACCTGGCCGCCCTCATCGGCACCACCGAGGACACCATCATCAATTGGGAGCTGCGGGACGTGAAGCCAACGCTCAAGCGCCACCGAAAAGGGCTGGTTGAGTTCCTGGGACCTGAGGTCTACGACGGGCGGATTCCGACGGGGTGGCCGCTACAACGAGTGGAAGGCGATTTGGAATCTTCTACGACGCAGGATGGTTCTTGAGTCAGGGAGAAGACGTTTCACGATATCGCAGGAGGACCTGTCGGCGCTTCTCTTGGACAAGGTGACAATGACAAGGTGACAGTCACAGCTTGTGACTGTCACGTTCGGGGACAAGCAGGCGCTTTCTACGGTGTTCTTCGACGAAGAACGTGTTCCCGATTGCTGGGGATTGGCTGAAGATTTGTTTGGCCGTCGGGGTGGTATAGGTGAGCGGTCCTAGCGTTTGAGGTGGCGGAGCCAAGGTGTAGCGATCCACTAGGTCATCCGTGTGCCCCAGGTGGTAGACGCGGTAACTGCTGTAGGCGTACTCGGCGGGATCGGCACAGATGCCGGCCCTGACCGGGTTGAATTCGACGTACAACCCACACGCCGCGAGATACGCCTCATTTTCAATCGGTAAGCTCTTGTAGCGTTCCCGCCAGAGCGGTCCCCGCCACCGGTACTTCTTCCGCATCCACTGCGTGTAGTACCACTTCACATAGGCGAGATGCTGGGCGAGGGAATGTTTGGTCACGACTTGGAGGACGAAGTGGAAGTGGGTGTTCATGAGGACGTAATGGTGCAGGCGGATGGGGAACTTCGCTTTCGCCTCCCGGACCAGCGTGCGGAAACGGGTGAAGTCTTCCGGGTCCTGCAGCACCCAGGTCTGGTTGATCGACCGTGAGATGACATGGTAGTACCCGTTCTCCTCAACGTATCGCGCAAGACGTGGCATCACTCAGGGTCCGTCTGGGTGTCCCCAAAGGTGACTGTCACCATTGGTCCATTGGTCGTCGTGGTCTCTTGCTCACTCAGCCGTCTACACCCAGAGTTGTCTATCTAGGGAACGGTACTGGATCGCTTCTGCCACGTGATCCGGATGGATTTCCTCTGAGCCCGCTAGATCAGCGATCGTTCGGCTGATTTTCAGCACCTTGTCGTAACTCCGGGCCGAGAAGTACAGCTCCTCGATGGCTTGCTTAAGCAGGGTCTTGGCGGCGTCGGTCAGACAGCAGAGCTTGCGGACTTCCCGGTGGCGCATCTGGGCGTTGGTGAAGAGGCCGTGAGGCTTCAAACGCCTCTGTTGGATGCTTCTCGCCTTGACCACCCGCTGTCGGATGGCGCGGGACGGCTCCTCCTCCGCCTGCTCCTTTGTCAAGAGCTCCACCGGCACCGCGGGCACCTCGATGTACAGGTCAATCCGATCCAACAGGGGGCCGGAGACCTTGGCCAGGTACGCCGCGACCTTCGTCGACGGACACCGACAGCGGCCCCGCGGGTCCGTCAGGTAGCCGCAGGGACAGGGGTTCATTGCGGCTACCAACATAAACTGCGCGGGGAATTTCACCGCGCGCTTGGCTCGGGCCACGGTCACGGTGCCGTCTTCCAGCGGCTGGCGCAGGCTCTCGAGCACATCGCGGTGAAACTCGGGCAGCTCATCGAGGAAGAGGACCCCGCGGTGCGCGAGCGAGATCTCGCCGGGCTTGGGGATCGAGCCGCCGCCGACGAGGGCGATGGCGGAGCTTGTGTGATGGGGCGAGCGGAAGGGCCGCTGCCGCACGAGCGGGCCGCCGTCCAGGATGCCAGCGACGCTGTGGATCATGGTCGTCTCGAGCGCTTCTCGTAGGGAAAGATCCGGCTGGATCGTGGGGATGCGTTGGGCGAGCATCGTCTTGCCTGAGCCGGGCGGGCCGATGAGGAGGACGTGATGCCCGCCGGCAACCGCTACCTCCAGCGCGCGTTTGACGTGGGCCTGGCCTTTGGCGTCTGAGAAATCCACCTCGTAGCGGTTGAGGGACGGGACAGACACCCTACGGGGCGTCCGGCGCGGCGCCGGAGGGACGGTTCCCGAGAGCGCATCCGCGGCTTCGCGCAGCGACGTCACCGGCACCACCTCCAGCCCGCTCACCAGGGCGGCCTCCGGCGCATTGGCGGCAGGGACGAGCAGGCGACGGCGGCTCCTGCGCAGGCTCATGGCAATCGGCAGCGTTCCGTGGATCGGGCGGACGCCCCCGTCGAGCGCCAGCTCCCCCAGCACGCAGGCCTGCGCAAGCGGAGCCGGATCCAATTGCCGGGAGGCGGCGAGGAGCCCTAAGGCGATGGCGAGATCGAACACCCCGCCCTCTTTCTTCACATCCGCCGGGGCCAGGTTCACGATGAACCGCCGGGAGGGCAGGCGGTACTGGCTGTTGAGGATGGCGGAGCGCACCCGCTCCCGGGCCTCTTTCACGGCCTGATCCGGCAGGCCGACGATGGTGAGGGCGGGAAGGCCCCCGGCGGCGTCAACTTCGACCTCCACCCGCAGGGCATCCAGCCCGAGCGTGGTGTACGACGTGGTCCTTGTGAGCATGAGGATGCTGATCCCGCCTGCACGGCAGCACACCGTGCCGGCAACGTCAGGGAACGTGGGGGTGGTGCGGGGGTAGTCCGGAAGCGAGACAAGCGCAAAAAGAACTTGTCTTTGCAGACGACGAGCGATATACTGCACCCTACCACAATCCCCCGATCCTCGTCAAGGAGATTCCCGAAGATGGCCGTACGTCAGCGTCGCATGCTCGTGTTTGGGTTGGTGTTCGTGGCGGTCGTCAGCCTCTGGCGGATGGTGTCGGTCGAGCGCGAGAAGCGCCGTCTGGCCAAGGAGCACGAGGGGGTCCAGCAGTTGGTGAAGCAATTGGAAGCGGAGAAGGGCCGTCTCGACGCTGAGCTGACGGAGGCCCGTCGGATGATCGAGCAGCAGTTCGGAGAGCTCACCGGCCTTCAGGAAGGAGTACGGGGCACCCAAGCCAGGCTGGACACCACGGTGGTCAAACTCGCCCAGCTCCAACGCGAGTACGACGCGTTGCTCCAGGACGACGCGTCGGTGAAGCGGCAACTGAGCGCCGTCATCGCGGAGAAGCAACAGCTGGAAGCAAAATTTTCTTCGCTCAAAGAGCTTCGGCTGGCGATCCGCGACGTGAAGGGGAAGCTCTGGAATGCGCGTTGGGCCGCCTGGCGTCTGCAGATCCAGGCTCAGCGGGAAGCCGATCAGGGCCAACTCGCCTTAGGCAATCGAGGCTACCTGGTGCGTGACGGGATGCCCACCTCGGGGGCCAGCCCAAAGATGCACGTGCACGTGCTGGAGCCGCAGCCTCAGTAAGTCACGCATGACGTCCCTGCTAAGAGTGCCTAACATCATGAGCACATGGCCGCGTTGCGAGCGCCAGGCGGCTAGCTTCAAGGAACGACGACGAAGGCGTAGAAGCAATAGCGAAGGAGGAGTGACGCGGAAGATGGCCGCCTGCCGCCGCAACCCGCCGGGCTGGGCCGATCCGCGTCGCCGCGCGGCGTTGCTCGTCGTCGCCGTATCGCTCAGAGCTGATACGCCGTCCTCCTCGCGCCTTGCGCGGCTCGCGGCTCGGCCCAGCGCGACCATGCGATCATGATGTTAGGCACTCTAAATGCCTGGGGATCCAACCGGGTGTTCATGGCTTGGCTCGTGGCCTGTCTGGTCTCGCAGGGTCTCAAGATGGTGCTTGGCGCCATTCGCCTGCGGCGCTTCGATTTTCGATGGCTCATCGGGACAGGCGGGATGCCCAGCACCCACGCCGCGGGTGTCACGGCGCTCAGTTTGACCATTGGATTCCAGGCGGGATTTGACTCCCCCCTCTTCGCTGCCGCTGTGGCCTTCACGATCATCACCCTCTTCGATGCCCAAGGGGTACGCCGCTGGAGCGGCCGACAGGCGCAGATCCTCAATAAGATGATGGAAGACATGTACTTTAAGCGTCGCATTCAAGAGCAACGGCTCAAAGAGCTGCTGGGTCACACACCCATCGAGGTGTTAGCCGGGATGGGGATTGGGGTGGTCACGGCGTTGGCGCTGCGCTGACCTTAGAGACGAGCCGGTAGTGCCTTAATGGGGTGATTTCACAAATTCAGGCAGGACCCGCGCTCTCGGCTTGCAGCGCAGCCATTCAGAGGAAGGGGTCGAGGGAGAGGAGAAGGGGTGGATGCATCGGAGGCTGATCGTTGGTGCCGCCACCGCGATCGCGGTGGTCATCGGCATTGGAGTGGTGGTCTTCGCGAACCAGCAGGGGTGGTTCGGCGGGAGGGCGAAGCGGTTGTTGACACAAGCAGAACTGGCGCAGCAGCAGGGTCACCAGGCGGAGGCCCAGGCGCGCCTCGAGGAGCTGATCGCCACCTTTCCGGATTCTCCGTGGACGGACGACGCCCTCTTTGCGCTGGGCGGGGTGTATGAAGCGCAGCAGCAGCTGGTGGAAGCGCGGTCGATGTTCCTGGCGCTCCTTGACCGATTCCCCAACTCCCCAATCCTCGCCCGCGCCCAGGAGCGCTTAGGCGCTGTGAACATCTCCCTCTTGTTCTCCCCGACCGTGACGGATCTGGATACGGTCCATGAGGTCAAACCTGGGGAGACGCTGGGCAAGATCGCCGCGGTCCATCACACCACGGTGGAGTTCATTCGGAAAGCGAACGGGTTGAAGGGTGACGTCATCCATCCCAAGCAGACGCTGAAGATCCCCAAGGGACGCTTTAGCATTGTGGTGGACAAATCACAGAACCAGCTCCTGCTGACGGAAGAGAACCAATTCATCAAGAGCTACCCGGTGGCGACCGGGAAGGAGAACTCCACCCCGGTCGGCGCCTTTACGATTATCAGCAAGGTCCCCAACCCCGTCTGGTATAAGCAGGGGGCGGTGGTGCCGCCGGAGAGCCCGGAGAATATCCTCGGCACCCGGTGGTTGGGGATTAATAAGCCGGGGTATGGGATCCACGGGTCGGTCGATCCGAGCACGATCGGTCAGCAGGTGACGGCAGGGTGCGTGCGGATGACCAACGCCGATGCCGAAGAGCTCTTCGGCATCGTGCCGCTCGGGACGGAAGTGACCATTGTGGATTGAGGAGCGCAATGGAGCCAGTGAATGGAGCGACCACCACACAGAACGCCCAGGAACCCGCCACCTCCCGCGGGCCCTCCGGCCCTGTCGCTCGCAGCGGGAAGCCCGCCTTCGGATGGCCTCGCGACGGACAGCGGACGCCGAAGTCAGCGCCCCAGGCAGGCGATATCATGAACGGCTACCGTTACGATTTCGAGAAACCCATCGCCGAGCTCGAACACCACCTCCATGAAGCCCGGAAGGCACTCGATCGCGACAAACACCCTGAGTCGCTCAAAGCGCTCGAGGCTCAGCTGGAGCAGCTCAAGCGCAAGATCTACAGCAACCTGACGCCGTGGCAGCGCGTCCAGTTGGCCCGTCACCCGCAGCGGCCCTACACCCTCGATTACTGTTCGCTGCTGCTCGGCGACTTCACCCAATTGCACGGGGATCGGCTCTTCAGCGATGATCGCGCGCTGGTTGGAGGGGTCGGCAAGCTGGACGGCCGTCCGTGCATCGTCCTCGGCCACCAGAAGGGACGCGACACCAAAGAGAACCTCATGCGCAATTTCGGCTCCGCCCATCCGGAGGGCTACCGGAAGGCGCTGCGGCTCATGCGGTTGGGGGAGAAATTCCATCTCCCCGTGCTCATCTTCATTGATACCCCAGGGGCCTACCCGGGCATCGGAGCGGAGGAACGCGGGCAGGCCCACTCGATTGCGTACAACATGCGGGAGATGGCGCGTCTCCGGACCGCCATCTACGTCTGCGTGATCGGCGAGGGGGGCTCGGGAGGCGCCCTGGGGATTGGCGTGGGCGACTGGACGGCGATGTTTGAGAACGCGTACTACTCGGTGATCTCCCCGGAAGGCTGCGCGGCTATTCTCTGGCGTGACCGCGCCCGGGCGCCTGAGGCGGCGGCGGCCTTGAAGCTGACGTCGAATGACCTCCTCGCGCTGGGCATCGTTGATGAGGTGATTGAGGAGCCGCTGGGAGGCGTGCATCGGGATCCTGAGATGGTCGCACAGCGACTGCGCGCTTCCATCTTGCGTTTCCTGAAGCTGACCGACGGCATGCCACTCGACGCGTTGATCGAACGGCGCTGCGAACGGTTTCGACGAACGGGCGCGTGCTCCGCGCAACAGCTCCCCGCACTCAGCCCGCCGCCCCCCGCCTAATTTCCCCCTCCACGTTAGAGCCTATTTCAAAACCCCAGGAAACGGTCGAATGCCGGGGGTGGGGGGCCGTCGCCTGCGGCATCCGGCACTCCCGTCGGCGACCCCCGACGCTTTGCTTCGCAAAGCGAAGCATCGGGGGTGCCCGCCTCGGTCGTCGAACCCACATGGTCTTTCGGCCATCCCGAACAAAAATGCCGAGGGAGAGGATCGAACTCTCATGGCCTTGCGGCCACGGGTTTTTGAGACCCGCGCGTCTGCCAGTTCCGCCACCTCGGCGTCGGTGCGTTGACATCGATTGGGGCGCCATGTTATCGTGATGCCCCGTCGGAAACCGCTCCGTGGGGCAGTAGCTCAGCTGGGAGAGCGCTTGCGTGGCACGCAAGAGGTCAGGGGTTCGATCCCCCTCTGCTCCACCAACTTTCCCCTCGCAAGAGCCGCTATCGTAACAGGCCCTCACACCAAGCGTCAAGCCA
>JACPSQ010000121.1 GCA_016193195.1 Candidatus Omnitrophota bacterium
CAAATGCTACGGCGGGGACATCACCCGCAAGCGCAAGCTCTGGGAGCGGCAAGCAGAAGGGAAGAAGCGCATGAAGCAGTTCGGGAACGTCGAGATCCCTCAAGAAGCCTTTCTCGCCGTGTTAAAAATTTAACCCATGCGCAAGCCCCTCCGCGTCCAACGTCCCGCGTCCGGCCAACCGAATGACCATCACCGTCGAGCTCGGTCCCCCTCCGCTTCAACACGGCCAGCCCGGTCTCCCTCGGTGTGGCGGGAGAATCTGGAATCGCTGGTCTGGTCCGTGGCGCTGGCGCTGGTGATTCGGACGTTCATCGTGGCGCCCTTCAAGATCCCCTCCGGCTCCATGCGCGCGACGCTCATTGAGGGAGACCGGATTCTGGTGAACAAATTCATCTACCGGTTTCATCCGCCGCAACGCGGCGACATCATCGTCTTCCGCTACCCCGAAGACCCCAAACGATCCTTCATCAAGCGGTTGGCGGCTGTCGGTGGCGAGACAGTCGAGCTCCGGCAAGGCAAGGTGGTCGTGAACGGCCAACCGGTGGATGGGAGCGGCGTCTTCCAACACACCTACTATTCCAACCAGGGCCAGTACGGAGAGGAGGGTCAGGCGATTCACGTGCCGGAAGGGAGCTTCTATGTGCTGGGGGATAACCCCGCCTCCTCTCACGATAGCCGGTTTTGGGGATTCGTGCCAAAGCAGATGGTCATCGGAAGGGCCATGTGTATCTTCTGGCCGATCACCCGCTGGCGGGCGCTTCGGTAGCAGTGGTGCTTAATGTGGCGCCTACACCACAGAGGCCACAGAAGTTCCACAGAAGCACAGAGCAGAGGTCGTCGAGCTTTTCTCTGTGGCTCTGTGGCCCTTCTGTGATTCTGTGGTGTCTCGGTAGCTCGGGGGTTGCGCAGGGGGTTGCCTTCATGCTAGAGTAGTGCCATGGGCGATAACGAGAGGAGGAGACGATGAAACAGGTGGGGGCTCTAGGGATCGCGGTGTTGGCGGTGATCTTGAGCGGTTGTGAAAGTATGGGGACAGCCGCGCAGTCGAAGACGACGCAGGGTGCGGTGCTCGGTGGTCTCTTGGGGGCGGGGACCGGCGCGATTATCGGCAACCAATCTGATAAGGCGGGGGCGGGCACCGCGATCGGCGCAGGCCTTGGGGCGCTCAGCGGCGGGTTGATTGGGCACGCCTTGGAGGAGAGCGAAAAAAAGGCGCAGCAGCAGGCGACCCCGCCAGCGACGGCCCGCACCAAATTCTGTCCGGTCGGCGGTGAGCTGTACGGAGAGGACGTCAAGTACTGCCCGAACCACGGCGTGGAGCTCAAGTACAAAGAGTAGCATCCAGCGGATAGCGTGCAGCGTATAGACAGGCAAGGCTGTCCCGAATGTTCCAACTGCTCGGAGCGGTTCTTGTTGGGTTCAGGGTGGCCTGCCTATCCGCTAGACGCTGAACGCTGTACGCTAGATGAGCCTGGCCAATAAGGTCTCGGTATTTCGGATCTTATTGGTCCCGGCCATCGTCGCGTCACTCCTCTACTATCATCCCCATCGGGATTGGCTCCGGTTTGTGGCGTTGGGGCTCTTCGTCTTGGGGATCGCCTCGGATGCCATCGACGGGTTTCTCGCCCGTTGGCAGAACCAGCAGACAGAGCTGGGGACGCTCCTGGACCCGATCGCGGATAAGTTCCTGATCCTCAGCGCCCTGATCAGTTGCTCGACCATCGAAGGGCTGCCGACGTGGATGCGCATCCCGGCCTGGTTTAACCTGGTCGTCATCAGTCGGGATGTCCTGCTCGTGGCGGGAACGGTGGTCCTGTTCGCGATACAGGGCCGATGGAGCGTCCGGCCGAGCCGACTGGGGAAGTGGGCGACCTTTGCTCAGATGCTGGTCATCCCCGCCGTCCTGCTCGGCCTCCCACTCAAGACCCCGCTTGTGGTGATCGCGGCCATTCTGTCCGTGCTCTCCGCGGTCAGTTACGTCCGCATGGGCATCCGCGTCCTCGGGTGACGAACGTCAGCCCGACGTCTGTCCACGGTCCACCGTCCACAGCAAGAGATCAACAGCCTTCGTTGAACAGCGATCCAGGGGGAATCCGTGAACAGTGGACCGTCGGCCGTGGACGAGACAGTCGATGGTGTGAAGAGGCGAGATGAGCGTATCAGAGATCCAGCGGCCCGTGATTGTGATTGTGGGGCGGCCCAACGTTGGCAAATCCACGCTATTCAACCGCTTCGTGGGACGGCGCAAAGCCATCGTCGCTTCGACGCGAGGGACGACGCGTGATCGGCTCTACGGCCCGATCGAGTGGCGGGGTGTCCGGCTGACGCTGGTGGATACCGGCGGATTTGAGTTTGCGAAACATGAGGGTATGGCCGCAGCGGTGCAGGACCACCTCCGCCGCGCCCTCCAGGAGGCCGATGGGTTCGTGCTCATCTGCGATGCGCAGGAAGGTCTGGTGCCGGCGGACGAGATGATCCTTGAACACCTGCGCAAAACCGGCAAACCCATTCTCCTGGCGGCCAATAAAGCCGACCACCGGCTGGCGGTCCCGCCGGAGTTCTTTTCTCTCGGCGTCGCGGAGGCGTATCCGGTCTCGGCGCTCCATGGAAGGGGGACGCTCGAGCTGCTCGACCAGCTGGCGGAGCGTTTCTCGAGTTCAGCGTCCTGCCAGGCGGCGTCATCCCCCGACGCATCCACCGCTCAAGGAATCCCCACGCTGGCCATCGTCGGCCGGCAGAACGTCGGGAAGTCCTCGCTCCTCAACGCCCTCCTGCGGGAGGAGCGCGTGATCGTCAGCGAGGCTCCTGGGACCACACGCGACGCGATTGATACGCACCTGATGGTCAACGGCGAACCCGTGATCCTCGTGGACACCGCAGGGTTGAGGCACCGGCGGAAGGTCAGAGACCCGATCGATTTTGCGTCGATGGCCCGAACCATCGAAGCCCTCAATCGCTGCGACGTGGCGCTCGTCGTGTTGGACGCAACCCAGGGCGTGACTCGTGACGACCAGCGCATCATGGCGCAGGTCTATGAGCGAGGGCGGGGCTGTCTCCTCTTACTGAACAAGTGGGACCTCATGAGGGAGCGCGGCGCCTCTTCAGCGCGGGCCACCGAGCGAACGCTGATCGAGGCGGTCCATCGCGCCGTTCCTGCGGCGACGCGGTGGGCGCCGGTGCTGCCCATCTCCGCGAAGACCGGCTTCCACGTCTCGCAAGGTCTCACGGGTGCGCTGGGGGTGTTTCGGGCTCTGCAGCGCAGGGTCCCTGATGCGGAATGCTTCGCGCTGCTGGAGGCGGCGTGGCGCCTGCAGCCCCCTCCGCGATTCCGGGGACGTGTGGTCCGACTACAGCAGGCCTATTGGGTGCCGGGTCGGCCCGTCCGGGTGGAGATCAGAACACGTCCCGTTGGGTGGTTGCCGCGTTCCTACCAGCACTATCTGCTCAGGCGTCTCTACGCCGACCGGCGACTCGCGGGCGTCCCGATTCAACTGATCATGAAAGATGCCGCATAGCCTGCCCCCCCTGATTGTCGCGCTCGCGGGGTCCTACCTCGTCGGCTCGCTTCCGACAGGCTACCTCGTCGTCCGATGGCTCAAGCGCATCGACCTGCGGACCATCGGCAGCGGGAATGTCGGCGCGACCAACGTGAGCCGCGCGGCAGGCGCAGGAGCGGGCAGTATCGTGCTGCTCATGGATATCGCCAAAGGGCTCATCGCGGTCTTGGGGCTTGCCCCCTGGCTGATTCAACCGATGACGCCGGCGGCTCAACTTGGCTGCGGTCTTGCGGCGGTCGTCGGACACGCCTTTCCCGTCTTTCTCAAGTTTCAAGGGGGCAAAGGGGTGGCGACAACCATCGGCGTCCTGGGGGGGGTGATGCCGTTGATTGCGGCGCTGTGCCTCGGGGTCTGGCTGATCTGCTTCCTGCTGTGGCGATACGTCTCGGTGGGATCGCTGGCAGCGGCGGTGACGCTCCCCATTGCAGAGATTGCAGCTCACCGGCCATTGGCAGAGGTCCTCCTGGGGGCCGCGCTCGCGCTGCTGATCGTCGCGCGGCATCGCTCCAACATCGAGCGGCTGGTGCAGGGGACGGAGCATCGGTTTGGACGGGCTGCAGACAGGGCAACAGGGGCAACCCCCGGGGCAAGAAGGGGTTGACGACGTGAGGCTTGTTGAAATACAATAGGACGTCTCCGATGCCAGACACAGAGCACCAGTTAGAGCTGTTTGACGTCGTGGGTCGGCCAGGGCGAGTGTCTCGTCAGGAGACGCTTGGTCGATTCCTGCTCCATGCGCGCTACGATCAACTTGTCTTGGCCGGGATCGGGAGCCTCATCGGGCTGACGGTGGTCTTTGCCTGTGGAGTAGAGCGCGGTAAGCAATTCGCCAGAGCTGAGCAGGCCGCGCTCGCCCACCAAGAACGCACGGCTCCACAGCCGTCGATGGCCGGGGCGGGGAAGCTGCCAGCGGCGAACCAGCCGCTTCCCGCTGTGCCACCGGCGGTAACGGGAGCGCAGAAGTCCGTGCCTGTTCCAGCGTCAACCCCTCAGGCTCCGAAGGCGAAGGAGCCGAGGCAACCGGCGTTCGGCAAATCGCGCTACGCGGTGCAAGTCGTCACCTACAGCCGTCCAGTGCTGGCGAAACAGGAGTTGCAACGGTTGAAGGGGCGCGGGGAGACGGCCTTTCTCGTAATGCGCGAGGGCCGGACGAGCGTGTACGTCGGGCCGTTTCCGAGTAAGCTGCACGCCGATCGGAAACTGACGAAGTTGAGATCGTGGTACCAGGACTGCTTTGTCAGAACGTTATAACCACGTGGTCCGAGATGTCGATTCACACATCACTCCGATCGTCTGGGCGCGCTGCGGCGTCAGCCCGTAACGTCTTGAAGCGGCACGAGCGTGTGCGTGTCTTGCTCGCGCAGGGCTTGTGGGCTGAGGGGCGTTCCGTGTTCGGCCTGCCGAAAATCAAGCAGATGAAGATGAAGACCCGCAAGGCGGCCGCCAAAGAGAAAGAAGAGACACCCGCAGAGAAGTCTCCCGCAGCGCCATCACCGTCATAGCGCGGCGAATGGTAAAGCCGCCGCATCAGAGCCGAGCACCCCGCGTCGTTTCTGTGGCCAAGATGCAGCAGATTGACGCGGAAGCCATCGAGACGATCGGCGTCCCTCGGCTGCTCCTCATGGAACACGCGGGTCTGGCGGTGGCGCGTGCCGCCAGGACGCTGACGGCTCCCTCCGCCGGCCCGATCCTCGTGTGCTGCGGCGCGGGTTTCAATGGTGGCGATGGGCTCGCCGCGGCGCGTCACCTCCACGAATGGGGTTATCCCCTCCATCTGCTCGTGGCCGGATCGCTCACCCATCTGCGCGCGGAGCCGGCGACCTACGCGACGATCTTGCAGCGGCTCAACCTACCACTGCTAGAAGTGCCGGACACGAAACGCTTGCCTCAGGTGGAGCGTCCTCTAGAAGAGTGCGTTCTCATCATCGACGCGCTGCTGGGCATTGGGACGCGGGGCACAGTGCGGGAGCCCATCGCCTCGCTCATTGCCTGCGTGAACCACTCAGGAAAACCCGTCATCGCGGTTGATCTCCCTTCCGGTCTGGACGGCGACACCGGCTTGGCCCAGGGGCCGGCCGTCAAGGCTACCGTCACGGTCGCCCTTGGCCTACCCAAACAAGGCTGTTTCGCGGGCGCGGGGCCCTCCTACGCTGGGTCGGTGATCGTGGATTCCATCACGATTCCTCGCACCCTCCTTGAGGAGATGGGATGAAGATCTCCGTCTCGCTGGGCGATCGATCCTATCCGATTGCCGTCAGCGATTCGTACCGAAGCCTTCCGGCGTGGCTTGCCCCTCTGGGACTCCCCGCCCAGGGCTGGGTCGTGTCGCATCGGCGTCTTCTCCGGCGGCATGGGACCGGGCTCTTGGGACCGCTCCGACGTGCGGGATGGTCGCTGCAAGTCCTGAGCGTTCCAGAATCCGAGTCGTCGAAATCGTTCGCGATGGCGGAGCGGATCGTGTCTCACCTCTCACGCAACGCGACGATGCGCGTCCCGGCGCTGCTTGCGTTCGGCGGGGGGGTGGTCGGGGATCTGACGGGTTTTGTCGCGGCGATCTTCCGTCGAGGGGTCCCCTATGTGCAGCTCCCAACGACACTCCTGGCTCAGGTGGACTCCGCCATTGGAGGGAAGGTGGGCGTGGATCTGCCTCACGGCAAGAACCTCATCGGGGCGTTCTACCAGCCGAGGTTCGTCTGCAACAACGTCTCCCTCTTGCACACGCTGCCGTTACGGCAACGCCAATCAGGGCTCGCCGAAGTCATCAAGTACGGCGTGATTGCGGACAGCACCCTGTTCGCCTTTCTGGAGGACCACCTGTCGGCCTGCCTCCGCCTCGAGCCCAGAGCGGTCCGTGTCATGGTGGAGCGCTCCTGCTCCATTAAAGCCCGCATGGTGTCCCAGGATGAACGAGAGACGCGCGCGCTCCGCACCCACCTCAATTTCGGCCACACCCTGGGCCATGCGCTGGAGGCTGCGACCGGCTATCGGCGATGGACTCACGGTGAGGCCATCGCCATTGGGATGTGCGCGGCCGCCCACCTCAGCGTCGAGCTCGGCCTGCTGCCGGACGGAGGCTTTCAACGCCTCACACGCCTCATTGACGCTGCAGGTCTCCCGCGGCAGGCCGACGGCGTCTCACGAGAGGCGGTGGCGCGCGCCTTACGGTATGACAAGAAGTTCATCCATGGCCGCCCGCGTTGGGTTCTTCCCAGTCGAATCGGGCGGGTCATCGTAACAGAAGATGTGCCGGGGCCTCTGGTGGATCGTGTGCTCTCGCGATATCTTCGGTGAGGCTCACCGGGGTTGGTCAGTCAGGGGGCTGTGTGGCGCCAAGCGGAAGCAGACAGGAGGAGGACGCAGCGATGGCGGAGCCGAAGATGGAGGACGTGGGGCGCGTCGGAGGATTTTTCTCACACCTCTCCGTCGCGATCGTTGAGTTGACAGGCACGCTGAAAGTCGGGGAGACGATCTATCTCAAAGGCCACACGACCGATTTTCAGCAACGGGTGGAGTCGATGCAGCTTGACCGCGCGCCGGTGCAGGAAGGACACGCCGGGCAGTCCGTGGGCCTGAAGGTCACCGACCGCTGCCGCAAACACGACGCCGTCTACAAACTCACCCTCTGACGACCCGAAGGGCAGCCTTCGGCAGAAATTTCGCAGGACGGGAAATCGGTCGGAACGGCGCTAGTGGCTCACGCGCAGGATCGTTTCGTTCCCGTTCGCCTCTCGCAGCCTCGCCGCGCCGTTGACGATTGCAACCAACGTGAAATTCCCAATCCGATCCCCCACGCCGAGGACCAATCCATTGATCATGGCGTAGGGCGCCCCCACCCCTTCTGCGATGCCGTTCAGGACCAACTGGCCCTGAGCTGGGGCCGTTGGGATCCTCAGCGCGAGTTTCGCCACGCGATCTTCTCGGCCAGCGGGGACGGTTGACCGAGCGGCTGGTGTCGGTGCGGCGGCGCCAGGGGAGAGGATACGAGCGGACAACGCGGATGTCCCGGGGCCTGACGTACGGGCTTGCCAACCTCTCCCGCTCATCACGAGCGCGACCGCAACGAGCAGGACGGCGGCAATGGCGAGCACCTGCGTGGCGCTGATGGGGGGAGCATGGGGCGGCGCTGATGTCGAAGCCGCCTCGGTCGACCAGGAATGGATCGGCTTCGGCTCAACCGGCGGAGCCTGCGGGGGCATGGCAGGCTTCGTGACAGGTTGTTGCTGCTCCGTTGGGGTCAACGGCTCAGGCAATTCGCGCAGTGCCTTTTCAATGAGACTCATCGTTTCTTCCCTCCTTCCTTGATTGTTTCGACCTCCCGCTCGACCCAGGCAACCCCTGACCCTTTCACCTCAGGGGTGTCATGGGCAGGATGTCGTATTTATGCGACGAGGACTTCTCCTGAAAGCTCGTGGTAGCTGCGCCGGACGAGCTCCTCATCGACCCGCTTGACCTGAAAGACGTAGCACGCCAGCAGGCAGCGATCACAGATCTGATTGATGACGCGCGGGATCCCTTTCGAGCAGTGGGACACCTCCTCCGCGCCCTCTCGGGTCCATTCCAGCGTTCCGTCAGATCCAGCCACGCGCAAGCGATGATCGATGTACGTGCAGACTTCTTCAAGGTCCAGCGGGGTGACGTGGTAGCGGACCCCGATGCGCTGGCGCAGCTGTTCGAGTGCCGGGAGGGCCAGTTTCTCTCTCAGCTGGGGCTGTCCGACGAGGATGATCTGGATGAGCTTGGTCTTGTCCGTTTCAAGATTGGAGAGCATGCGGATCTCTTCGAGGATTCGGAGACTGAGGTTTTGCGCCTCATCGATGATGAGGACAAGGTTGTTTCCCAGGGACGCCTGTTCGAGGAGGAATTGGTTGAGCTGGTGGAACAAGTGAAATCGGTTGGCCTTCATGGGATTGAGGCCAAAATCCTGCACGACGGATTGGAGCAACTGAAACTCCGAAAGGGCAGGTTGGAGGATCAGCGCGGTCTTCGTGGTTGGATCGAGGTGACGGAGGAGGGCCTTGCACAATGTCGTTTTGCCGGTTCCGATCTCGCCGGTGATCTCGACGAACCCCTTCCGCTCCCGGATCCCATAGATCATGTGGGAAAGCGCCTCGCGGTGTTTCTTGGAGAGATAGAGAAAGGAAGGGTCAGCCGTAATGGAGAACGGGTGTTCTCGCAACCCGAGAAAATCTAGGTACATGCGCTCCATCGCCGACGCCTCATTCTAGCGCAGGCTCACCCGCTGTGCAAGCAAATCTTCATGCCAAGATGCAAGGATGCGTCCCATCTGAAGGGAGGATTGGCGAGCGGGTGGCGAGTCGGTCGGTGAGCGGCAGCTCGG
>JACPSQ010000120.1 GCA_016193195.1 Candidatus Omnitrophota bacterium
CACATTCTGGGCGGTCAAGCCGCAGATGGTAGCAGTCGGGCTGGGATCACGCTGGAAAACGAGCTGGGGAACAAGTTCTTCCTGAACACCTGGTATGACCAGAACCGCTTCTCGATCGGGCGGCTGGGGGTTGCCGATGATTTCATCATTGGGAGCTCTGGTAATATCGGGATTGGGGGGGAGCCCGGAGGGAACGAGCGAGTCCATATTCAAGTACGCACCCTCCCGCCGGGCGCTCCAAACCGCGGGCTCGTCATTTCGAATCCCGCCGGAAACGGTGTCGTGCGGATCTATGGGGATACAGGGAAGACGCAAATCGGTGAGTTCGCCTTCTGGAGCGGGGCGCAGATGCTGAGTGTCAGCGACCCCACGCAGGATTGGCAGATCAGGGCATGGAAGACCGTTTCGGCGAGGGACGCGCTCATTCTATTGGGCGCCGATGAGTCCACTGCTCACATCCAAGGCTGGTCGTTCCCGATCGGTGGCCCGGTGGGGGGGGTGCCCAATCCTCTCGTGCTGCAACCCAACGGCGGCTATGTGCGTACCGGATTCCTCTACCTCGCTGATAATGGGCCCAATGGCGCCGGGCTTCTGTATTATCCGAACACAGGAGCTACTGCTGGTCTCTACATTCGCTCGGATGACGATCCGTCGACATTTGAAGCCGCAAGTGAGCGGATGGTCATCCTCCCGAACGGCAACGTCGGGATCGGGACGGTGACCCCCGATCCCTATCGGCTCTACGTGAACGGCAACCAGTTCATTAGTGGAACCTTGTCGTTTTCCGGTGGCTTCGAGATGCCCGATGTGGCGGAGAACATGGACTGCGCCGAGTGTGAACCTGGCGATGTCGTCGTCGTTGACCCGGCGGCCGACCATCGTCTGACAAGATCGACCCACGCCTACGACCATACCCTCGCCGGCGTCATCTCCGAGAGCCCCACGCTGCACATCGGGGGCAGCCGCTCGGAGACGGCCAAGCCCCTGGCCCTGGCCGGCCAGGTGCGATGCAAGGTGACAACCGAGAACGGCCCGATCCGCCGCGGGGATCTCCTCGTGAGCGCCTCCACGCCGGGCCACGCGATGCGGGCCGATCCTGACGAGGTTAAGCCCGGCACCCTCATCGGCAAGGCCCTCGAGCCGCTCGCCGAAGGCCAGGGAACCATCCGCGTGCTGATCACCGGCGGCTGATGACGCGGATAGTTGCTGATCTTGTCTCGGGCGCGGATTTCGCAGATTCCTGTCGCGGGTGGAGGTCGGACGTGGTTTGGCGCGGATCGACACTGGCTGGAGAGATGATGCGCGTAATCTTTTTACGGAAGCAGGCGGACAAATTCGTCGATGGAGAGTTCCGCGTGGCGGATCAAGCTCCGCAAGAGACCGGGATCAAGGACCTTGTGGTCAGGCACGGAGAGGGTGGGACGATGGCCAGCTTTGACCAGGATGATGTGGCTTGCGGTTTGCCGTGCGACGGCCCAGCCGGCGCGCTGGAATGCCCGAACGGCTTGGCGCCCGGAGCAATCCCTGGGCAACTTGACCATCACACCGCAATGCTCACCACATCCTCGGCGGGATGTCGCAGTTGCTCACGCTCGGCACGCTCATTGAGCACGGCGAGGCAGCCCCGCATGGCGTCTTTGACGTTCGCCAACGCTTCCCGCTTGGTCCGTCCCTGGGACACACAGCCGGGAATTGCCGGGCAGTCTGCGATATATCCGGCGACCTCTCCTCGACGGAGGACCACCTTGTACACCATCTCACTGCTCCTTTCCCATAAGAATACCGGGCGACCCTGGCCTGATCAAGGGTCACCGGTGAGGCACTACCGGCTCTCCCGGAGCTTTCGGAGGACGTCCACCGAGACCCAGCCGGCGGGAGCTTTGCGTCGCAAGCGATCAATCGCCCGGATCGCGCGGCTGATCTTCTCTCGGTCGCGAATCCTGGAACGGAGCAAGCCTTCAACCGTGACTTTCATGGCGCTACAACCATATCACGCGCGGCCGACGCTGTCAAGGAAACCGGGCGAACTGATGTCGTTGGAGCCGCTCGACTCCGGCGAGGGGACCATTCTCGTGCTCATCACCGGCGGCTAAGACGCGGATACTCGCTGATCGAGACGAGGATTGACGCTGATGAACTGCGCGGATGACTCAGGCGAGCATCAGGGGGAGCGGCTTCAATTCCCGCTTCAGAGGATCCAGCACCAATCCCAGGGCTTCGAGGGTGAACGCCCCCAGCAACGTGCTGTCGCCCGGTTCCCCAAAGATCACATCGGCGCCGCCCACTTTCTTACCGAACTTAAACAGGGCGATGCCCTTCTTGCGTTTGATCTTCTGGCCGTTGGCCAGCGTGAAGGTTTCGACCGCCAGCGCAGCCACACCGAGTTTCTTCAAGGTCAAGGAGGGGACGACCGAATAGATCGCTCCCGAGTCTACGAGGAATTCGACGGGAACGGTCGCGTTGGGCTTTGCAGGGTTGCCCACCTCAATGGTGATCACCGTCAGTCCCATATAAATTTTGCTCCTTTCTCAACTAGTATACCGGGCGATTCCGACCTGGTCAAGGAGCGTCGTTGAGCTGTTGCGATAGTGCTGCGATAGTGCTTGACGAGATCGCAGCCTCATGTTACACTTCCGGGTGAATGCATAGAAGCACCTTCAGGTGTGCAGCCCTGGTGGGGCTGGCCTTCCTCGGAAGCATTCCCAACGCCATCATCTCTGCCGCGAGTCTTCGTGAAGAGGCTGTCGCGTATCGAACACAAGGCTATGAGGCCCAGCGGCGTGGTGACCGCGCCAGCGCGAAATCCTTTTATCAGAAGGCGATCGAGCTGGATCCGACCTACCCCACGCCCCATAACGACGTGGGGGTGCTCCTCGAGGAGGAGGGTCGGCTGGAAGACGCTGAACGGTCGTACAAAGACGCGCTGTCGCTGAATCCGAACCACCCCGAGGCGAACGCGAACCTTGCGATGCTCTACGAGCGGCTGGGCCAGAAAGAGAAAGCGATCGCTCATTGGACGAAACGATACCAACTGGGGGATCCTGCCGCCCCGTGGACCGACCGGGCCCAGCAACGCCTGGTGGCGTTGGGAGCCATCAAGCAGGCCGCTCCAGGGCTCAACGACGCAAGCGCCACCCGTCGACGGCTCATGACGGAAGAGCTTCAGGCCCACGCCCAATCGGTTGAGGAGTTTCGCGCCGTCACTGAAGAGCACGGCGACTGGCCATAAAGCCGATGCTGGATGATGCGTGTTGGATGATGGATGATTGATGATGGATGCTGGATGACGATGGCACGGTGGGTTCTGGTCATCAATCACCCATCATCTAGCATTCAGCATCACGTTTCCAGCACCAAGCACCTAGCATCTTGACGTACGTCCCTCAGACACAGCGCGTCATCCCGGATCGCTGATCCGCAGTCACGACAGCTCGCTTCCCTATGGCACCACCCAAGGCGTTTCTGATTGACGGAACCGCGTTTTGCTATCGGGCCTTTTATGCCATCCGCAACCTGAGCACGCGAGACGGCCGCCCGACCAACGCGGTCTACGGATTTGCCATGATGCTCCAAGCGCTCAGGGAGAAGGAGCGGCCCGACTATCTGGCGGTGGCGTTCGATGTCGGGAAGCCGACCTTCCGCCACGAGAAATTTGAGAGCTACAAGATCCAGCGCAAGCCGATGCCTGAGCCGCTGATCGGACAGATCCCTGTGGTGAAAACCCTGCTCGCCGCCTACCGCATCCCGGTCTTTGAGCGGGAGGGCTACGAAGCGGAGGATGTCCTGGCGACGATTGCGAGGCGGATCGCCGCCGGCGGCGTCGACACGTTCCTCGTCACAGGCGACAAGGACGCCCTCCAGCTCGTCAACAGCCACATCAAAGTGTACAACCCGCACCACAGGGAAGACGCCATCCTGGATGCGGCCTCGGTGCGGGCGCGCTATGGAGTGGGGCCGGAGCGGATGGTCGACCTGATGGCGCTGATGGGTGATGAGATTGACAATATCCCCGGCGTCCCGGGCATCGGGGAGAAGACCGCCAGTCAGCTCATCCAGCGGTTCGGCAGCCTCGAAGAGCTCTACCGGCATCTGGATGAGATTGAGAGCCCGGCACGGCGCAAGAGCCTGGAGGTGGCGCGGCAGCAGGTGGAGCTTTCGCGGGAGCTTGCCCGCGTGCGCAGCGACGTCCCGGTGGACGTGGCGCTCAAGGATCTTGCCGTCCAAGCGCCGGATTGGCGCTCCCTGCGCAGTCTCTTCCGTGAGCTTGAGTTCAAGCGGTTGCTGGGTGCGATCGAGGAGCGTTCCCCGGCGGCGCCTGCGCCGGCTCACGTCGCGCATCCGGTCATGAGCGAACACGCCCTTGACGCGTTGGCCTCCGCCCTCTCACTGACGGAGGGGAAGCCCGTGGCCATCCTCTGCTGGCCGCTTCCGATCCGCGACGGAGCCGACGGCGGGCTCCTCGCGTTGGCCCTGACGGATGGGGTGTGGGTGGTGCCGGTGGATCGCGACACGTTTCGCTCGCCGGCAGGTCAACGGCTCGGCGCCTGGCTCGCGAATGCCGGCGCCCAGAAGATCAGCCACGATGCGAAGGCGGCGACGCGGATCTTGGGACGGTATGGAGTCGAACTCCGTGGCGTCACCGGGGACACGATGGTAGCGGCGTATCTTTTGAACCCCGCGCGGACCAACCAGACGCTCAGCGATCTTTCGGATGAGTACCTGGATCAACCGCTGGGTCCCCTCCCGAAGATCGAGGACATCCGACGCCAATCGCTCGAGCGGAACGAGGTCTTGGAGCCATTCAGCCGCTGCGCCTGCGCCGTGACGCGGCTCCATGAGCGGCTCCTCGCCGACCTCGCATCGCGTGAGCTTGCCGCGCTGTACACGGATCTTGAACTGCCCCTCTTGGGCGTGTTGGCTCAGATGGAGGCGGCCGGTGTTGCAATCGACGTCCCGTACCTCAACCGGCTGCGCGCTTCGATGCGCGCCGAGCTCACCGGGTTCACCGAAGAGATCTACCGGCTCGCCGGGGGCGAGTTCAACCTCAACTCGCCCAAACAGCTCGCCCAGGTGCTGTTTGAGCGATTGCAGTTGCCCGTGATCAAACGGAATAAAACCGGACCCTCCACTGACAGCGACGTCCTCCAGCAACTGGCCGCTCATCACCCGCTGCCGGCCAACCTCATGCGCTACCGCGAGCTCTCGAAGCTCGTCTCCACCTACGTGGACGCGCTTCCCCAATTGGTCGATCCGAAGACCGGCCGCATCCACACGTCGTTCAACCAAACGGCGACGGCGACCGGACGGCTGTCTTCCAGCGAGCCGAATTTGCAGAACATCCCCGTCAAGACAGAGCTTGGCCGATCGATCCGCAAGGCCTTCATTCCCGGAATTCCCGACGGCCTCCTGGCGGCGGCGGACTACTCCCAGATTGAGCTGCGGATCCTGGCCCATCTCTCAGGCGACGAGCACCTGACCGAGGCCTTCCATCAGGGCCGCGACATCCATCGCTTCACCGCCTCGCTGATCTCCGGATGCCCGGAAGCCGAGGTGCAGCCGGAGCAGCGGCAGGCGATGAAGGCGGTCAACTACGGGATCCTCTACGGCATGACGTCGCACGGGCTCTCGAAGGAGCTGGGGATCTCCTTTGAGGAGGC
>JACPSQ010000111.1 GCA_016193195.1 Candidatus Omnitrophota bacterium
CGAGTATGGGTTGCGCGAGGTCTGCATCGGCGTCCCCGCCCAGGTGGGGGCGGTGGGCATCGAGCGTGTGGTCGAGCTCCCCTTGAGCCCAGAGGAGCGAACCGCGCTGGCCGCGTCAGCCGGACAGGTGGGCGAAGGGATTAAGAGCCTTTCTAGACATGTCGGTTGAGCCCGTTCGGAAAGGCCTTGAAGGCGTCGTGGCGGGGGAGACGTCGATCTCCGACGTCGACGGGCAACGCTGCCAGCTCATCTACCGCGGCTATCCCATCGATGAGCTCGTCGGCAAGGCGACCTACGAAGAGGTCAGTTACCTCCTGCTCTACGGGGCGCTGCCAAGTCGCAACCAGTTGACCGAGTGGACGAAACAACTTGCAGCTTCGCGAGCGCTTGAGCCGCAGATCGTGTCGTTGTTGCAGACGCTGCCGTTTGGCGCCGATCCGATGGCGCTCCTTCGCACCGCCCTCTCCGCCATCGGCCTCTACGATCCTGAGGCCGACCAGGAGACCATCGAGGCTATTCGGCGGAAAGCGGTCCGGGCGATTGCGAAGACCTCGACCATCGTCGCGGCGATCGGTCGGCTGCGGACCGGGGCAGCGCTCATCGCCCCCCAGATGGGTCTGAGCCACGCCGCCAACTTCCTGCACATACTCCATGGCCGCGAGCCGACTGCTCAGCAGGCCCAAGCGCTGGACACGTACTTCGTGCTCCTCGCCGACCACGGATTTAATGCCTCGACCTTCACCGCCCGCACGGTGACCGGGACGCAGTCCGACTACTACTCTGCGATCACCGCGGCGATCGGCTCCCTCAAAGGATCACTGCACGGCGCCGCCAACCGCAAGGCGATGGAGATGCTCACCGAGATCGGCAGCGCCGAGCAGGTGGAGACCTATGTGCAGAAGACGCTCGCCGATCACAAACGGTTCATGGGATTTGGCCACCGCGTCTACAAAGGGGAAGATCCGAGAGCCAAACACCTCAAACGCGTGGCCAGAGGACTGGGCGAAAGCGCGCACGAGCTCAGGTGGTTCGAAATCTCCGAGCGGCTCCAGGAGGCGGTGTGGAACGCCAAAGGGCTCTACATCAACGTCGATTTCTACTCCGCGTCGTTGTTGCACTACCTCGGCATCCCCACGGAGCTCTTCACGACGATGTTCGCGTGCGCCCGGATGGCCGGCTGGTCCGCGCACGTCATCGAGCAAGCGTCAGACAATCGGCTCATCCGACCGCTTGCCGCCTACGTCGGTCCCCGCGATCTACGCTTCGTTCCCATCGACCAGCGTCCGTCGGCTCGACAGCTCGACAGTAGCAAGCAGTAAGCAGTAGGCAGTAGGCAGTAGGCAGTAGGTGTTTACTGCCGTCGAGCCGTCGAGCCGTCGAGCTTTGATGAAACTCCACGAATACCAGGCGAAACAGCTGTTCCAATCCGTCGGCATCCCCGTTCCGCGCGGCGTGGTCGCGACGACACCGGACCAGGCAGCCGGCAACTACGAGGCGCTCAAGCGCCAATGCGGCGGGGGCGAGGCCTTCCCGTGCAACGTCAAGGCCCAGCTCCACGCTGGGGGGCGGGGGAAAGCGGGCGGGGTCCTCGTGGCGCACAGCGCCCAGGAGGCCTCCGCGCACGCCGCAGCGCTGCTTGGCCGGCGGCTCGTCACGAAGCAGACCGGGCCGGACGGGTTGCCGATCTCAGCAGTGTTGTTGGATGAGCGAATTGCGGTCGCGAGGGAGCTGTACCTCGCCCTGACGATTGACCGTTTCAATGCGCGGCCGATCGCGCTCGCCAGCCACTGTGGGGGGGTCGACATCGAGGAGGTCGCGGCGTCCCGGCCGCAGGCGATCCTCCGCGAGGGGATCGACACCGTCGATGCTCTTCAGGACGCATCGCTCTCGCGCATCGCCGAGACGCTCGGCTGCACCCCCGAACAGACAGAGGCCTGCGGCCAGATCGTGCAGGCGATGTGGCGACTGTTCGAGTCCACGGATGCCTCCCTGATTGAGATCAACCCGCTCGTCGTCACGGATGACGGCCTGCCTGCCGCGCCAGCCTCAACGGGGAAGGGTGCGGCGCAGGCAGGCCGGCTCATGGCGCTCGATGCCAAGGTCACGCTGGATGACAACGCGCTCTTCCGTCACCCGGATCTTGCCGCCTGGCGCGACGAGAGCCAGGAGCAGCCGTTGGAGTTGAGGGCCGGCCGAATCGGCATTTCGTACGTCGGGCTGGACGGGACGATTGGCTGCCTCGTGAATGGAGCGGGCCTCGCCATGGCCACGAACGACATCATCAAGCTCTCCGGAGGCTCCCCAGCGAACTTCCTGGATGTCGGCGGCGGCGCCAACATTGAGCAGGTGACCAACGCCTTCGCCATCATCCTCGCTGATCCTCGCGTGAGGGCGATCCTGGTGAACATCTTTGGCGGCATCATGCGCTGCGACTGGATCGCCCAGGGCCTGCTGAATGCGACGCAACAGTTTGAGGTGAAGCTCCCCATCGTGGTGCGTCTGCAGGGCACCAACGTGGAAGAGGGACGGCGCCTCTTGGCGGGTGCTGCGCGGCTCAACCTCATCAGCGTGGATGAACTCGCCGACGCTGCCCGCCGTGCCGTCCTCCTCTCCCGCACATGAACCGCGCACGCATTTTGGATTTTAGATTTTCGATTTTCGATTGGCCTAATCCCAACCCTGTAGACGACCGGCAATCCAAAATCCAAAATCCAAAATCCAAAATTCTCCGCACTTCGCCTTACACATGAGCATTCTCGTGGGGAAGGAGACGCGCGTGATCGTACAGGGCATCACCGGGCAGGCCGGAGCGTTCCACACTGAGAGGATGCTGGAGGACAAGACCCAGGTCGTCGGTGGGGTGACGCCAGGAAAGGGCGGCTCAGCGGTCCACGGGGTGAGCGTCTTCAACACAGTGCAGGAGGCGGTGAAGGCCACGGGAGCGAATGCGACGGTCATCTTCGTGCCCGCTCGGTTTGCCTACGAGGCCATGCTGGAAGCGATTGACGCGCGCCTCCCGCTCATCGTCGTCATCACGGAGGGCATCCCCACCCTTGACATGGTCCGGGTGAGGCGACGAGTGGCCGGAGCGGCCATCCGCATCATCGGCCCCAACTGCCCCGGGCTCATCAGCCCGGGCGCGTGCAAGATCGGCATCATGCCCGGCTACATCCATCGGGCGGGATCGATCGGGGTGCTTTCGCGCAGCGGGACCCTCACCTACGACGCGGTGTATCAGCTCACGCAGGCTGGCTTGGGGCAGTCGACCTGCATCGGGATCGGAGGGGATCCGGTGCTCGGCTCCAGCTTCGTCCATCTCCTGCCGCTCTTTGAGCAGGATGGCGAGACGGAGGCGGTCGTCCTGATCGGCGAGATCGGTGGGACCGAGGAGGAGGAGGCGGCCGCGTTCATCAAGGCCCACATGACGAAACCCGTCTTCGCGTTCGTCGCGGGACGGATGGCGCCGAGGGAGAAGCGCATGGGGCATGCCGGGGCGATCGTCGCGGGGGGGAAAGGGACCGCTGCGGAGAAGATCGCGACGCTGAAGGCCGCCGGGGTCACCGTCGTGGAGAGCCCAGCCGACATCGGTCACATTGTCAAGACCGCCCTCTCAAGCCGGCGTCACGTTCGAACCACCGTTCGTTGACACCCCTTCCCTCACCGGCCTATAATGCCGTTGTATAGACGCGAGCGACGCCGGGATAGCTCAGGTAGTAGAGCGCAGGTCTGAAAAACCTGGCGTCCCCAGTGCAAGTCTGGGTCCCGGCGCCATTTTCCGTGTGGGAACTTTGCCTTCAGATGCGAGCCGAGCGAAGTACAGCGATACGCCTGAGAAAAACAGGGCGAAGC
>JACPSQ010000025.1 GCA_016193195.1 Candidatus Omnitrophota bacterium
CTCTTCTTTCGGGAAATAGCCTTGAGCGGCGAGCACGGTGTAGAGCGCGGGGCACCCGTGCCCTTTCGACAGCAAGAAGAGATCACGGTCCGGCCACTCAGGTCGCCGGGGGTCGTGTCGCAACGTGTACCAGTACAACCCGATGAGGAGCTCGACCATCGAGAGCGATCCGCCCGGGTGGCCGCTGCCCGCTTTCGCAATCGTGCGCAGGATCGTCTGGCGCACCTCCACCGCGAGCTTCCGGAGGGCCTGAAGATCCGGCGCCGGCCGTTTCATCGCTCGACGCTCGGCGTTCGGTGTTCGGTGTTCGGTGTTCGGTGTTCATCGTTCACGGATCGAGGGTCTTCGTCCGGGCAAACGAACAACGAACAATGAACGACGGCTGTGGGAGGGCTCATGGGGCGCTGGGGCTCTTTTCTTTCAACAGCAGCCGATCAAGTTTCTCCTGAATCGCGATCTGATCCGGACCGAGCTCCAGCGCATGCTCCCAGGAACGGCGCGCGCGCTCCAGATCGCGCCGTTTGTAGTACGCGTCGCCCAGGTGGTCGAAGATGACCGGGTCGGTGTCGAGGAGGGTCGCCGCACGCTCCAGCTGCGCAATCGCCTCGTCCAGCTTGCCCATCTTGTAGTACAACCACCCCAGGCTGTCGACATAGGCGCCGTTCTCAGGATCCAGCTCCAGGGCCCGTTCAATCAGCGTTTTGGCCTCGGCGAGGTTCTCGCCGGCCTCCGCATCGAGGTAGCCGAGGTAGTTCATGGCATCCGCATGCTTCGCATCCAACTCGAGGGTCTTGCGCAGATTCCATCGGGCGTCCTGCTTGCGCCCCAGTTGGTCAAGCTGGGCCGCCAGGTAGAAGTAGGCTTGGGCGTACTCGCCTCTCAGGTCGATGGCCCGCTCAAAGGCCCGTACCGCCTCCGCCGACTGTTCGGCTTCGCGGTAGACGACCCCCAGCGCCACGTAGAGCTCTGGCAACTCCCCGAGTTCCCTGAGCTTCTGCACGAGGAACTGCTCGGCCTGCCCGAAGCGATCCTGGGCCAGCCAGACCCGCACGGCCCCCATGACGGCCTCGAGGTCGTGCGGGGTCAGGTCGAGCACGGATTGGAAGTCCGCCGAGGCCTCGGCGAACTGCTTCCCGTTCAAATGGGCGCGCGCCGCGTGGTGGTAGAGCCGCGGGTTAAAGGGATCGAGACGGATCGTCTCTTCGTAGTGCGCCGCCGCTTTGGCGGGCTGCCCGCTGAGCTCGTAGGTGAGCCCGAGCGCCACGCGCACGTCCAAGGATTCCGGCGAGATCTCCAGGGCGCGCGAGAGCTCTTCAATCGCTTGATCGAATTGACCCATTCGACCATGGAGCACGCCGAGATTAAAGTGGAGCTGGCTGGACGAGCCGAACCCTTCGATCAGTCGATGGTAGAGCTGGATCGCTCTTTCGAGGTCTCCTTGAAGGACATAGAGGTCTGCCAGCGTACTGATGATGAACTGGTCGTTCGGACTTACTCCGAGGAGCCGCTCGTAGTCCGCCACCGCCTTATCGAGCTGTCCCCCTGAGGCGTGGAGCATGGCGACCCAGCGGAGCGCATCGGGTTGATTGGGATCAATCGCCAGCGCTCGCTCGAACGACTGCATCGCTCGATCCATCTGGCCCAACTTGAGGTAGGTCGATCCCAGGTGCACATGCAGGAGAGGCGACTGACGGTCCTGCTCAAGGGCCTCATGGTAGGCCGAGAGGGCATCCGGCAGCTTGGACGAACGCTCGAGCATCAGCCCACGCAGATACGCGCCGTAGGCGGCGTGGCGTGACGTTCGGCGAACCAGCGGATGACCCGCGCAACCCGCCGTCGCCGCTGCGAGCCACACGCTGAGCGCCGCCAACGTCACAGACAAACCATGTGGTGGGCGTCTATGGCTCGATGCCGGATGACGGGGGCTGGATGCTCGGTGATGCTGGATGCTTGATGATGGATTATGGATGACGGGCTGTGTGTTCTCCATCCATCACCCATCACCCATCATCTATCACCTATCATCCAGCACCCATCACTGGTCAGTAGATGACCTTGTTGAGGGGGTACTCGATGATGTCCTGACCGCCCGCTTCCTTCAGTTTGGGGATGAGGGCTTTGATCGCTCGTTCTTCGATGACTGTCTCGACCGCCCACCACGGATCGCGGCCGTCTTTCGACCACAGCTTCGAGATGGTCGGCCGCTTCATCGCGGGCAGGACCCCGATGAGCCGTTGGAGCCTTCGCTCAGGGACGTTGAGCTTCACCCCCACCTTCCCGTCCGCCTCCACTGCCCCCATGAGCAGCGTCTTGAGGGTCTCGATCTTGCGCCGCTTCCAGGGGTCGCCCATGGCGGCGGCGTTCGCGATGAACTGCGTGGTGGACTCGCAGACCGTCTCGAGAATGCGCAGCCCGTTGGCGATCAGCGTCTGGCCGGTCTCGGTGAGCTCGACGATGGCGTCGACGAGCCCCGCCCGGACTTTGCCCTCCGTCGCCCCCCAGGAAAACTCCACCTCGGCGCGGACGCCGCGCTTGGCCAGGTACGCTTTCGTCACGTTGACGAGCTCCGTCGCGATCCGCTTGCCCTCGAGGTCCTTGAGGCTGTGGACGGGGGCGGCGGCCGGCACCGCGAGCACCCAGCGGACGGGATGGCGGGTACGCTTGGCGTAGACGAGCTCCGCCACCCGCGTCACGCGCGATCGGTTCTCCAACACCCAGTCGTTGCCGGTGATGCCGCAGTCCAGGACGCCCTGCTCCACGTAGCGGGACATTTCCTGGGCCCGCAAGAGCATGGGGTCAAGCTCCGGATCATCGACGGACGGCTGGTAGGAGCGTTCGCTGATCAGCACTTTAAATCCCGCCCGGTCAAAGAGCCGGATGGTGGCTTCCTGAAGGCTCCCCTTGGGGAGGCCGATCTTGAGCCGGCGTCCGCGGACGAGTTGTGGCGTTTTGCGCGCCGCGGAGCGCTGGGTGCGGATTCTCGTGGTCATGGGTGCCGTCCGGCTAACGAAATTCACGAGCGAATTGACGCCCCACGATTGTACCGGAGCCGTCTGGGGGTGTCAACCAAACCAGTGTTGTTCATAGTTCGGTGTCCGGTGTTCGTAGTTCAAGCCGGCACGTCATTGATGCGCGACAGCGGTTCACACCCTCTCCCCGTCCTAACCTGTTTTGCTACGAACAATGAACTACGAACAACGAACGAACGCCACGGCTTGCTCTCCTTTCGTCTCTGCCGTAGAATGTCGGCGCGATGCCCAAACCCAACAAGTGGACGCTCCTGAGAAGACGCGTCATCTGGATCCTGATCCTCTTGCTCGTGCCCCCGTTCATCCTCTTCTTCTCCGGCACGGGCCAAGCGCCGCCCGGCCGGCGCCGTGGGAGCGCGGGGAAGCTCTTCGGAAGCGCCGTTCCCTGGGAGGCGTACGAGCGGCAGCAGGCGTGGGTTCAGCTCAAAATGTCCAACCGCGTCAGCGGGCTCTCCTCAGGCCTCGTCGACCAGCTCGTGCAGCAACAGCTCTGGCGGGAGCTCCTCCTCCTCGCCGAAGCGAAACGCCAACGCCTCCGCGTCGATGACCGGGAGCTGGCGGCGTCCATCCGTCGGATCCCGGCCTTTCAACAGGATGGGCGCTTTCGCCCCGACTACTACTACGGTTACCTGCGCTCCACCGGGATGGGCCCCCAAGACTTCGAGGGGTTTCTCCGAAACGACCTGCTGATCGAACAGCTCGTCAACTCCGTCAAAGCGTCCGTCGCGCTCAGCGACGAGGAGGTGAGGGCCGCGTATGACGCGGCGCATGAGCGGCTCCGGGGGTTGCTCTTCTTCTTCGATCCATCGTCGCACACCGATGAGGCGGCGGCCGCGATGACGGAGGATGAGCTGCGCGCCTACTACGGCGCGCACCTCGAGGAGATCCGCATCCCGGAACAGATCAACGTCGAGTACGCGGGGGCCTCGCGCGAGGATCTGGCCCGGCGTGAGCCGCCGAGCGATGAGGAGCTCAACGCCTTCCATGCGGAGCATCAAGCGGAGTTCCTCAGGGAGGACGGGACGCTGAAGCCGCTTGACGAGGTCCGCGAAGAGGTCCGCCGGCGCGTGATGGACCCGAAGCTGCGCAAGGCGCTCACCGCGCTCGCGCTCGACCTCGATGAGGACCTGCGGGCGAAGCGCTCGTTCGAGGAGATCGCGCAAACGCGCCAGCTTGCGCGCCGCACGAGCGGGCCGGTCCCGATCGGCACGCCGTGGTTGCCCGAGGGCCTACCGCCGGACGAGACGCAGGCAGTGGAGACCCTCCCTGAAAGCGCGATGAGCGGCGTCATTGAGACGGGGCAGGGGGTCTACATCGCGCGGGTCACGCAACGCCTGGCGGCGCGGCTGCCGCCGCTTGACGAGGTCCGCGCCGAGATCCGCGATCGGCTGATCAGGCTCCGGGCTCAGGACGCGGCCAGGAAGGCGGCAGGGACGTTGCGCGCCAAACTGCACGAACGCCGCTCGGCCGGCCTGCGGTTTGAGGAGGCGTTCCTTGCCGTTGGCGCGGATCCTGCGAGGACCGTTTCCTTCACTCGCACAGGAGCGATCGATCCCATCGGTGCCGTCCCCTCCGTCAACGCCGCGGCCTTTGGCGCGCCGTTAGGTGAGCTCACAGAGGTTCTCGAGACGCCCGGTGGCTTCGTGATCATCCGCCCTGAAGAGCGCCTGCCGGCGGATGCCTCGAAGTTCGCCGAGGTCCAGGGCAGCGTCCGTCAGGAGACGCTGACGAAACAACAGGACCTACACGTGGGGCAATGGCTCAAGGACCTGGAGGCCCGCGCGAACGTTCAGAAATTCAGTGAGGATCCGTGAAGGCGGGAAACCACGTGGTGTCAGAGAAGTCGAAGGGCTTGAGGATATACGCGTCCGCGCCGTACTGGCGGGCGGCTTCCCGCACCTCCTCCTCGTCCAGCGCGGTCACCATGATGACCCGGGCGCGTGGTTGGAGCTGCTTGATGCGCTTGAGCACTTCAAGACCGGAGAGGCCCGGCAGGACGACGTCCAACAAGACCACGTCCGCGGAGTGCTCTCTCATCTGCTCCACCGCCTCTTCCCCGCTGAACGCAGACGCCACCACAAAACCCCTCGCCGCGAAGAATTGCTGAAGGCAGTTGCGCAGGCGCGGCTCATCCTCGACAATCAACATCCGCCGCATCGTCGCCCCCCTCTCATCGCTCTCCCGTGGAGCCGACCCCCAAAAAGACAACGGGCTGCTGAAGGTTGTTCCTTCGGCAGCCCGGCTTCCCTCGCCAGCTCGTTGTTCATTGTTCAGTGTTCGTTGTCACCAAACGACGAACACCAAACTACGAACTCACAAGGATCCGTGGCTTTGCGCCCCCCGCTCACGCGGGGTTTGCCCCCTTGACATGCCGCAGTTCAGCGATGGCATGTCAAGGGTCCGCCGCCTGTGTTGCGACGGATTTATCGGGTTATCTCAGCCAACGCTCCTACAGATCAAGTGTGCCTGACAGCTACTTGCCACGTCAAGAGGGGCCGCCGGGACATGCCGATCCCGCTATTGGCCTTTCGTCGCGAGGAGCTCCTTGAGCTCCCGCATGAACTGCTCCACGTCTTTAAACTCCCGGTAGACCGAGGCGAAGCGCACGTAGGCGACCGGGTCGAGGGCATGCAACCGTTTCATCACCCGCTCCCCGATCTCGCGGGATGGCGCTTCCCGCTCAAACTGCTGGGAGAGCTCTCGCTCAAGCTCATCGACCAGCCGCTCCAGCTCGTCCATGCCCACCGGCCGCTTCTCGCACGCCTTCACCAAGCCGGCTACGAGCTTATGGCGGTCGAAGGGTTCCCGTCGGCCGTCCTTCTTGATAATCATGAGCGGTTGCTCTTCGACGTGCTCATAGGTCGTGAAGCGCTTGCCGCACCCTAAGCACTCCCGCCGCCGACGGATGGAGACCCCGTCAGCGCTTGAACGCGAGTCGACCACCTTGTCTTCCTGATGGCCACAGAAGGGGCACTTCATCTCGTTTCAGAAGTCAGAAGACAGAGGTCAGAAGTCAGACCTGGCTTTTTCTGCCCTCTGACATCTGACATCTGACATCTGACCTCTGAATCTTATGGTTTGCGAAGTTCTGGATACAGCGGGAACCGCTCGACGAGGGCGCCGACCCTCCGCGCAACGGCTTGGAGGGCCGCCGGCTCGTGCCGGTGCGCCAGGGTTTCGTCGATGAGCGACGCCACTTCGTCCATCTCCGCTTCCCGCATCCCCCGCGTGGTCAGCGCCGGGGTGCCCAACCGGATGCCGCTCGCCTTTCCTGGAGGGAGCGGATCAAA
>JACPSQ010000122.1 GCA_016193195.1 Candidatus Omnitrophota bacterium
CTCGCGGGGCTTGGGACCTATGTCGTGCTGGACCTCCTGGTCATTCAGCCAAAGCCGCGGCCCGGCCGGATCCTGGCCATTGGGAACGCCACGACCGCCAGCGAGGTGTCGCCCGCGAAGTCGGCAGACTCCCTCCAACCACTTGCCGACTATCTCGCCTCAGTGACCCAGTACAACCCCTTTACAGGGGCGGCTCAGGGGCAGGCAGCGCCCGTCATCAAGACGACGAAGCGGCGTCTTGAAGAGCTCGCCAGCGGGCTCATGGTGGTCGGCATCGACCGAGGACCAAACCCCGTGGCGCTTATCGAGCACGGCGCCCAGCAACGGACCTATACGGTCAAGGTCGGGGACGAGATCAACGGGATGATCGTCAAGGAGATCAGCTCAGAGGGGGTGGTGGTCAGCTATGAAGGCGAACAGCTCCTCCTTCAGTAGCCGGGTTCGTTCTCCGATGACAGGGAGGGCCTGGGCGAGGCTCCCGCTCCTCACGCTGCTTGCCCTGGGGGTTGCGGTGTTTGGCCTCAACAGGATGTCAGCGATCGCCCAATCACCGGAATTGGCTCCGCTTCGGCAGCAGTCTGACGCGCAGCTGGCGCCGGCCACGCGGGGCATGGATGAGCGGGTCTCCCTGGATCTGCGCTCAACCGAGGCGACCGATGCCATCAAGTACCTCGCGACGAAAGGGGGGTTGAACATCGCCATCAGCAAGAATGTGAGCGGCCGGGTGAATCTCTTTTTGACCGACGTGCCCATCCGGGACGTGTTTGACCTCATCCTGCGGAGCAACGAGCTCGCCTATGACAAACAAGGGGACGTCTACAACGTGATGACCGAGGCCGAGTATCGGACGCTCTACGGCAGGAAATTCTCAGACCTGCGTCAGGTGAAAACCTTCCGGCTCCGGTACGCGATCCCCCAGCAGGCGTTCAACCTCCTCGACACCCTCAAGAGCGAGATCGGCCGGCTGTTGGTCGATGAAGACTCCGGGACGGTCCTGGTGATGGATACGCCGGAGAGGCTCAAGGAGATGGAGCAGGCCTTGGCGACCCTGGAGCAAAGCGGCACGATCCGCGCGTTCGACTTGAAGTACGCCAAGGCCAAGGATGTGGAGGAGCGGCTCAAAGACCAGCTCGAGGTGAACAAGCTCGGGTTTATCAAAGCGGATGAGCGCAGCAACCAGGTCATCATCAAGACGCTGCCCGATCGCATGAAAGAAGTGGAACGCTTGCTGGAAGCGTTGGATCGGAAAACCCGCGAGGTCTTGATCGATTCCAAGATCGTCAAGGTCAACCTCACCAAGAACGTGGACACGGGCATCGATTGGACCAGCGTCTTTTCAAATCTGAAGTTCCACGGCATCGACACCACGGGTACCTTTCGGATCGCGACGACCGGCACCCCGCCCAGCGAAACCCCGGGCGTGACGCGGACGGACCTCCCGACGATCAACCTCCCCTTCCATACCGACAAGGAACGGGGGACAACGGGTGAGTTCAGACCCGGGCAGCTTCTCCTCGGGACCGTGGCGCGCGACGGCTACGAGCTATTCCGCTACCTCGAGACCCTGGGGGAAACGAAGATTATGTCCAACCCGCGCCTTCTGGTGACGGAGAATCAGGAGGCCCGGATCCATGTGGGGACCCGCGAGGCCTACGTGACCACGACCTCGACGACGAGCACCTCCGGGACGACGACGGCGGAAGACGTCGAATTCATCGATGTCGGGATTCAGCTCGTCGTCACCCCGACGACGATCAACACGGACGGCTATGTGGGGATGAAGATCAAGCCCGAAGTCTCCAGCGTGGTGCGCACCCTGACGACCGCCAACAAGAATCTCATCCCGATTGTGGATACCTCGACGGCGGAGACGTACGTCCTCGTGCAAGACGGGACCTCGGTCATCATCGGAGGCCTGCGGAAAGACCAGAAGAAATCCGCCAACGACCAAATCCCCTGGCTCGGCCAGATCCCTCTGCTGGGCGAGCTCTTCAGACAGCGTGACGAGGATGACGAGCTTGCGGAGCTGGTGGTGTTTATCACCCCGCATATTGTCGGGGGAGACGCCTTGGTCACCGGAGATGAAGAGGCATTCGGTGGGGGGATCAAGCCGTTCCGCGAGTACGGACCCGTCTTGTCCGATCGCCCCACAGCGGAATGAGGGAGAGATGGAAGAACTAGGTGCGCCGGGTGAACTCCCGCCGGGTCAGGAACCGCCAGCCCCGAGTCCTCCTCCGCCTTCACAGCTGACCCCCGAGCCATCAGGCGATGAGCGGAGGGGCCGTCAGCGGCATCGACGGGCCGTTGGTCTCGCGGTCCTTGGGCTCGGGATCGTCGGGTTGGTCGCCGCTTACACCCACCGCCTTGTGGTGGGTGTCTTGCAGGCGCAGACTCAGCATCAGGCGCTTGTGCAAGCCAACCGTGAGCTCCAGCACCGCCTGCAGGCGCTCCAGGGCGAGCACGCCAAGCTCCAGGCCTTGCAGCAGACCTTGTCCGCGGATCGGGATAACCTGATCGCCCAGGTGAAACTGGCCACGGAAGAGAAGACCCGGGCGACAGCGGAGCTGGAGGCACTCGAGCAGATTGCTAAGAAGGCGACTGAGGAACACCAGACGCTTTCGGCTCGGTTGCAGTCAGCAGAGCGCGAGCTGGCCACCCTGCGCCCAGACGTCGACCGGTTGGCAAACGAGCGGGATCTGCTGGCGGAGCAAGTCGGACAGGCACAGAAGCGCTCGAAGGAAAAACAACTGAAAGCCGAGCTCGAGACGCAGCGACAAAAGAACAGCGAATTGGCCAGGGCAACCCGGGAGGCCCAGCAGCAGATTCGCGACTTTGAGCGCAGGCAACATGAGCTGCAGGCGAAATTCACCAAGCTGCACACCCGCTTCGACACGCTCCAGGAGAACTACACGGGTCTGCTCTCCGAGAACACCGCGCTCAAACGGCAGGCAAAAAAAACGCCGGCAGACGTCGCCAAGCTGGCCCAGCAGCATGAACGACTGATGAAAGAGACGGCCGACATGCACTACAATCTTGGGGTGCTGTTCAGCCGCGACAAGCGGTATACCCAGGCGGAGGCGGAATTCCGCAAGGTGATCGAACTCAGGCCGGATGACGCCGATGCGTATTACAATCTTGGGGTCATCTATGCGGAGCATCTGCCGGCTCGAGAGAGGGCGATGGCGCACTTCCGTCGGTATCTTCAACTGAATCCACGAGCGCGTGATGCCAGTTGGGTGAAACGGTACATCGCCTCGTGGCAGGCTTGGGAGGCGGAGGAACGCCTGGAGTGAGCGGGGAGAGGGTTGTGTCAAGGCTCAGGCTGGCGAGCAATCTTCGCGCCCGCTCAAAGACACCTTGCGATTTGGCCAAGGCACGATCACCTCAGACACGCTGAGTCCGCGCTTCCCCAAGAGGAAGAGAGCCACAGGCCAGATGAATCTGAGGCGCCGTTCCCTCCACCGCCTGTTCCTGATGCTGGGCCTCCTCCCTGTCTCGTCAATCTTCGCCCAGTCGGCGGATGAGCTCTATGCCTCTGGCGAGGAGACACTGCGCGAGGAGCTGCACAGCCCTCGCCAAGCGCACGCTGAGCTTGAAGCGGCGAAGCAACGCCTCGCTGAGATCGAGCACGAGCAAGCGAACCTGCGCGAGCAGGTTGCGATTGCCAAGCAGATTCAAGACCGACTGACCGAAGATCTCAAGGGTCTTCGCACCGTCAAGGAAGAGGCCGATCGATTGAACACGACGCTCCGTGATCGGGAAACAGCGCTCCGCCAGGCTCAAGAGGAAAAGGCCCGTCTGGACCGTGAGATCGCGTCGCTTCAAGGGCAACTTGAACGGGCGCAGGCGGACGTTCAGCTCAAGGAGCAGCAGGCGGCCATGGACCGCCAAGGGCTTGAGTTGCGCATGCGGAGCCTGGAGCGCCAGCTCCGGGAAGCGCGCAAGACCGAAGGCATGCTTCGCGAAGAGTTGGATGGGGCCCGGGCTGCTCGGCCCGCCGACGCCCCGAACGTCCAGCAGGAGAGTGTGGAGCTCACCAGCCGGTTGGACGAACGAGAGACCATCGCTGCCCCCGCTGCCCCACCGATGATTGCAGAGGCTCCTGCGGAATCTGAGGAGCCATCCCGCGCCTCGATGCCTGATCGGCTCGAGCGACAGGAGGAGCTCTCCGCCGCAGGCCACCTCGTGAAGGTCCACCAGGTCAATGAGGAACTTGACTTCCTGGTGCTCTCGGTCACAGGGATTGAGTGGGTCAGGGCAGGCGCTGTGCTCGTCCTGGCCAACGAAGACCATCCGGTCGCAACGGTCGAACTGGCCGAGCCTGATCGTGAGGGGTTTGCGATCGCCCAGATCACGCACACCATGGACCCTGCCAGGCAGATCCGTAAAGGCGACGTCCTCTTGGCTCGTCCGCTGCTCAAGCCCGGGGCTGAATAAAACTCGTTTCAAAACTCAATCCGATTCCGCAGATTCTGTCGTGATTTCGCAGATTGACGTTGGATCGGTGAAATCAGTTCGAAATCAGCGTAATCACAAGGTTGGTTTGGAAATAGGCTCTAAGACGCTACGCTCCCCCAGGGCTTCGTCGAGCCATCGCCGTCTCAGGCGGATCCTCTGGGTGAGCGTCGTCGTGTTCTTAGGCGGCGCCGTCAGCAGCACCGCCCAAGGCGCGAAGGACCCCGGTCCCTCCCCCCTGAGCCCCGAGGACCATCCAGGGCCCAGGGTGCGCCTCGTCTCCCCCGCTGACGGCCAATTCATCAGCGGCGTGTGCCGCATCGCGATCGAGGTCGCCTCCAGCCACGCGATTGACCTGGTCAACGTCTACCGAGGGGGGAGGCTGTTGGGCAGTGACTTCGAGCCTCCGTATGAGGTGAGCTGGGACACCCGCTCGGAAGCCGACGGCCCGCACACCCTGGCGGCCTACGCCATCGGCCAGGACTTCACTGAGGCCAACTCCCCGAAGATTACGGTGATGCTCGACAATACGCCTCCTTGGGTCGCCTTGATCACCCCGCGTGACAGCGCCAAAGTGGCTGGGGTGGCCACGCTCGAAGCCGACGCAAGCGATGTGATCGGCGTGAACGCCGTGACATTCCTGCTGGATGGCGATGCGCTCGGTCAGGCGAAGGTACCTCCCTACCGTCTCACCTGGGAGAGCAGCGCCGTTCCGACCGGCAACCACACGCTGCAGGCCCTGGCCACCGATCGAGCCGGGAATCACGCCATCTCAGATCCGGTCACCATCTTGGTCGCCAATACGAACACCAGGCCTGCGCTTGAGCCGCCGGGGCCTCAGACCGTTCCGGAAGGCACGAGGCTCTCCATCAGGCTCAAGGCCACGGATCCAGACGCTCCGCGCGATACCCTCACCTTCCGTGCGCTCCACTTGCCTCCGTGGGCTTCCTTGAATCCGCAGACCGGCGAGCTGAGCGGGGCCCCGGGGTATCAGGAGGCCTCACCAGGCGACCCCGTCCAGGAGTATCCAGATGTCGAAGTTGAGGTCTGCGATCCCGAGCCGCTGTGTGACCGCAAGCCAATGGTCATCCACGTCCTCCATGTCAATCGCCCTCCGGTCATGGAGCCGGTGGGAAACCAGGTGGTCGATGAAGGCAAACCGTTGACCGTTCAGCTTATCGCCAACGATCCTGAGGGCGATCCGCTGGCGTGCAAGGCGCAGCTCCTTCCTCCCTGGTTGACGTTTGACGTCTCGACATGCGCGGCGCGCGGCGTCCCGACCGACCGCATCACCGTCCTGACGAAGCCGGAAACCGTCTATCCCGGCGTCTTCTTCGAGGTCTGCGATCCGGAGGGGCTCTGTGCGGGCGAAACCGTCACCATCACGGTCGCCAACGTGGGCGATCAGCCCCCGGTCCTCACGATGCCTGAGCGCCTCGCGGTCGATGAGGGGAGACCCATGGCCTTCACGGTCAGCGCGGAAGACCCCGAAGGCCAGCCCGTCACGCTCGCCATGGAACCCGTGCCGGAGGGCGCGACCTTTCGTGACGACGAGCGTGGCACGGGGACATTCACCTGGACGCCGCGTTTCGATCAGAGCGGAGCCTATGAACCGACGGTGACCGCGGCGGCCGGAGAGACCAAGGGCCGGCAACCGGTGCGCATCACCGTCCGAGAGGTGAGCCTGGCCATTTCGGGCACCGTTCGGGATATCGGAGGCCGCCCTGTGCCGAAAGCCACGGTGCACATCCGCACCTCGAAAGCAACCGTTCAGGAAGCGACTACAGACGGGCAAGGCCGCTATGTGGCGAAGGATCTCCCTGCGGGGATCTACACGGTCAAACCAACCTACCAGCTCGAGCGGACGTTCTCTCCGACCGCCAGGAAGTTCTCGGGCGTCGCGTTCAGTCCGGCCAGCCACAAGGTCACACTCCGCGATCGCGATCAAACCGGCTTCGATTTCATTGCGACGTTTCCCTGAGTCAGGTATGCTATAATGACACATAATAGAGGAGGGAGAGGTCAGATGCGACGACAGAGTGTGAACCCTGCCCTGAAGGGCGGGGTGAAGGGGTTGCTCGGTATGGGCTTGGCGTTGATCGTAGGGTGGACCGCGGCCGCCGCGGCGGAGAAGGGCGCGTCGCCCAAGGCAAAAAAATCGCAGGCGGCGGAGTCCGCATCCGCCTCTCCTGCTGGGTCGGCTCAGGCTGACGCGGCCGCGCGAGAAATCGCCGAGCGTGAAAAAAAGCTTCGGGATTGGCGGGCCAAGCTCGCCGGCACGCGGTGGGAGCTGGAGCTTGTCCTGTCAGGACAGGGGCAGCCGGCGGTTGTCCAGTCCGACGTCCTGATGTTTGGCCAGCGCTCCGTTGGAACGGAGGGACTGCTCAAGGCAGGCTACCTCGACTCCAACAACTACGCCCTCTATTCCCCGACTGAGGAGTCGGTCGCCTGGGAGGCCATGCAGCTCAAGGACGGGCAGGATGAGCAGGACATGGTCATCTGGCGGGGCGAGATCATCGGGGACGCGATGCAGGGCACGGTGACGAAGCAGCGTCCAGACAAGAAGAAGGAGCTGGTGACGGAGCACCTGTCGTTCACCGGCCGCCTGGTGAAACCCGTCCCAGAAGCGGCTCCGCCGGCTGCCGGGGAAGGCGTTGCGGTTGAAGCCTCCAGCGCACCGGCGGAATCGCCACCGGCCGAGGCTGGCCAGCCTTGACGCGCTCCACATCAATCTCGCTCCACGCAACTGTTTCTCCAGTGCCGTTCAAACGATACAATATTTTTTTGCAGGGCTTCTTGACAAATCCGGCGTTCGTCAGGTAAGGTTGAACCAAGATTGATCGCTCCCTGACAAGCAGCAAGACTGAGAAGGGCAAACTACTCGAAAGGGTAGGACGCAAAGCTACAGGGCCCTCGTAAGACCGACGGTCTTAAAGGGTAGCCAGTTACCAGCGACATAGACACGCGTCCTTCATCTTTTCGAAGGACGCGTTGTGTTTTCGATGAACCGAGACGAGATGATCAATTCAATAGTAGCCGTGTATGGAAGAGGTGATTCCGGCAGTGCCAGTGATGGCACCAGCCGGAGTTTTTTTATGCCAACCCACGAGTGCCAGGCACATGAGGTCGCGTTCCTGGCACGGCAAGCGCCAAGGCGCCCCAGTGGCTTCGGCAAGCCTGGCACTCGCTCCGCAGTGCCAGGCTTGCTGGTGCCGCACGAGAGAGGACTGCTGGAGGGTAGGGATCAGTCCAATGGCTAGGCTGCCACGGATTCATCTTGAAGGCGTCGCCTACGCGGTCACCTGCCAAGGCGACGTCCAGGAGCCTATCTTCAGGGACCAGGCGGACTTCGCGACCTATCTAGGGTTCGTGGGTGACTACAGGGCCCGGTATCGCTTCAAGCTCTTTGCGTATTGCCTGCTGCCCGACCAGGTCCACCTGTGCCTCGAGCCTGTGTCTGGGACGACCGTCTCCGCCATCATGCACGCGCTGAGCACCCGCTACACGAAGTATTTCAACAAGCGGTACGGACACACCGGGCATCTCTTTCGGGAGCGGTTCAGGGCTGTGTTGGTTGAAAAGCAACACTCCCTCGTCCCAGTGACGGCCTATCTGCACAGCCGCCCCGCTCACGCGGGCCTGGCGGGCGATCTCAGGGCCTACCCCTTTAGCAGTTACCCGCTCTATTGCTCAGCAGGACCCTCGCCGACCCACCTTTCAATGGACTCGGAGATTCGGGAGGTGCTGGCCATGCTCCCGGGCGGCTCCACCGCAGAAGACTATGAGCGGTATGTGGGTTCGCTTGCAGAGGCCGAGGTCGAGCAGATCCAGAAGGTCCTCCAACAGCCGATCTTAGGCTCAGAGGAGTTTGTTCACATGGTGAAGGCGAAACTGACGCGGCCAGTGGCGGCTCACGCTGCAAGTGCTCGGGCCATCGCGGGGATGCCGGGGCACAAACCCAACGTGTCACTCATCGCCAGCAGCGTGGCCGTCGCTTTGGTCGCGTGTGGCGTGATCTTCCTGTCCTTGACTCAGCGGGTGCACCTCCTGGAGCAGGCCGTCCTCAGCCTCTCGCAGGAAAACGAGGCGGCGTTTCGCGCGCGGTCCTCCCTCGCCATCCACAGCAGCCTGGCTGATGAGCTCGCGAGCCTTGAAGGGACCGAATGGGGAATCCAACTCGCCCCCTTCATCCCCACGAATGGCAAAGGGGCTGAAGCGATCCGCCAGGGCCAGCTGGCCTTCACGCGCACCCGGCTCTCTTCAACAACAGGCTTCAATGGCCAGGAGGGCTTGAGTTCACCGTATAAAGTGATGTCCAAGGCCAACGGGAATCTCGTGTGGGAAACAATCCAAACGACCCCGCAAGGCGAGATGATCACCTGGCAAGGCGAGCTTCGGGGCACCACCATGCAAGGGGTTGTGACGCGGCAACCGATCGGGAAGACCCCTGAGCAGTTTACGTTCGTGGGGATTGCGCGAAGACCTGCAGCCCGGAGCGAGATCTAACGATGGAACCACAGGGGATGAAGATGCACAAGCGACAATGGCCGCCGGATTGGTGGCATCACTGATGCGCACCATCGCACAGCGCATTGCGGATATCGCATTGTGGATTTCGGATGTTCTGCCTTTCCATTCCGCAATCCGCAATCCGCAATACGCAATCCCCCTTGTTTCTTCTGACGCGAAGTGGTGGTCGTGGGTCGTCTTCAGTTACCGACCTGCGCCGCTTGCTGCGGTCAGGAACCTCGGGTTGATCCGCAACCCGAGGTTTCGTGTTTCTTGGGTGCCGCTCACCATCCTCGCCGTCTCGCTGCTCGCCGACGCCGCCAGGGCCGAGATGAGCGAGCCCCAGGAACACCTCGTCTCGAAGACGGTGACCGGGACCGTCGTGTGGGCCGGCAAGCGCGCGATCAGCGTCGAATTTGCGCGCACCGCCAGCAAATCAGAGGAAATGCTCATCCCGATCGATGACAAGACGAAAGTCGATCGCCTCCTTAAGAGCGTCTCGGAACTGAAGCCTGGAGATACGGTTCGCGTGGGCTACCAGCAGACGTACAAGGAGCGCGACGATGGGAGCGAATTCCTCGCTGCAACCGTGGCGACGAACATTTCGCTGGTTCGCAGCGACGCGCCGGAAGGCACCTTGCGTTCGAGTGAAGCAGCGACTCGTGAATGAAAAGCGCTCACGCACCATCTAAGGACAAGAAGGCCAGAAAGAAGGCCAGACAGGCCTGGCGCATGTTCTGGGCCGACGTCGCTCGCGCCCTGACGGCCTTTGTCATGGTCTTCCAGGGCGTGCCGCTGCCGTTTATTCCAGCAAATGCCCCTGCGCCCCTCCAGGTCGTGAAGGAGGTTGTGGAGCCGCAGCAGGCCGAGGCGGCGCAAGTCAAGCGCGTGCTGCGAGGCACCGTCGCGTTCACGACCACCGACATCGCCTGCCTTGAGCCGATCGGCGTCGGAACCTGCAACAGCACCAGCGCCGGCACGGCCGTGGACACAGGCAAATCGATCATCCTTGCCAGCAACAGCTCGGCCACTGATCAGCCCAACGCCGCCCTGATCCAGGTCGCCTGGGATGACAGCAGCCACCTCCTGATGCAGCGCGGGGATGATGGCTCCTCTGCGGCCAGCGTGGAATACATGGTGGTGGAGTTTACGAGTGGGGTGACGGTGCAGTCCGGGACCACGGTGTTGAGCGGCGCGACCACGACGAAGACCGTGACCTTGCCCAACGCCTACACGGTCGGTCGAGCGTTTCCGCTGGTTAGCATCTATACGACGACGAAAACCATGACCGCCGCCGAGCACAAGATTTGGGTGACCGCCACGCTGCAGAACGGCAACCAGATCAAGTTTGACCGGAATGACAGCGGCGCGACCGTCTCGATGTTCTACCAGATCGTCTCCTTTGACGCCGACGTGGAGGTCAACTCCGGCTCGGTCTCGGTCGATGGGGCGACAGGCGCCGGCGAAACGAATGACACCGGGACGGTCGTGACGGTGGACAACGTCACCGCGGGAACCGACAGCAAGGCAATCAACACCCGGTCCATGCTGTTCTTCACCAGGGCGCCAAAGACGACTGCGGCCGGGATCGAGAGCCGGTATGAGGTCACCGGAGAAGTCGGCGCAGGCACGAACACCGACACGACCAAGCTCACCTTCACCCGGATCACCAACTCCGGCGCGGTGGATGTCGTCTGGTACCTGGTGGAGTTCAAGGACAACACGTTCATCGACCGCATCAACAGCCAGACCAGCTGGACCGGCACCACCGGCACCCACACGATCGGCAGCGGCGGGGCGGAATCCCGCCGGGCGTTCACGGTGGGCTCGGTCGCCGGCGGTGGGACCGCCGCCGCAGGGTCTTACCTCGATGAAACGCTCGTTCGTCATCAGCTCAACGCGACCAGCGGGACGGCCAGCGCCGTGAACATCAACCGCGTTGGCAACAGCAGCGTGAACGTGCGCGGATTTGTCACGGAATTTCCTCCCCTGAAACTGACCCAAACGGCGGATGGTGGAACAGGGGTCTTGCTCAAGGTCGGCACGCAGTACAACCTCACTTGGGAGATCCCGGACTATGCGGCTACCGATAGCTGGGACGTCGGGTTGTCCCAGGACAGCGGCGGCTCCTACTTGAACGCGGCGCTGAGCTGCACGCCGAGCGTCAGCGGCAATACCGTTACCTGCCCCTGGACTGTGCCGGATTCCATCCCCACGACGCCCACCGCCACAAACCCCATCGACAGCGAGGCGCGCCTGAAGACGACCGACACCACGATCAAAGGCGCCGCCGGCGACACCACCGCCTGCGCCGGCACCTCGACCGTGGCCGCGCGGCACTGCGACGCCTCCAATGCCGACTTCAAGATCCGCGGGCAGCTGGCAATCACCGAGCCGGATGGCTCGGCCCCGTTGGGCCTGGGGGCCTCGACCATCAAGTGGAAATACTGCGGCCAGATGGGCAACTGCAAGCTCTCCAAGAGCGTGGACGGAGCGGCCTTTGTTGACATCGCCACCGTCGCCTGCGGGACGGCCGCCTGTACCTCGTGGGCCACCGCGCCGGTGATCAGCCCAGGGTACAGTTGGACGCCCGATCCGAGCGATGCGTCGGAGAACGTGGTGCTCAAGATCGAAGACATTGATGACGGCAACGGGGTGCCCTTTGACAACACCTCCGGCCTGTCCAACACCCTGGCGATCCGCCCCAGCATCACCGTGGAGAAACCGATCAGCAATGCGGGCACGCCCGGCACCTCGCAGTGGCCCACCGGCCGCTGCCGCGTCATCCAGTGGACGACCACCGGCAATGTGCCCACGGTGGACATCCTGTGGCGCAACGTCGGCGGATCATACGGCAACATCAACCAGCAGAGCGGGGCCTCGGTGTCCAATCTGGCGCAGGCCAGCGGTGGGGCTGACCCGTGCATCGCCAGCGGCACCTGCTGGTTCACGAGCACAGAAAGCCTCGGCTGCGAGACGAGCGACCCGATGTGGCCCAACCCCGCCAACCTCAACGAGTGTCTCGCCGGCAACAAGTGCTTCAACTGGCACATCCCGACCAACGCGGCGCTGGGCAACGCGCGCATCAAGGTCCGCCGAAACGGCGACACCCCGGTCGATCTGATCATGGATGAGGGTCCGGATCCAGGGACGAACGAGTGGTTCAGCGTCGTCTCCTCCCTTGATCTGACCAGCCTCAACAGCGGCGACATCGTGCGCGTGGGCACCGAGGTTCCGATCACCTGGACGGTGACGGGCGCGGGCGGTGTCGCCAACGTGGACATCAAGTACCTCAGCCCGACGGTGACGCCCGGGGTCTGGCAGTTCGCCCGGGACGCCAGCAACAACCCGGCCGACAACATCCCCGTGTCCACCTACTGCAGCGGCGGCAGTTGCAGCTTTAGCTGGAAAGTGCCTGATGACGTGGGAACCGGCGTGAAGATCCACATCGAGGATTCAAGCGCCGGGGCCACGGTGTATGACGAGTCCACCGGCACGTTCCAGATCAAGGGCAAGGTGACGGTCACCGAACCAATCGCCGGCCAGGTCTACCTGGTGGCAAACGCCAAGAAGGTCAAGTGGACCAAGGCCGGCTCCACCGGCACCATGAACGACAGCGGTGGCACGGTGAACAACTTGAACATCGCCCTCGACACCGGCACCGGCTACAGCGTGGTCTGCACCGTCCCGGTCTCCGCCCTTGAGTTTCCAAAGGTTGGGGTCACGGGGACCCAGGGCAACTGTGACACCTGGACCTGGCCGGACAGCCCCAGCGACAGCGCGAAGGTCAAGATCTACCTGACCGGAGCGGGCGAGGATGATCTCGTCACGGGCACGGCCGACGATTCGGATGCATTCAAGCTGCAAAAGCTGACGGTCACTACGCCGGGGCCGCTGGAGATCGGCACGACCCCCTTCCCCCAGATCACCTGGACCGCGGTCGGCGCCGCGGCGCCTGGGCCATCGATTCCGAACAACGATCTGGAAGTCAAATACTCGCTGACCGGCGGTACGCCCTTTAACGGCACCGTGACCTCAAGCGTCGGGTTCACGGCCGGCGCAGCGGATTGGCAGCTCCTTGATACCGTGATCGGGGACAACGAGAAGAACGCGAACGTGAAGGTGCGCGTCCAGTTGAAGGACGACCCGGACAAGCAGGGCGTGGAGACGGGCGCCTTCACGCTCAAGGCCAAGCTCGATCTGACCAACCCGGAGAACACCGCCCTGATCTGGTATGCCAACAAGAACCCTGAGTCGCCGGGCATCACCTGGCAGACCTTCGGGTACGTCCAGAACGTCAAGCTCATCTGGGACAACGACGGGACATGGGACTTTGTTGAGGATACGGATCACACCATCACCAGCTCCGCGTCGAACTGCAGCGTCGCAGGCACCTGCACGAATGCCTATGCCATCACCTCCTGGACCATCCCGGAGCTGGCCATCAGCGACACTGTGCGGATCAAGGTGGTGAGCACGGTCAACTCGGACATCGCCAGCTCCTCGCAGGCGAGCTTCAAGGTCAAGCCATCGTTCGTCAACATCACCTCGCCGGCAACTGGACAGGTATGGACCGTGGGCGACACGACCAAGCAGGTCATCTGGGAGCAGGCGGGCGGCATCAGCGATGTGAAACTGGAATACAAGTGCGGCACCGATGCCTACGTGGCCCTTGCCGCGAACGCGGATCCCAGCACCGGCCATATTGACGGGACGAACACGTACAACTGGACCGCGGGCGTGCCACCGAAGAAAGCGCTCGACTGCTTCATCAGGCTGACGGATTATAACAATCCAGGCACGACCCTCACATCGGGGCAATTCAAGATTCTGCCAACGATCACGAGCGTGACGGTCGTGCCGGCGGCGGCCGACGCAAGCTACAACCCGGTGGTCTGGCGCGCGGAGGCCACAAACCAGCGGGTCGAATGGACGGACACCAGCACCCTGATCAGCAAGGTGGACATCCATCTCACCACGACCGGCGTAGGGGGACTGCCCGGCACGGCCCTGGCGACCAACATCGACAGCACGACGAGCGGCGTCAACAGCTACTCCAGCCTCGCCGCTCCCTCCGGGATCACGGAACAGGCGATCATCCGGGTCCGCGACCGCGACCCGGGCCTGCCGGACCCCCTGACCTTTGCCAACGACGTCTACGGCGACTCCGTCCAGTTCCGGGTCTACGGCAAGCTTGACCTCATCAACCCCTCCAGCGGGCAGAACTACTTCATCGGCCTGACAGGACAGAACGTCACCTGGACGCCCTACGGCCTCACCGGCGCCAACAACGTCGAGATCCTCTATGACTATGATGGGCCAGGCGCCGCACCCTATGAGTCGCTCGCGGTCGTTCCTGCGGTGCCATCGAGCTGGGCCTGGGAAGACCCCTCCCTGGCGATCACCGGGGTGGCGGATCATGTGAGCGAGGCCGCCCGGCTGCAGATTCGCGACACGGTGGACTCAGCTCAGGGCCGTCAGGCGGCCTCGACGTTTACCTCGCAGCCGTTCAACATCACCGGGCGGTTTCCTTTGATTGAGATCACCAGCGCCTACGACCCCAACCCCGGTGACGCGACGGACATCGCAGTTGCGACCCGTCCGGCCACCATCACCTGGACGAAGGTCGGAGCCGCCATCACCGATGTCCGCATCGAGTACACCCTGAACGGGACCGACTGGTTCCCGATCAATGAGGGCACCGCCCTCGAAGGCCCGGATGTCAGTCCGGCGGACGGCACCCCGGACAACGACGGGATCGTGACGAACGACGGCACGTACACCTGGACGCCCGGCACGACGCTCCTCTCAGACACCGCCCAACTGCGCGTGACCGATCCGGACAACGCAACCGCCACCGGCCAGACCGCCGCCGCCTTCACGCTGGCCACCCAACTGATCGTGACCGAGCCGGAGCAGGATAACGGCTTCGACTCCTGGAACACGAATACGACCAAGACCCTCACCTGGACCAACTACGGCAGCCTCAACAATGTCCAGCTCCTCTACGACGCGCAGGGCAACTTCGACGGGGTCGACCAGATCGACATCACGGCGAACGACGGCGGGGTGGGTGGGCCTCCTGGGGACCCCGATGAGTACGTGGGGGCCACGACCACAAACGACGGCGCCTACGACTGGTTCATCGACGCGAACGTGGTCCTCTCGCCGACCGCACGGATCAAGGTCGTGGACGCGGACCACGCCTATGGGCTGACGGGGATCAGCGATGAGTTTGAGACCAAGGGTTCGGTGACCGTCCAGCAGCCGGACGGCAACACCGACCTCGTCGCCGGGGTCGCCGCCGACGTCCAGTGGACTCGCTTCGGCAACATCCCGACAGTGCACGTCTACTACTCGGAGGACGACGGGCAGACCTACTACACCTCCTGCACAAGCCCCGGGACGCCGAACAACGCGATCGCCTGCAGCTGGAGCGGCCCCTGGGCCGGCAACACCGGCAGCCTCACCTGGCAGCCGCCCCGGACCGTGATCTCCAAGCTCGACACCACCCCGAACAAAGGCTACAAAATCAAGGTGGTGGACGCCAATAACTCGACGATCGCAGGCCTCAGCCCCGAGTTCACCGTCGAGGGCCAACTGACCGTGACCGCCCCCACGACCGGCCCGACCTGGAAGATCGGGGAGACCCAGGCGATCACCTGGGACCTCACGCAGGGCAATGCCCAGAACGTCCGGATCATCGGGAGCAAGGGCGGGAACTTCGACATGACCCTGGCCACGGATGCCCCCGGGGCGGATACCTTCACCATCATCGCCTCCACCGATGCGGACAACGTGACCGCCTTCAGCGCGGGCGCGACCCCCCGCGGCCGCGGGAGCTACGACTGGCCGATTGTTGACACCTACGCCATCGGTTCGATCCTCGCCGGGCCGCCCGCCGTCATGAAGGTCCGGGTCCTCGATGCGGATACGAACTTTACCGTCCAGCATGAGTCCAGCGCCTTTTCCCTCATCGGCCAGCTCACCGTGACGACCCCGCCGGCGGCCGGGCTGGGCGGCACCTGGCGGGTGGGCGACACCGACAAGGCCGTCCAGTGGACCGCCCAGGGCCAGCTCGGCGCGGTGAAGGTCGAGCTGGATCCGGATGGCGCCGGCCCGGCCGGCTTCACCGAGATCACTGATCCGGGCAACCGCCCGGTCTCCACCCAGGGGGTGAACAACTGGCCCGTGACGAACTGGATCCCCGGCGGCAAGGTCCCGGACCTGAAGACGACCAGCGCGATCCTGCGCGTCACGCAGGTGGGCGGGGCCCAGGTCTCGGGGAGCTCCACCGCCTTCGCGATTTACCCGAAGCTCACCGGGGTCACCGTGACCACCGGCGCGGGGGAGCCGGGCACGACCTGGCGGGCCATGGCGTCGGACCAGACCGTCTCCTGGACCGAGGGCTCCAGCGAGCTGGACTTCGTGGACATCCTCTACAGCGTGGACGGCAACCCGCCGTTCACCCTGCTGACCAACGGCAACCAGGTCGCCTCCGGGCCGGCCACCGGGGACACGAGCGGCGCCAAGAGCGCGGCGACCCTGGTCGCTCCCCAGGCGATAAGCACGGCCGGCGTCATCCGCGTCCAGGATGACGATACCGCCTTCAGCGACTACGTCCAGAGCGATTCCACCGCCTTCAGCGTCCTGCCCAAGCTCACGATCACGGCGTTCCCCAGCCACAACGTCTACGTGGGGAGCACCGCCACCGCGATCAACTGGGGCAAGACGGGCTTGGTCGCCGGGGCCGACTACCCGGTGGAGATCACC
>JACPSQ010000123.1 GCA_016193195.1 Candidatus Omnitrophota bacterium
ACGTCATCCCAACGATCCAAGCAACCGTGCGGTTCATCTTGCCCTCCTTCGTTGAGCGCCTGGCGCTTTTCCCGATCGCCAGGTGCTATCTTCCGACCAGGTTCAACGCCATACCGCTGACGATGATCAATGGGAGCGTGACGATGAGCACCCACAGGACGGTGCGGCGACCGATCGCCGTCCAGAGGGCTCCCAGCTCGGTGTAATCGGTGACAACCCCGCCCATGAGGAACGCAAAGGCGTTGCCCAGCGCTCCGGTATGCCGGTAGAGTTCAAATGCCAGGGGCGCCGTTCCCTCCGAACACACCTCGATGACCGCTGCCGCCAGCAGGGTCAGCAGAAGCCCCCCGAGCGAGGGGCCGAGGAATCGCTCGAACAGCCCGTGGGGGACGAGCCCGCCGATGAGGGCGCTGAGCACAAGCCCTAGCTGCACCCACCCGAGCACCATGCGTCCGAGCGGCAGCATTCCGCTGAGGATGCCGCGGACGTCATCCCTGAGCTGATGGATCGTCCAGGGGTACTGCCGCCACCGTGCGGCGACATCCTGCCGGATGGAAAAATCTTCATGGATCGGCAGCGTCTGCGGGTTCGACTCGATCCAGCCCCTGGCGTCGAGTCGCTGGAAGATCAAGCCGGTCAGAAACGCAATACCCAACGCGCCCACCACGAAGACCAGACCCTTGAGGCCGAAGAGACCCAGGAGGAGCAACGTGAGGGACATGCTGGCCCAGGGGCTTGCGAGGAGGAAACTCACGACGGCCGGGACCGAAGCCCCTTTCCGGTAGAGCTCGATGGTCAACGCCAAACAGCCATGACTGCAGCTCGAGGCGAGGAACCCCAGCAGCGTCGAGCGGACAATCACCCGTTTCCGTCGGCCGGACAGCAGCTTGATGATGTACTCCTTCGGCACGAAATGGTCGATCAGGCCTCCGAGCCCGAGCCCCAGGAGGAACGGGACAAGGATCTTGCCGAGGTATCCCATGTAGATGGTGCTGATCTGCGTCGCGGCCGGCCACCACGACCCAACCATGCTCAGCAGGGCTCCAGAGGACGGCACCCACACCCAGGGGTCGATCCACCATCGCGGCGCACCGACGCGACACAGGCTGCCAGGGTGTTGCATGGCAACTGCGGCGGCAGCCCGACGCTCAAACTCGGCGACGCACCGCTCGCTGCAAAACCAGTGACCGTTACGCTCGATGACGCCGATCATTCCACAGATCGGATCTATAGCCATCTTTAGCGGATCCATGCCGCCTTCCCTTCTTTCATCTCAAACTTCCACTTCCACACGAAGTAGATCGCCGGGTAGACGAGGAGCTCCAGGATGAACGACGTGAAGATGCCGCCGACCATCGGCGCGGCGACCCGCTTCATCATGTCGGCCCCGGCCCCGGTGGACCACATGATCGGCAGCAGCCCCATGAACATGGCCATCACGGTCATCAGCTTGGGGCGCACGCGCTTGACCGCGCCGTGGACAATGGCCTCTTCCAGATCATGTTCGGTGCGCATGCGGCCCTTCTCCACAGCGTCATGGTAGGCCAGGTCCAGGAACAGCAGCATGAAGACCCCGGTCTCCGCGTCGAGCCCCATCAGGGCGATCATCCCCACCCACACGGCGATCGAAATGTTGTAGCCGAGGAGCCAGAGCAGCCACACCGCCCCAATGAGGGAGAACGGCACGGCGAGCATGACGATGCCGGTCTTCACCGCCGACTTCGTGTTCATGTAGAGCAAGAGACAAATGATGAAGATGGTCAGGGGCAGCACGACCTTCAGCCGCTCTTTGACCCGGAGCATGTTCTCGTACTGGCCGCTCCACGTGAGGGCGTAGCCGGATGGTAACGTCAGCTCCTTCGCCACAATCTTCTTGGCTTCGTTCACGTAGCCGCCGATGTCCCGCTTGGAGGTGTCGACGTCCACGTAGACGTACCCCGCCAACAATCCATTTTCATTACGAATCATCGCGGGGCCGGAGACCAGCTTGATGTCGGCTAACTGCACCAGCGGAATGTGCTGCCCGGCGGGGGTTGGGATGAGCACCCGCTTGAGCTTCTCCACGTCGTCCCGCAGCTCGCGGGAGTAGCGGACGTTGACCGGGTAGCGTTCACGGCCCTCGATGGTCGTCGTGATGTTCTCCCCGCCGATGGCCGACATGATGACCATCTGGACTTCGGCGATCGAGAGGCCATAGCGGGCGATTTCATCACGGTTGATCTCAAAATCCACGAAGTAGCCCCCGGCGACCCGCTCGGCATAGATGCTCCGCGTGCCCCGGACGTTCTTGAGGATCATCTCCAGGTGGGTCCCGACCTCCTCGATCTTCTTGAGGTCGGCCCCGAAGATCTTGATCCCGATGGGGGTGCGGACCCCGGTGGTCAGCATGTCGATGCGGTTTTTGATCGGCATGGTCCAGGCATTCGTGACGCCCACGATCTTGAGCGCCTCATCCATTTCATTGATCAAATCATCGTAGGAGATGTGGCACGGCCAGAAGGGGCGGAACGGGCCTTCCATCCAGTCGGGCAACCAGGAGTACCACCGTGTGACCCGACGCCATTCTCGCTCCGGCTTGAGGAGGACGACCGTTTCCATCATGGAAAACGGCGCCGGGTCGGTGGAGCTTTCAATCCGTCCCGACTTGCCAAAGACCCTCTCGACCTCCGGGAAGCCCTTCAGCACTTGATCTTGCTTCTGCATGAGCGCCTGGGCCTCGGTCACCGAAATTCCTGGTAACGTCGTCGGCATGTACAACAGGCTGCCTTCCCGCAGCGGCGGCATGAACTCGGACCCGAGTTGCAGATAAATCGGGATGGTGGTCAGCACCAACCCGATGGCCGTGAGAATTGTGGCTTTCCGATGCTTCAGGACGAATCGGCAGGCCGGCTCATACACGCGGAACAGCACTTTGCTGACCGGGTGCTTTTCCTCTGGATAGTAGGTGCCCACCGCGACGGTCGTCGCCAGTTTGGATGCCATCCCCCGGAGCCGCTCCGGGATCCAGCGGGCTTTCACGGTGATCGGCTCCATGCGGGTGAAGAGCATCCGCATGGCCGGATCAAGCGTCACGGCGAGGATCGCCGCGATGGCCATCGCCAGGTTCTTGGCCCAGGCGAGGGGTTTGAAGAGCCGCCCTTCCTGATCGACCAGCGTGAAGATCGGCATGAAGGCGACAGCGATCACGAGGAGCGAGAAGAAGACCGACGGCCCGACTTCCTTGAGCGCCTTGAGCCGGATGGCGTGGTAGTCACCCTTGCGGCCCCCTTCGATCCACTGTTCGAGACGCTTATAGGCGTTTTCTACTTCGACAATGGCGCCATCGACCAGCACCCCGATGGAGATGGCAATGCCTGACAAGGACATGATGTTGGAGGTGAGGCGCATCCCGTACAGTGGAATGAAGGAGAGGATGACCGAGGTGGGAATGGTGACAATCGGGATGATCGCAGAGGGAAAATGCCAGAGGAAGAGGAGGATGACGAGGCTCACGATAATCATCTCCTCGATGAGCTTCTCCTTCAGGTTCTCGATGGCGTGGAGGATCAAGTCGGACCGGTCGTAGACGATCTCCACCTTGACCCCTTCCGGCAGGGACGGCTCGATCTCCTTGAGCTTGGCCTTGACGCGGTTGATGACATTGAGGGCGTTTTCGCCGTAGCGCATCACGACCGTGCCGCCCACGACGTCTCCTTGGCCGTCGAAATCGGCCAACCCTCGCCTGATATCAGGACCCAACGCCACGGTGCCGATATGCCTGACTAAGATCGGGGTGCCCTTCTGATCGGTTCCAACCACGATCTTTTCAAGATCCTCCACCGACTTGGCATAGCCCCGGCCCCGGACCATGTATTCCGCCCCGGAGAATTCGAGCAGGCGTCCGCCGACTTCCTGATTGCCGGCCCGGATCGCTTCCACGATGGTTGTCAACGGCATGTTGTAGGCCAGCAAGCGGTTGGGGTCGATGGTGATCTGGTACTGCTTCACGAAGCCGCCGATGGAGGCGACCTCCGCCACCCCGGGGACGCTCTGCAGATGGTAGCGCAGATACCAGTCCTGGAAGCTGCGCAGCTCCTGGAGGTTGTGGTTGCCGGAGGTATCGACCAGGGCGTATTGGAACACCCACCCGACCCCGGTCGCGTCCGGGCCGAGTTCGGTCCGCACCCCTTCCGGCAGACGGGGGATGATCTTGCTGAGGTATTCCAGCGTGCGGCTGCGGGCCCAGTAGATGTCGGTGCCATCTTTGAAGATGACATAGACGTAGGAGAAGCCGAAGTCGGAGAAGCCCCGGATGGCCTTGACACGGGGAGCCCCCAGCATCGCGCTGACGATGGGATACGTGACCTGGTCTTCGATGATGTCGGGGCTTCGATCCCATCGGGAGTAGATGATGACCTGGGTGTCGGAGAGGTCCGGAATGGCGTCGAGCGGGATGTTCCGCATCGCCCACACCGAGGCGACCAGGGCGAAGGCCACGAAGATGAGGACGAGGAACTTGTTGTGGGCGGAGAACTCAATGACCTTCTCGATGACCCCGCCCTGCCGCAGCAGGGGTTGCTGTGGACTGTGGACGGTGGGCTGTGGACTCGGCTCACTGACCATGCTGGTGTCCTTGGTCGCCTCCGCTGAGTCCCTCGAGCGCGGCCTTCAGGCGGCTCTCCGAGTCGATCAGGAAATTCCCGCTGGTGACCACGAGCTCACCTTC
>JACPSQ010000026.1 GCA_016193195.1 Candidatus Omnitrophota bacterium
GCTCGGGGGGCTGACCTCGAAGCTGGCGGATTACAAGGTCGGCGCCGAGGCGACGTTGGCGCAGGCGGTGCGCTCCATGCTGGGGCTGACGAGGGACCAGCTTGCCGATTCGGAGGCGATCGCGCTCGTCCTTGATCCCGCCCGCAACCGGTACCTGGCCGACTCGCTGACGCTCACGACGATGAGCAAGCTTTCGCGGGCGATGGTCCACCCGCACTTCACCTTCAAGAAGAAGCTCTCGCACACCGCGGACTCCCAGGATCAGCGCCACCGGATGGTGCCAGGCTCTCGGCCGATCCTCGCCTGCCACTTCGTGAGCGGGGAACCCGACTACATCCTCCCGCCGCTCATCGCGGCGAGCCCCGAGGCAGAGGCCGAGTACCGGCGGATCATGGCGCGCACCTGGACCGCGATCGACCAGCTCTTGAATCTCGGCGTGCCGGAGGAGCACGCGCTCTACCTCCTCCCCAACGCGTTCCCGATCCGGTTCGAGGAATCGGGCGATCTCTTGCACTTCCACCACAAGTGGGTCCAGCGCCTGTGCTACACGGCGCAGGAAGAGATTTGGAACGCCTGCCGCGACGAAGTGCTCCAGGTGAGCGCACGGTTTCCGGAGATCGGCAAGTACCTCCAGGCGCCGTGCTGGCCGCGGGCGCAGGCGCGGGTGAGCCCGATCTGCCCGGAGGGCGACCGCTTCTGCGGCGTCGCGGTGTGGAAGATGCCTGTGGAAGAGTACCAGCGCCTCATTTAGGTGATGGGTGATGGGTGATAGATGACGGACAGTGTTGGACAATCTCCAGTCGTTTCATCCATCATCCAGCATCCATCATCCAGCGTCGCGCTGCAGGCGCAAGCCGCGACGGCGCAGGCAAGACAGGTCGTGGGGTTCTCGTTCTACCGGGTGGACCCGGCGTGGCGCAGGCTGCCCGATGCCACGAAGCGCAAGCAGGCGGATGAGCTCTGCGGCGTCGTCAATGCGTACGCCAAGCGGCTCATGGTGCTGACCTACTCGCTGGTCGGCCTGAAGGCGGACGCGGATTTTCTCATCTGGCGCGTCGGCACGTCGCTCGATCAGCTTCAGGAGATGTCCGGGGCCGTCCGCCGGACGGAACTCGCGGGCTACCTTTCGATGCCGTACACCTACCTCTCCATGACGAAGCGCTCCACCTACGTGGACAAGCTGGATCCGGAGCACCAGGATCAGCGCCGATTCATCCGGCCGGCCAACTCCAAGTACCTCTTCGTCTACCCCTTCGTCAAAACGCGCGACTGGTACCTGCTGCCGATGGAGCAGCGCCAGGGGATGATGGACGAGCACATCCGCATCGGGAGCAAGTACCCGTCGGTCAGGCTCCACACGACGTACTCCTTCGGGCTCGACGACCAGGAGTTCGTCGTCGCGTTCGAGTCGGACACGCCCCAGGATTTCCTCGACCTCGTCATAGAGCTTCGCGAGAGCCAGGGCAGCCGCTACACGCTGCGCGATACCCCCATCTTCACCTGCGTCGCCAAGCCCATGTCGGAGATCGCGAGAGACTTCGGGACGCCCGCGTAGATGCCCGTCGCGTCCGAGATGGTGGAGTTTGCGTGCGACGCCTTCACGGTCCACGCATTCCTGGCGGAGCCGCCCCGCGCACCGGCCGGCGCACCCGCCATCCTCGTCATCCATGAGTGGTGGGGGCTGAACGATCACATCAAGGACGTCGCCCGGCGGCTCGCCAATGAGGGCTACGTCGCGCTTGCCCCGGATCTCTACTCCCGCCTGGGATTCAAGGTGACGAAGGACCCCAACGAGGCGGCCGGCTTGATGAACGCGCTCTCCTCCCAGGCGACGCTGCGCGACCTCAATGCGGCGACCGGCTACCTCAGGCGGCAGCCGTGTGTCGATCCGCTTCGCATCGGGATCGTCGGCTTTTGCATGGGCGGGACCATCGCCCTGACGCAGGCATGCCACAACTCCGATCTGAAGGCGGCGGTTGTGTTCTATGGAAAAGTCCCTCCCCTCGAAACGTTCGACTATCTCCTCTGCCCGGTGCTGTACCACCACGCGGGACAGGACGGGTGGGTCACGAGGCAGGAGGTGGACCGGCTGCGCCAGGGGCTTGAGCAATTCGGAAAGCCTGGGGAGGTGGTCGTCTACCCGAGCTGCCAGCACGCCTTCTTCAACGACACGCGCCCGGAGGTCTACAGTGAGCAAGACGCCAAGGCCGCGTGGCAGAAAACGCTCCAATTCTTCGCGAACCACGTATGATTTCGGTGATTCCTATATAGAACAGCGATAGGTGTGGATCACTGGACTCGGCTTTGGTAATCACTGTAATCGATTTTGAAAATCACCGTAATCACCGATAGGCTTTGGAAATTATGGATCTCCAGGCCAAAAAGATCGCGCTGCGCAAGATTCCGCACGGGGTCTACGTCGTCGGCGTGAAACAGGACCGAGAGCTCAACGCGTTCACCGCGACCTGGCTCACCCAGGTTTCGTTCACGCCGCCGCTCGTGGCGCTCGGCATCAAGAAGGATTCGCACTCCTTCGAGATGATCAAGCGCGACCGGGTGTTTTCGGTCAATCTCCTCGGCAAGCATCAGAAGCCCATCGCCGAGCACTTCGTCAAGCCCGCTACGGTGCTTGGAGAAAAGCTCAAGGAAGTCCGCTATCGCCTCGGCAGGACCGGGGTCCCGCTGTTGGAGGAGGCAATCGCCTACGTGGAGTGCGAAGTCCGCGAGATCGCCAATGAACAGGGCGACCATGCCGTCGTGATCGGCGAGGTCGTAGAAGCCGGGGTGCACAAGGACGAGCCGGCGCTGACGCTGACGGATACCGGATGGCACTACGGAGGCTGAAAAGCCGATGATGGATGATAGATGATGGGTGATGGATGCGAGATGCAGAGCACGGAACATCCGTCAGGGGCTAGACAGGTGGTCAGGCGCCGCCGGCTGGTCTTTCTACTTCCTATCGTCGCCGGTATACTGTTGGGCATTTCGCCGCCGGCGGAGGCCGACCTCATCCGTGGCGTGGGCAAGATCATCGGCGGCGTCCTCCAGCTTCCCCTTTCCACGCTGGCCGGAACGTTCAACGGCCCCCCGCTCGTCGGCACGCTCTTGGGCGCCGTGAACGGGACGATCAACGCGGTGGGCATGGTGTTGGGCGGCACGCTCGAGTTGGCCGGCGACGGGCTCGCGCTCGCAAAGATGGCCGCGCCGTACGTCCTGCCGTTTGTGTTCTGACCTGCGAAGATTCCCGCTCGGTATGTGTTGAGCATGTCCTGTTACTTTCGCTATCTCAAGGTCAAAGCCCGCCTTGAACAGCCGTCAAAGCGCGCTGCGCTCATCGCCGCAATCAGGCGCGCCAAGTGACGCCTCGTCCATGTCTATTGCGCTGTCCGGAGGCCGCCCGCCACACTGCCTTGTCGGGCGTCCGCCAGAGCGGTATGGAGGACGTCTGAAGACCTACGCCGGTTTTGTCAAGCTTGAGCATACAGTCTTCTCATTGCCGCTCATCTACGCCGGGGCGCTGCTGCACCGAGCGAGCGGATTGAGCGCCCGAGCGGCCGCGCTGATCCTGCTTGCCGCGATCGGCGGGCGAGTCATGGCCATGGGGCTGAACCGGATCATCGATGCCGAGATCGACGCGCGCAACCCCCGCACGCGCCAGCGGGAGCTGCCGTGTGGGACGATGCAGCGGGGGGAGGCCTGGGCGATCGTGGCGCTCGCCGGGCTGCTCTACGTGGCGAGCGCCTGGGCCATCGCGCCGATCTGCCTGTGGCTCTCGCCGATTCCGGTCGCGCTCTTCGTCGTGTACCCGTACCTCAAGCGCTTCACCTCGCTCTCGCACCTTGGGCTGGGGCTCGCCTGGTCCATGGCGCCGCTCGGGGGCTGGATCGCAGCGTCGAAGTCACTTGCCGGAATCGGAGAAATCGCCTGGCTGTGGCTCTTTTCGGTGTTGTGGGTGACCGGTTTCGACATCATCTACGCGACGATGGATGAAGCGTTCGACCGCGAGGCTGAGCTCCACTCGCTCCCCGTCCTGATGGGCAAACGCTCAGCCCTGCGGGTCGCCATGATCCTGCACGCCGCAGCCTTCCTCTCGCTCGTCATGCTCTGGCGCGCGCAGCTTCACACGACCCCGGCAGCACCGTGGCTCGCCGCAGTGGGCGGCCTTTTTCTCTGGCAGCACGCCGTCTCCGAGCGCCACCCCGCGTTTGCCTTTTTCCAACTCAACGGCATCTTGGGCTTCGTCGTGTTTGGCTTCGTTGCTGCTGGGCTATGATGGTTGGGGGCATGGGGAACGGCCGTCCCCATACCAGTTGTTGCATGAACGCGGCGATTATGCGATACTATATGTAGCCACAAACGTAGCTACGAGAATAAAGGGGAGAGGGTATGGTGCACTTTGTGAACGTGCGGGAACTCAAAAATCAGACGTCAGCCGTCATTCGGCTCAGCCGCAAGGGCGATATCGTCGTGACCTCACGCGGCAAGCCGGCGGCCGTCCTGCACTCGGTGAGCGAAGAGGATTTGGAGGATTACCTCTTGGCCCACTCGCCTCGGTTTTTACGCAGCCTCGATGCCTCCTATCGGGACTACAAGCATAAAGGGGGCATTCCGCTTGAGCGGCTGATGGCTGAGACGGAGCGGGAGCTTGGTCAGCTTCAGCGTTGAGTTCACCTCAGCCGCTGCCCGGGATCTTCGGAGGCTGGATCCCCACATACGCGCTGAGTTGTTGAGAGCCGCATCGTTTCTCGCGCAGGCGCCGTATCCAGCAGGCGGAAGCCGCATCAAACCCTTGGTGGGCCCCGAACCCCCGCATTATCGCCTTCGGATCGGGGACTACCGCATTGTCTACCGCATTGAAGGGAATCGGGTCATCGTCGTGCGTGTGGCCCATCGCCGCGAAGCGTATCGGTAGGCCATCACCAACCTGTCCCTTCGGAACCCGGTACGGACGTCAACGGCCTATGAATCATGAACCATGAACTGTGAACTATGAACTACGAACACGGAGGCTAACGCCATGCGCATCATCGTTGGCATGACAGGCGCTTCGGGCGCCATCTTCGGGGTTGACTTCCTGCGGAGGTGCCCGGGGGAGAAATTCCTGATCCTGACGAAGTGGGGCCGGTACGTGCTCAAGGAAGAGACCGGCCTCACGGAGCACGTGAAGAAGAGCTTCGCCGACGAGGACCTCGCGGCGCCGTTCTCGTCCGGCTCCAATCCGTTTGATGCGCTGGTGATTCTTCCATGCTCCATCTCGACGATGGCGAAGATCGCGTGCGGGTTGGGCGATACGCTCCTCACGCGCGCGGCACAGGTCGCGCTCAAGGAACGGCGCAGGCTCATCATCTGCCTGCGCGAGACGCCGCTCTCCGCCATCAGCCTCGAGCAGGCGCACCGGCTCTCGCTCGCCGGGGCGATCGTGATGCCCATCTCGCCGCCCTTCTACCACCGCCCACAGACGATCGAAGGGATGGTGGCGCAATTCAACGACAAGGTTCTGGGTCTCCTCGGATTTGAAACCACTCTCGCGTGGAAACCCGAAGCGCTCGAGTAACCTCAAACGCGAGGGGATTTTGGATTTTCGATTTTGGATTTTGGATTACACAATCGAAAATCTAAAATCCAAAATCTAAAATACACATGCCCGATCTTCAGTCCTTTCTTTCTCTCCTAGAGCGAGAGCGCCAGCTTGCGCGGGTGCGCGTCGAGGTCGATCCGGAGCTTGAGATCACGGAGATCGCGACGCGTGTCGTGAGAGAACAGGGGCCGGCGCTTCTCTTTGAGCATGTGACAGGCTCGTCGTTTCCGCTGGCGATCAATATTGTGGGGAGCGAGAGGCGCATCGAGCTTGCGCTTGGTCGCCACCCACAAGAAGTCGGCGCTGAGCTAAAACGGCTCATCGAGGCGGCGATGCCGCCGAGGCCCAAGCGACTGCTCGAGGAGTGGCGCACCGTTGGGCGCATCCTGTCGATGCCGCCCAGACGGGTCCGGTGCGCCGCCTGCCAGGAGATCGAAGAGGCCCCTGACCTCGCGCGGCTGCCCATCATGAAGTGCTGGCCCAAGGACGCCGGGCGGTTCATCACGTGCGGGATGGTGCTGACGCACGATCCCCAGACCGACGTGCGCAACCTCGGCATCTACCGGATGCAGGTGATCGGCCAGGATCAGGTGCTCATGCACTGGCAGATCCAAAAAGGGGGCGGGTTCCACTACTGGAAGGCCGAGCAGCAGGGAAGAGCGCTCGCCGTCTCCGTCATCATCGGGAGCGACCCGATCCTCTACATTGCGTCGGTGGCCCCGCTCCCTGAAGGGATTGATGAGCTGGCCTTCGCCGGGTTCCTGAGCGGGCGGCGCGTGCCGCTGGTTCTTGGCAAGACGAAAACGACCGTGGCACCGGCCGATGCCGAGATTGTCCTCGAAGGGGTCGTCCCGCCTGATGAGCGAAGACCGGAGGGTCCCTTCGGCGATCACTTCGGCCACTACTCGCATCCGGCGCCGTTTCCCGTGATGTGGGTGCAGGCGATGACGCGCCGCGTTTCCCCGATCTATCTCTCCGCCGTCGTCGGAAAACCGCCGCAGGAGGACCGCTACATCGGCGACGCAGTCCAGGAGATGCTCCTCCCCATGATTCGGCTCATCCACCCGGAGCTTCGGGATCTCTGGGCCTACTATGAAGCCGGGTTCCACAGCCTGGCGGTCGCCTCGGTCGCGGTGCGCTTTGGCAAGGAAGGGATGAAGACGGCCCTCGGCCTCTTGGGGGCCGGCCAAATGGCGCTGACGAAATGCCTGGTCCTGGTCGACGCGGACGTGGATGCGCGTGACTTCGAGGCGGTGCTGCGGGCGATCGCAGCGCACTTCGATCCGTCGAGCGACTTCCTCTTGCTTCCCGGCGTGCCTTTTGATACGCTGGATTTCACCAGCTTCACCCTCAACCTGGGGAGCAAGATGGTGCTCGATGCCACCCGGAGCGGAGCGGCGACGGCGTTCCCCCAGGTTCAAATCAGCGAATCCCAAGTCACATCGCTCCATTCCAGAATCCGCGGCTCGCGTTGCCTTGAGGGCGCGTTGCTGGTGGTGCAGGTGGAGGG
>JACPSQ010000124.1 GCA_016193195.1 Candidatus Omnitrophota bacterium
CGAATCGGCGATCGATCGCCTCACCCGCGTGAGCTACGAGGCGCTGGGCCTCATCGCCTATTTCACCGTCGGGGCGGATGAGGTGCGCGCGTGGACGGTGCGGCGAGGCGCCTCGGCCACCGAAGCGGGCAGGGTGATCCATTCCGACATCGAGCGCGGGTTCATTCGAGCCGAACTGATCAAATACCACGACCTCATCGCCTTGGGGAGCGAGCAGGCGGTCGCGGGTGCCGGTAAATTGCACCTCAAAGGCAAGGACTATCTCGTCGAGGACGGCGACATCCTCAGCTTCCGGTTCAGCGTATGACGCCGGCGGGGGTCCCCGGGGTTCTCACGGAGCGACCGCCTCAGTGAGCGTCATCGGATTGATCGCGCCGTTGATTGGGTCGCTCAGAAGGACGATCCCGTTTGTGGAGCGGAGGACGGAGCCGGCCTCGGATCGTTATTTCGAAGCCGTGCTCTTGCGTCAGGATCTCGACCGCTGCTGCGGCCTGCTCAGGAAAGTCTTCGGCCAACCGTTGAAGGACTTTGGGGAGCCGGTGAGACTCGAACCGAAGGTTCAGAACGCCATTGACCTCTTAGGAGGTGTCCGCTTTGAGCAATGCCTGTTCGTCGTCAAGGACGAGACTCAGCAAGCGGCGGCCTACGCCGCGCTGTGGCCATGGGCCTCTGACGGGACGCGCGTCACGCTCAAGGTCGGCCTCGTGGAACTCAGGTGAGGGGTGAGGAGAAGAAAGGCCTTTCCTCGCACCTCATCCCTCACAGCTGGGATGTGACGGATGGCGCAAGACCATAGCTGTGATATCGTCTCGAAGGTGGACCTTCAGGAGTTGCGCAACGCCCTTCAGCAAGCGCAAAAGGAGATCGGGACTCGTTTCGATTTCAGAGGGAGTCGCGCCGGCGTGGTCTTTGACGATGCCTCATCGACGTTGAAGGTGACGGCCGACCACCACGCGCAGCTCAAGAGCGTCGTCGAGGTGGTGGAGGGGAAGCTGGCAAAGCGCGGGGTGTCGCTCAAGGCGTTCGTCTGGGAGCAGCCTGAGCAGTTGCCAAGCGGGGGGATGAAACAGTCTGCCCTCCTCCAACAAGGGCTTCCCTCCGAGAAAACAAAGGAGATCACCAAGACCATTAAAGGCCTCGGCCTGAAAGTCCAGCCTCAGATTGAGGGTGATCGGGTGCGCGTCGTCGGCCGGCAGATTGACGATCTGCAAGCGGTCGTCCACGCCCTCAAGGCCAAGGATTTTGGGATTCCACTTCAAGTCGAGAATTACCGTTGAATCGGCCAACAGGAGGTGGGGCATGACGGGCGGGAAAGACTGTGCGGTGTGTAAGATCGTCGGGGTGTTGGTGGGGATCGGCGCACTCAACTGGGGGCTGGTGGGGATCTTCGGCATCGATGTGGTGGAGAAGCTGCTGGGTCAGATGACAGGCCCGTCCCGGGTGGTCTACGGGCTCATCGGGATCGCCGGTTTGCTCAAGCTGCTGTCACTCGTGAAGTGCTGTCCCTGCCAGAAGGGGACGTGTGAGACGAAGAAGTAGAGGGACCGTAGAGGGACCGTTGAAAGGCATCCTCAGACCACGAGAGGGGGAGGCCTTAAAACTCTGGCCGCCCGCTGCAGGCGAGGTCGTCATTAAAGTCGACCCCCAGCAGACGGGGGCTCCGTTTGCCGCAGGGACCTTGACCCTCTTGCCTGGAGCGGAGCTTCCACCCCACAGGCACCTCCATCGAGACGAGGCCCTGTTCGTGCACAAAGGCCAGGGACGCGCGACACTTCAAGGTCGATCGATGACGGTGGTTCCCGGCATGTTGGTCTATGTGCCGCGTCAGGCTTGGCAAAGCCTGCGCAATACCGGGACAGGGCTGCTGCAGCTGACGTGGACAGCCACCCCACCGGGGCTCGAGGAGTTCTTCCGCGAGCTTGCGCGTCTGGGCAGCTCCCCAGACGCCGCAAAGATGGAGGAGGTCGCACGGCGTCACAGCATCGAGTTTTCGCCCCACGGCCAGCCGACCCCGCCCAACGAGCCCCGGACTCGTCCGGGGGCGCGGGATGTCGCCCCCCGTGGGGGGGTGGAGTCGGTGCCCCGGGCAAGCCCTGAAGGCTCCACCGGCACAGGGACGGCATCAAGCGGGCCGCCGCGCCGCCGACGCCACCACAGGAAGAGGGGAGGCCGAGGGAAAGGAAGCCAGGCGCCACCGACGCCTCCGCAGAGCGCTGCCCCTGCGCCTGCGGCGACCGCGAGCGCTCCGCCGCAGCAACAGCCTGACGGTGGCGGGCGAGGGCAACGGCTTGGCCGAGGAGGCCCCCTGTCTTCTCGCGGGAGAGGCCGAGGGCGCGGGCACGGTCGCGGCCGACGAGGACGCGTGAAGGAAGTGTACATGGGGGGTCACTGGGTTCAAGTCTCTGGCGAGGGACCCGTCATTGCTCCAGGCCATGAGGGACCACGGCAGCTCCGGAAGGACATAAGACCAAATGACCCCTTCCCTGGGTCAGGATAGGGAGGACTGAGAATGTGGCATCCTCTCCAGAGGGTCAAGGTCCGGATCGCGGGTGTGTGCCTGCTGGCCGCCGCCTCCCTGTGCCACGCGACCAGCGCGTCCGCCGAAGCGGTGGGAAGCCCAGCGAGCATCTTAAAAAAAGGGAAGTGGACGTTCGGCCTCGGAGGCAGCGCCCTTCCTGCGAGGGACCTGAACGGTGGTGCAACCGCGACGATGTATCAGTTCGGTCACTTCCGCGGGTATGGCCTGACGGACCGGCTCAGCATCTACGGAAAGATCGGGGTGGCCTATCTTGAAGTCGAGGACTCATCGATCAAGAAGCGGAGTAGCTCCTCGGCCACGAACCGATTTGACGCCAACGTGCTCTCCAGCGTCCAGCTCAAGGGGAGGCTCTTTGAAAGCCGCAATAAAAGCTGGGAGTGGGATGGGAGCCTCCAGTATGTGGACATCCGCAAGCGGCATCGCGGCAAGAACGACGGACGATGGCACGAGTGGCAGTTTGCCACCAGCGTCGCCAAATCGTTCAACAGGCTGAAGCCCTACCTGGGGCTCAAGTATAATACCGTCAGTTTCCACTTCAAGGTTCGCGAGAACAACGAGCTCCTCCAACAGGGGACCTACGAAGAGGATCAGCCGATCGGCCTCTTCCTCGGGACGGACTTCTACTTCGGCCGGTATGAGGATGTCATCGTGAACGTGGAGGGCTCCTCCCTCAACGGGACGGAGGTTTCGGTCGCCGTCGCCTATACCTTCTAATGATACCCGTTCATCCGCTGGGTTCGCGCGCCAAGGTCTTGCTGACCAGCGTCTTCGGCCCGTATGGCCGGGACGACGACTATGGCAGCCGGTCCATCAATCCGATGGAGCTGTATCAGAATCAGGTCACGCGCGCGGGGGTGCCGTTTTCCTTGCGCATGTTCCACCGCTCGTGGGGCATTATGATGATCCAGGCCAATATCGCGGCGCCCTGCACCCTGTTGGATTTCCCGACCCTGGACCGTTTCATTCGCGAGCTGCGCAGTTTCACCTATGAC
>JACPSQ010000114.1 GCA_016193195.1 Candidatus Omnitrophota bacterium
GCACACGCTCCAGGATCACCAGGCCCCGCACACCGAGTCCGACCTCCAGTTCCGGGCCGCGCTCCAAGATGAGAGTCGGATGGTATACACCGGCCTCATCCGGATTGCCAAAGAGGCGCAGCAGACCCACGCCTACCAGGCGAACCACAACCTCATGCTGAGCAAGGACGCGAAGGCGGAGACGATCCCGATGCTGGAGATCCTGGCGGACGACGTCCAGTGCAAGCATGGCGCCTCCATCGGGCCGATTGATGAAGAGCAAACGTTCTACCTCATGTCGCGGGGCGTGCCGCGCGAGATCGCCCAGCGGCTCCTCGTGATGGGGTTCATCGAGCCGATCGTCCAGCACGTCCCCTTCGAGCCGCTCCAGGAACAGCTGAGACGGGAGATTGAGGGAAGCCTCCATCACTGACGTCTCTGCGTTTCTGCGCTGTGCGTGGTGCGTGTGACACGCAAGACGCAGAGACGCACGACGCAGAAACGAACAGTATCATGTTCATTACGATCGCGAAGAGGAGTGAGGTTCTGGTTGGCGGGTTCAAGCCGGCGCAGGTGAACGGCAAGCGCCTCCTGATCTGCCGCACGGCCGAGGGGTTCTACGCGATCGACGACACCTGCACGCACGACGATGGGCCGCTGGCCGACGGATGGCTCGATGGGACGGCGATCGAATGCCCGCGGCATGGCGCGCGGTTTGACGTGACGACCGGCAAGGTGTTGTGCCTGCCCGCGGCCGTGCCGATCAATGCGTATCCGGTGAAGCTGGAAGGGGACGACGTCAAAGTGCAACTCCACTAAGAGGTCTCGGCGTTCCTGCGTTGTGCGTGGTGCGTGCGACACGCAAGACGCAGAAACGCAGAGACGACCATGCTGGACGTGACGGCTATACGGAAAGATTTCCCGATCCTGAACCGCAAGGTGCACGGCAAGCCGCTCGTCTACCTCGACAACGCGGCCACGAGCCAGAAGCCGCGCCAGGTCATCGACGCCCTGACACGGTACTACACCCGGTTCAACGCGAACATCCATCGCGGCATCCACACCCTCGCCGAAGAAGCCACCGCGGCGTACGAAGCGGTCCGTGAGAGAGCGGCGCGGTTCATCCATGCGCCCTCCGCGCGCGCCATCGTCTTCACCCGCAACGCGACGGAGGCGATCAACCTCTTCGCGAACGCGTGGGGCCGGAAGCACCTTCGGTCCGGCGACCAGATCCTCCTCTCGGAGATGGAGCACCACTCGAACCTGGTCCCGTGGCAGCTCCTCGCCCGAGCCACGGGAGCCTCCCTGGCCTTCCTGAAGATCACCGACGAGGGGCGCTTGCGGCTGGAGGAGCTGGACGCCCTGTTGACGCCCCGGACCAAGCTCGTCGCGATCACCCACATGTCGAACGTCTTGGGGACCATCAACCCGATCGAACGGGTCGTCGAGCGCGCCCATGCCCGAGGGGCGCTGGTGGTGGTCGATGCGGCCCAGAGCGCGCCGCACCTTCCGCTTGACGTTCAGCGGCTTGGCGCTGATGCGCTGGCGTTCTCCTCGCACAAGATGCTGGGGCCGACCGGGGTCGGCGTCCTGTACGCGCGCGAGGACCTCCTGGAAGAGATGGACCCCTTCCTCGGTGGGGGGGAGATGATCTCGGACGTCCAGCTGACCTCGGCGACCTGGAATGACATCCCGTGGAAATTTGAAGCCGGCACCCCGAACATCGCGGACGTCATCGCCTTCGGCGAGGCCCTGACGTACCTGCAGGGGGTCGGGTTGGATCAGATTCACGCGCACGAGCACGAACTTGTCACCTACGCCATGAAGCGCTTGCGTGAGATCGATGACCTGACGCTCTATGGTCCCGGCAACGGGGCGGCTGATCGAGGCGGGGTGGTCTCCTTCAACCTGGACGCGTTGCATCCCCACGACGTCGGCACCGTCTTGGACGCGGAAGGTGTCGCGATCCGGGCGGGCCACCACTGCGCGAAGCCCTTGATGCGCCGCTTGGGGGTGGTCGCCACCGCCCGCGCGAGCTTCTACCTCTATAATACCCGGGAAGAAGTGGACCGCCTCATCGACGCGATCCTGGCCGCGCAGGCATTCTTCGGGAAACCCGCGCATGTCACCTCCAGGTAATCGGCCGGCGGCGACGTGGCTCGCGAGATGATTGAACAATTAGATGAGCTGTATCGTGAAGTGATCCTTGACCACTTCAAGAACCCCAGCCACAGCGGGGACCTCCCTGGCGCACACATCAAGGCGGAGGGAACCAACCCGCTCTGCGGCGATGAGGTGACATTTTACCTGACGATCGGCGATGGCCGTGTGGCGCGGGCCCGCTTTCAGAGCAAGGGGTGCGTCATCAGTCAGGCGGCCTCGTCGATGCTCGCGGGACAGCTCGAAGGAAAGACGCTCAACGACGCGACCCGGCTCATCGACGCCATGAAAGGGCTCATGCAGGGCCAGGACCCGGACCCGTCAATTGACCTGGGCGATCTGGAGGCGCTGGCCGGCGTGCGAAAATTTCCGGTGCGGGTGAAGTGCGCCGCGCTCTCCTGGAACGTCGTTGAGCAAGGGTTGTTTGACTACAGTCAGAAGTCAGATGACAGAGGTCAGATGGTTGAGGGTTGTTCTGACCTCTAACCTCTGACCTCTGGACGCGGAGTGAGGGGGCGTGGATATGGCGATCACGGAACAAGAGGTGATGGAGGCGCTGAAGCCGATCGAGGATCCGGAGCTCCACCTCGGGATCGTGGACCTCGGGCTCATCTACGGGGCGGAGATCAACCCACAACCTGACGGGGATGAGGTGAAGCTGACGATGACGTTCACCTCGCCCTTCTGCCCGTATGGCCCCCAGTTAAAAGCCGCGGTCCAGCGCACCCTGGCCACGTTGCCGGGAGTCACATCGGCGATGGTGAACATCGTCTTCACCCCGCCGTGGGATCCGCGCACGATGGCCTCGGAGGACTGCAAGATCGCCTTGGGCTTGGACTGGAGCGAGGAGCCTGACGCTGGACCGGAGATTGAGAACCAGCGTTAGTGTTGAACAGCCAGCCCAACGGGCTGCAACCAGCGAATTGCTGCGGCGCATCGGTCGCACCCCCCTGGTGCCGCTCCCCCGTCTCGAGCGGGAGTTCGCCGGCGTCCGATTGTTCGCCAAGGCCGAGTGGCACAATCCCGGCGGTTCCGTGAAAGACCGAGCCGCCGCCTCGATCATCGCCGAGGCCGAAGCGGACGGACGC
>JACPSQ010000115.1 GCA_016193195.1 Candidatus Omnitrophota bacterium
AGCGGCGGCTCGGCGGCGGCGGTCGCGAGCGGGTTGGCGGTGGCGGCGCTCGGCAGCGATACCGGCGGATCCATCCGTCAGCCCGCCGCGTTCTGCGGCGTCGTCGGTCTCAAGCCGACGTACGGCCGGGTGTCGCGCTACGGATTGGTGGCCTTTGCGTCCTCGCTCGATCAGATCGGGCCCATCACGAAGGACGTGACCGACTGCGCCCTGCTGCTGTCGGCGATCGCCGGGCATGACCCGCGCGATTCAACCTCGGCGCCCGTTGACGTGCCGGAGTACGTCGCGAGGCTCCGCTGCCCTCCAGCAGGCCTGCGCATCGGCCTCCCCAAGGAATACTTCGTGGACGGGATTGACCCCGAGGTTCGCTCCGCCATTGACCGGGCGGTGAAGGTCTTTGAGGGGATGGGGCTCCCCTGTCAGCCCATCTCCTTGCCCCACACCCCCTATGCCATCGCGGCCTACTACATCATTGCGACCGCGGAAGCGAGCTCCAACCTCGCCCGCTACGACGGGGTGCAGTACGGATTCCGCGCCCCCACCGGCTCTAGGCTGAAGGCTGAAGGCTCAAGGCAGATACCCGAAGCCTCGAGCCTTGAGCCTCGAGCCTTGAGCGAGTTACTGGAGATGTACCTGAACACCCGGACAGAAGGGTTTGGCGCCGAGCCGAAACGGCGCATCCTCCTCGGGACGTACGTCCTCTCTCACGGATACTACGATGCGTACTACCTCAAGGGCCTGAAGGTCCGCACGCTCATCAAGCAGGATTTCGACAAGGCATTCGAAGGCTGTGACGTGATCCTGACGCCGACCGCTCCCACGCCGGCGTTTCGCATCGGGGAAAAGCTCGATGATCCGCTCCAGATGTACCTCTCGGACATCTTCACGATTTCAGCGAACCTCGCGGGCGTGCCGGCCCTGTCGTTGCCCTGCGGGTTTTCCAAGGAAGGCCTGCCGATCGGCATGCAGCTCTTGGCGGCTCCGTTCAAAGAGGACGTCCTGCTGCAAGCGGCGTTCGCGTATGAGCAAGCGACGGAGTGGCACCTCCGTAAACCAGTAGTCAGTAGTCAGTAGTCAGTAGTCAGTGAGCAGATGAACACGTCGAGGCGCACGTTTACGAATTCGTATGGGACGCCGCTCTTGCTGCTCACTGCCTACGGCCTACTGCCTACTCTCTAATATCATGGATTACGAGACGGTTATTGGACTTGAGGTCCATCTCCAGCTCAACACGACGACGAAGCTCTTCTGCGGCTGCTCGACCAGATTCGGCGCGCCGCCGAACAGCCAAACCTGCCCCGTGTGTCTCGGGCTGCCGGGTGTCTTGCCCGTGTTGAATGAGCGGGTCCTGGAATGGGGCATCCGGGCCGCCCTCGCCTTCGACTGCGGCATCGCCCGCGTGATGAAGTTTGATCGCAAACAGTACTTCTACCCGGATCTCCCCAAGAACTTCCAGATCTCGCAGTACGACATGCCGCTCGCGCAGCACGGCCACCTGGACATCACGATGGAGGAAGAGACCAAGCGCATCGGGATCCGTCGCATCCACCTTGAGGAGGACGCCGGGAAGCTCCTGCATGAGGCAAGCGAAACCGAGACCTTTGTGGACTTCAACAGGACAGGGGTACCCCTACTCGAGATCGTCAGCGAGCCGGATCTCCGATCACCCGACGAGGCCTACCAGTATCTCATTGGGCTCAAGGCCGTCGTGCAGTACCTCGATGTCTCCACGTGCAACATGGAGGAAGGAAGCCTGCGTTGCGATACCAACGTCTCCCTCCGGCGGCCGGGCGAGACCTCGCTCGGATCGAAAGTCGAGATCAAGAACCTGAACTCGTTTCGGGCGGTGAAGCTCGCGCTGGAGTATGAGATGAAGCGCCAGGCCCTGGCGTTTGACCGTGGCGAGCGCATCCCTCAAGAGACGCGCCTGTGGGACGCCAAGGACCAGCGGACGGAGTCGATGCGGAGCAAAGAGGAAGCGGCCGACTACCGCTATTTCCCCGAGCCGGACCTCGTTCCGTTCGTGATCGATGAGCGGCTCATCAATCGCATCCGGGAGGCGCTGCCTGAGCTGCCCGCCAGACGCTTGCGGCGCTTCCAAACCTCCTATCAGCTCTCGGCCTATGACGCCGAGGTGCTCACGCAACATCGCTCATTGGCGGAACTGTTCGAAGGAGCCCTCCGGTCCGGGGCGACCCCCAAACTGGCGGCCAATTGGATCATGGGTGATCTCTTGGCCTACCTCAATGCGAAGGGCCTTGAGCCCGACGCCGTGAAACTTCGCCCCGAAGGGCTGGCACATCTGCTAGAATTGATCCAGCACGGCACCCTCTCCGGAACGATGGCCAAGGAGGTCTTCCTCCAGATGTTGGAGCGAGGCGTCGATCCGGTGGAGCTCGTGAACGAACGCGGCCTCCGGCAAATCGTGGATCCCGCGGCGCTTGAGCAGATCGTCGATGAGGTCATTCAGGCCAACCCGAAGTCCGTGGAGGCCTACCACAACGGGAAGGTCACAGCCTTGACGCACCTCATGGGGCAAGCGATGAAGCAGTCGCAGGGCAGGGCGAACCCGCAACAGATCCGTGCGCTGCTGACGCGTAGATTGGAAGCCGCTAAGCAGGAAAGGAAATGAAGGAGGAGACTGGGCGATGAAACGGGGGTTGTGGCTTGCCGGACTCATGCTGAGCGCGGCCGTCATCATGACGCCGACGCTCGCGAGCGGGGCAAAGGGGCCCGCGGTCAGCAACGATGAGGAGGTCTACAAAAAGCTCGAGCTCTTTGAGCATGCCCTCTCCATCGTGCGGTCCGATTACGTCGAGCAGCCAAAAGCTGAGCAGCTCGTCTACGGCGCCCTCAAAGGGATGCTGGCGACGCTGGATCCGCACAGCCAGTTCCTGGATCCGGAGAGCTATAACGAGCTCAAGGTGGACACGGAAGGGCAGTTCGGCGGGTTGGGGATTGAGATCACCGTGAAGGATGACCTCCTCACCATCATCTCGCCGATCGATGACACGCCAGCCTTCCAGGCGGGGCTCCTGGCGGGGGATCGCATCGTCAAGATTGACGGCGAGCTGACCCGGGGGATCACGGTGCATGACGCAGTCAAGAAGCTCAGGGGCAAACCGAAGACCAAGGTCACCCTGACGATCCTTCGGGAAGGGGAAGCGGCCTTGAAAGACGTGACCCTGGAGCGCGCCATCATTAAAATCCAGAGTGTCCGGGAGGCGACCGTGATTGACGATCATATCGCGTATGTCCGCCTCTCCGATTTCCGGGAGAAGACGGCGGAGGATCTGGCGGCGGCGATCGATCGGCTGAGGGGCGAAGCGATGGATAGCCTCATCCTCGATCTGCGCAACAACCCCGGTGGGCTCCTGGACGTCGCCGTGTCGGTGTCGGAACTCTTCCTCGGCCGCAGCCAGGTGATCGTCAGCACCAAGGGGCGGCTCCGGAATCAGAACCAGGAGCTGCGCGCCCGCATCGATGGTCCCATCCGCGATGTGCCGCTGGTCGTGCTGATCAATGAAGGGTCGGCGTCCGCCTCAGAGATCGTCGCCGGAGCCGTTCAGGATCACCATCGGGGCGTCGTCCTCGGCACGAAATCATACGGGAAGGCCTCGGTGCAGACGATCTTTCCCCTGAAGGATGGCAGCGCGCTGCGCTTGACGACGAGCAAGTACTTCACGCCCAGCGGCCGCCTCATCGAAGGCAAGGGGATTCCGCCTGACGTGGAAGTGCCCTTTGAGCGCCCGCATGAAGACGCGAAGCCGAAAGGGCCGCAAACCGATGAGCTCTTTGACCAGATCGAGGCGGGGAAGAGCCCGTCAGCGACGCCCCCCCCGGACAAGAAGCTGCAGGACAGCCAGATCGCCCGCGCCGTTGATCTCCTGAAGGGCATCAAGGTGTACCAGGCGCAGGGGAAGGCCACCGCCGTGAACTAGGAGCCGTGGTGCGTATCTGCGTGGTGCGTCACGCCCAACGCAGAGACGCAGAAACGCAGAGACGTGCCACGAGGTGTGGAGTGAACGATGGTGCGGATTCTAGGGATCGAGACGTCGTGTGATGAGACGGCCGTCGGGATTGTGGAAGACGGGCGGAACATCTTGAGCAATGCGGTTTCCTCCAGCCTCGCGCTGCACGGACCCTACGGCGGGGTGATTCCGGAGATCGCGGCGCGCGCGCATGTGGAGACGATCTGGGACGTGTTCGCCGCCGCGCTTGATGAGGCGCGCCGTTCGCCGGCCGAGCTTGACGCGATCGCCGTCACGCGAGGGCCGGGTCTTCCCGGCGCCCTCCTCATTGGCTTGGCCTTTGCGAAGGGGCTCGCCCTTGCGCTCGATCGACCGCTGATCCCTGTCGACCATCTGGCGGCTCACCTCTATGCGGCCCAGATGGCGGTCCCCACGTTGGAGCCTCCGTACGTCGGGCTTGTGGTGTCGGGGGGGCACACGCTCTTGTGCGTCGCTCACGGCGACTGCCGCTTTGAGCTCCTCGGGGAAACGAAGGATGACGCCGTCGGTGAGGCGTTTGACAAGGTCGCGAAGCTCTTAGGCCTTGGGTATCCCGGGGGGCCGGCGATTGACCGGATTTCAGACGAGGGGGATGCAACGAAGGTCCGTTTGCCTCGCAGCCAGACCAAGCGCCCGTTTGATTTCAGCTTCAGCGGGCTCAAGACCGCGGTGTACCACCACGTAGAGAAAATTGCTGGCTCGACAGCAGTAGGCTCGACAGCAGTAAGAAGCACAACCGGCGCCTTGTCTCCTCCTGTCGAGCCGTCGAGCCGTCGAGCCGTCGAGCCCCTTCGGGCCTTGAGCCAGCAGGAGGTGGCGGATATCGCCGCGAGTTTCCAGGAAACCGCGGTCGATATCCTCATCACGAAAACCCTTCGGGCATGCCACCGGACCGGCATCAAGCGCGTGGCCGTCGGCGGCGGGGTGGCCTCCAACCGGCGGCTCCGAGCGCGTTTCGGAGCGGAGGGAGCCGCGAACAAGCTCGACGTCATCTTCCCGCCTCCGCCCCTGTGCGTGGATAACGGCGCGATGGTCGCCGGGATCGGCTACCCGCTCCTCCAGAAGGGCCGCGTGGCGTCCCTGTCGATCACAAGCGATTCCAACTTATGCCTGAACTGATTGATGCCTGATCTCGTCGTTCTCCAACGTCTGCTCTTGATCACGGTGATCGCGGGGGCGATCGGCTATGAGCGGGAACGGCACGGGCGAGCGGCCGGGTTCCGCACGCACATCCTGGTCGGTGTCGGCTCCTGTTTGGTGATGCTCACCGGGATGCACCTCGCCGAGACCATGGCGGGGCGGGTGCCGTTGGATCCGACACGGATGGCGGCACAGGTGATCAGCGGCATCGGCTTCCTGGGGGCGGGAACGATTTTACGTTTCCGGGCTTCCGTGCGGGGACTCACGACGGCGGCAAGCCTCTGGGCCGTTGGAGGGGTGGGATTGGCCGTCGGGGCTGGGTTTCTTCACGGCGCCGTCCTGGCGGGGTTGATCGTCATGGTCGTCATGTTCGGGTTCACGCGGCTGGAGCGCGCGATGCGGAGAGACTGGTACCAGCTCCTCGTCATTGAGACCGG
>JACPSQ010000117.1 GCA_016193195.1 Candidatus Omnitrophota bacterium
CCCAGGCCCAGCGGCGCCTCCCCAACGAGCTGGATCCGCCGATCGTCACCAAGGTCAACCCTCAGGATCAGCCCATCATGTGGATCGGCGTCTCGGGCGACGTCCCCAAACGCGACCTCATGGAGTACGTGCAAGACCATCTCAAGGACCAGTTCCAGACGATCAACGGGGTGGGCGAGATCTTCCTGGGCGGCTTCATCGAACGGAACCTGCGCGTCTGGCTCGACACCGAGAAGCTCTCGGCCTACCAGCTCACGGTCCAGGACACCATCGACGCCATCCAGCGGGAGCACGCGGAGCTGCCCGCCGGACGCATCGAAACGGGCACGCAAGAGCTCAACGTCAGGGCCATGGGCGAGGCCTACACGGTGGAGGAGTTTGAGCGCCTCATCATCACCCGCCGGGGCGGACAGCCCGTCTACACGCCGATCCACCTCAAGGAGGTCGCCACCATCGAGGACGGCCTGGCGGATGCGCGGCGTCTCTCCCGCATCATGGGCAAGACCGCCGTCGGGATGGGAATCCGCAAGCAGCGCGGGGCCAACGAAGTCCAAGTGGCGCATCGCATCAAGCAGAAGATGGAGGAGGTCAAGAAAGGGCTGCCCCCGGGGATCGAGCTGGGCGTCAACTTCGACCGGACCCAGTTCATCGAAGACTCGATCAACGAGCTCACCTTCACGCTGATGCTCTCGGCCATCCTCACCTCGCTCGTCTGCTGGATCTTCCTCGGCTCGTGGAGCGCCACGCTCAACATCCTCCTGGCCATCCCCACCTCCATCGTCGGCTCCTTCACCTGCCTCTACTTCTTCGGGTTCACCTTGAACACCTTCACCCTGCTCGCCCTCTCCCTTGCGATCGGCATCGTCGTGGACGACGCCATCATGGTCCTCGAAAACATCGCCCGCCATCAGGAGCAGGGGCTCGACCGGGTGGAAGCTGCGAGGCGCGGAGCGCGGCAGATCACCGGGGCCGCCCTGGCGGCCACCCTCGCCATCACGGCGGTCTTCCTCCCGGTCGCCTTCATGACCGGGATCATCGGGAAGTTCTTCTTTGAGTTCGGCGTCGCCATCTCGATCGCGGTGGCCCTGTCCCTGCTCGAAGCCTTGACGCTCGCCCCCATGCGCTGCGCGCAGTTTCTCCAGGTGGGGGAGCGCGGCACGGCGCTGGGTAGAGTGATGGATCAGTCAATGGACTGGCTGGCGAGCGGATATCGCCGCGTCCTGGAGTGGATTTTCGACCCTCAGCACATTGGCCGAGGACCGCGCAGCCTGCTGGCAAAAGTCTACGCGGTCATGATGATCCTTATCGTGACGGCCGTGGGGGTCAGGCTATCTTTCGCACCGCTCGCCATCGGTTTCAGACTGGTGGGTCTCTCCAGGGTTCCTCCCATCAACGCCCTCGTCGCATTCCTTGTGATTCTAGTGTGGCCTCTGTACCTCAGCTGGCGCCAGCGACGCCCACGCGCCGTCTTGAGTGCTCTGACCGTACTCTACCGGCACATGGTGGACCGTCCGGTCAGCGTCCTGGTCCTGGCTATCCTGCTGTTCTTTAGCTCACTAGGCTTCCTCTCCATCCTCCGAAAGGAATTCGTGCCACCGCAGGACCAGAGCATGTTCCTCGTCAGGCTCCAGACCCCGGTCGGCTCCTCCATCGAGTTCACGGATGGGAAATTCAAGCTGGCCGAAGCCCTCGCCATGAGCCGGCCGGAGATCAGGCGCTACTTCGGCGCGATCGGCGGCTTCGGCGGCGGCGAGGTGAATACCGGCGTCCTCTTCGTCACGTTCAAGCCGCCCCGCGAGCGTCCGGTGGTGTCGCCGAACAAGAAACCGCTCAGCCAACGGGAGCTCATGGCCGTCTTCCGCAAGGAGCTCAACGCCATTCCGGATCTCAAGGCCCACGTGCAGGATCTCTCCCTCTCCGGCTTCTCGGCCCAGCGAGGCTTTCCGATCGAGCTCTCCATCCGGGGGCCGGACTGGGATCAGCTCGCCGAGCACTCAGAGACGATCCGCGCGCGGATGGCGGCAAGCCCCCTCATGGTGGACGCGGACACCGACTATCTCTCCGGCATCCCGGAGGTTCAGGTCCGCCCGGACCGCCAGAAGGCCGCGGAGCGCGGGGTCAGCATGGAGATGATCGGCCGGACGATCAACGCGATGATCGGGGGTGAGCGGGTCGCGAAATACACGCGCGGCGGGCGGCGTTACGACGTGCGAGTGCGCCTCGTCCCCGGCCAGCGCAGCCAGAAGGAAGACATCGAGCGGCTCTGGGTGTGGAACACCCATGGGGAGCTCGTGCAGCTGAAAGACGTCGTGACGATCATCGAAAAGCCGACGCTGCTCACCATCACCCGCAAGAACCGGGAGCGCGCCATCAGCCTCTTTGCGAACGTCGCCCCGGGGAAATCACTCGCGGACGCGCTCGCCGAGGTCAACCGGATCGCCAAGGAGACGCTCCCGGAGGGGTATCACGCCGTCTTCGGCGGCAGCACGGAGACGTTCAAGGAATCATTCCAGAGCCTGCTCGCGGCACTCGTCCTCGGGATCATCGTCGCCTACATGGTCCTCGGCTCGCAGTACAACAGCTACCTCCATCCGGTCACGGTGCTCCTCGCCCTTCCCTTCAGCATCTCCGGGGCGTTCGGGGCGCTGTGGCTCGGCCGGCAGTCGCTGAACCTCTTCAGCTTCATCGGTCTCATCCTCCTCATGGGGATCGTCAAGAAAAACTCCATCCTGCTCGTGGACTTCACGAACCAGTTGCGCGAGCAGGGGCTGGACGCGGCGTCCGCCCTGCGGCAGGCCTGCCCGATCCGGCTGCGGCCGATCCTCATGACGTCTGTGTCCACGATC
>JACPSQ010000027.1 GCA_016193195.1 Candidatus Omnitrophota bacterium
CTGTGCGCCTCCTGGTTGTGAGGTGGGTACCGCCACCAACAACAGCCCGCTGCCATTGTAGCAGCAGAGGCGCGCAGCTTTTCATGGGATCACGACTCGATCCCATCCCCTGGCGCTGCACCGATGGCGCACCATCCTGCCATCAGTGGGATGGCCCCGCCGACGGCGGATGCGACAGGTGGTGGGGTTACGAGGCCAGATCCGAGCGGATCAGCGTCAGGAACTCGGCCCGGGTCTTCTCGCTTGAGCGGAACGCCCCCAGCATGGAACTGGTGACCGCCCGCGCGTTCTGCTTCTGCACCCCGCGCATCATCATGCAGAGGTGGCTCGCCTCCACCACGCAGCCCACCCCCAGCGGCTTCACGTGCGCGTTGATGGCCTCGGCGATCTGTGTGGTCATCCGCTCCTGCACTTGCAACCGGTGGGCGAAGGTGTCCACGAGGCGCGGGATCTTGCTGAGGCCGATGATCTTCTTGTCCGGCACGTACGCGATGTGGCACTTGCCAAAAAAGGGCAGCACATGGTGTTCACATAAACTGTAGAAGTCGATGTCCTTCACGATGATCATCTCATCATGCTTCACGTGCGTGAACGAACGGTTGAGGATCTTCGAAGGGTCCTGCCGGTAGCCGGAGGTCAGATACTGGAGTGATTTCTTCACGCGCAGCGGCGTGCGCCTGAGCCCCTCGCGGTTCGGGTCCTCCCCCATGAGCCGCAGCAGCAACCGGATCGCGCACTCCCATTCCTTCCCCGTCGGGACTTCCAGAATCTGCGAGAGCTGCTTCAATTCATCATCTGCCTGTGGCATCACTAACCCCTTCCTTATCGTGAGTGACGAGTGGTGAGTGGAGAGTGGTGGGTGGCGGGTCGTGGGTGATCGTGCCTCGCCACTCGCCACTCAGGTTACTTCCAACGCTCCATGAGCTCAATGAGGAGCCGCACGCCGACGCCGACGGCGCCCTTCGGAACGTAGGGTTTGTCTTTGTCGGTCCAGGCGGTGCTGGCGATGTCCAGGTGCGCCCAGGGGAGCCCCTCGGCGAACGTCTCGAGAAACTTTCCGGCCGTGATCGTTCCGGCTTGACCCGTATCCGTCACGTTCTTGATGTCCGCGATGTCGGACTTCAGGAGCTCGGCGTACTCATCCCACAGCGGAAGCCGCCAGACCCGCTCGTGGGTGATCTTCCCCGCCTGGTTGATCCGCGCGGCCAGCCGCTCATCCTTCGTCATGAGCCCAATCGCCTCGGCTCCCAGCGCTACCCTGCAGGCACCGGTGAGCGTCGCCAGGTCCACGACGCAGTCCGGCTTGTACCGCTTGGCGTAGTGGAGGCAGTCCGAGAGGACGAGCCGCCCCTCGGCGTCGGTGTTGATGACCTCCACCGTCTTGCCGGAGAGTGTCTTGAGGACGTCTCCGGGTTTCTGCGCCGTGCCGGAAGGGAGGTTCTCCGTCGCCGCGACGATCCCGACGACGCGCACCGGCAGCTTCAGCATGGCCGCCGCTTTCACGATCCCGAACACCGCCGCGGCGCCTGACATGTCGTACTTCATCTCCTCCATCTTCAGCGAGGGCTTCAGGCTGATGCCGCCCGAGTCGAACGTGATCCCCTTCCCGCAGAGCGCAAACGAGTGCTTCGCGCGCGCTGGGCGGTAGTCCAGGATGATGAACTGCGCCGGGTGGGCGCTCCCCTGGGCTACCCCGACGATGCCACCGAAGCCCATACGCTTCAGCCGGGCAAAGGGGATGACGGTGCACTTCAATCGCAATGGCTTCGCGATCGCCCGCGCCTGATCGGCGAGGTAGGTCGGGGTCACGATGTTGGAAGGGCCATTGATGAGATCGCGTACGAGAGAGACCGCTTCGGCAACGACCTCAGCCTTGTCCACGGCGCGCCTGGCTGCCGCGAAGTCGCCGGCTCGCTCCACGACGAGCGTGATGGCGTCAATTCGGCGATCCCTCTCATGTTTGGGGACTTCCTTGAGCTTGCTATAGCGGTAGAGCCCGAGCAGCGCGCCTTCGGCCAGCGCCTGGGCGACCCGCTCCGGCGAGCCGAAAGGCGGCTCCCTCAGGACCGGCAGGATGAGCGACCGGTGCGCGCGAGCCCGGACGGTGCGCGCGGCGGTTGCGGCGAACTGCCGGGCCTTATCGAGCGCGAGGTCCTTTGCCTTACCGAGGCCGACGACGAGCACCCAGCGGTTCCCCCGCGGCAGGAACGCCGTCTCGTTCGGCGCTCCGCGGAACCCGCTGCCCGCGATGAGCCGGCTGAGCGCGCGATCGCGCGCGGCATACGACGGCAGCAAGCGCTCCGGCCGTCGCTCGCCCTCCAGCGCCGCGTAGACCTGGACCCCCTCGCGAACTTGATCTACCCGTCCCGACCGTACCGTGATGCGCATGGAACCTCCTCGGTTAGTCCGTAGTCCGAAGTCGGTAGTCCGTAGAAACGCCGATTATCTCCCTTGCTGCAAGAAGAAGGACATCAATTGGAAACCGTCCTCGAACCGCTTCGATGAGCCTTTGACGGCTGATTCATTATACGATGTCACGTCGTCCTTTGGGCCGCTCGTTGCGTAGAGCGCGAAGGGGACTGGCTCGGCGATGTGTGTCTTGAGGATGGTGCTCGTTGGATGATCGCACACGACCAGAATCGCGAAGGGCTCGTTGCGTCGCTTCAGCCCTTCAAGGAGCGTCCCGACGACGAGCCGGTCGGTGTCCTCGATGGCCTGGATCTTCTTCTGCACGTCGCCCATGTGGCCTGCCTCGTCCGTGGGCTCGATGTGGACGAGCACGAAGTCGTGGTCATCGAGCGCTTTGAGCGCGTACTCGGCCTTGCCCTTGTAGTTCGTGTCAAAGTAGCCGGTGATCCCCGGGACCTGAATGATGTCGAAGCCCACCAGCCTTCCGAGGCCGCGCACGATGTCGACCGCGCTGATGCACGCTCCGCGCAGCCCGTATTGCTGCTGAAACGGCGGAAACTTCGCCGCGGTGCCCTGGCCCCAGAACCACAGCATTGTGGCCGGCTTCTTCCCGTCCTTGAGGCGCCGCCGGTTGACGGGGTGCTCCTTCAACAGCGCCACCGATTCCTGCATGATCTGGTGCAGCATCGCCGATCCCAGCCCTGTAGGGAGGTACGATTCGATTGGCTGTCCAGAAATATCATGCGGCGGCATGCACTTGATCGCGGCAAGCTCCTGGACGGTCATCCGGACCTTGTCGCTCGCCACGACGGCGAGGTGCCGGTAGCTCACCCCCGGATAGAAACGCAGCCCCTCTTTTCCGAGTTGCCCGTTCACGGCCTTGATGAGCTCGGCGGACTCAGCGCTTTCGATGTGGCCGGCTGAGTAGTCGGCCATGATCCCGTGCTCCACCGTCACCGTGTTGCACCGGAAGGCCACGTCTGTCTCGCACAGCGTGATCCCCTGCGCTGCGGCTTCGAGCGGCGCCCGGCCCGTGAAATACTGGCGCGGGTCGTAGCCGAAGACGCTCATGCAGCCCACGTCGGAGCCCGGCGGCAAGCCCTTCGGAATCGTCTGCGACCAGCCGGTGATCCCCTCGCGGGCGATCCAGTCCATGTTGGGGTGCTTCGCCACCTCGAGCGGGGTCTTATCACCCAACGCTTTGATGGGCACATCCGCGACTCCGTCTGGAAGGACCACGACGTATTTCATCAGGACCGCTGGACAATGCGGATTGCGGAATGCGGATTGCGGAATGGAAAGCCAACAATCCAAAATCCAAAATCCAAAATCCAAAATCTCCTATCCTGTTTCATGGCACACGGCTGGTTAGGGCTGTCACGTTACGGAGGCGCTGCACCACCCTGGGAATAATCTCGAGCGCACGGTCGATCTCCTCATCAGTCGTTGGGATGCCAACGCTCAGAACCAACGCGCCCTTCGCCTCATCCTCCGAGAGCCCCATCGCCTTGAGGACGTGCGAGGGCCGCATCGCCTTCGAGTTGCACGCCGAGCCTAAGCCCGCTGCGATGCCTGCCTGATCGAGCCCGAGCACGAGCGACTCACTCGAGACCCCGTCGATGCAAATGTGAAGATTATGCGGCAACCTCGAACTCCACGAACCGTTGAGCCGCAGATGCTCGATGCGCGCCTGGAGCCCGTCGCGTAACCGATCGCGCAAAACCGCTAACCGATGAAGCTGGGGCGGGTCCTGGCTCGCATTCGGTTCGCGGCATCGCTCCGGCCGCCCAGCGTGCGGCCGTTCGCTCGGCTGATTTTCTCGCTCCCCCCCGTCGCTTTGCTTCGCAAAGCGAAGCATCGGGGGGACCGTGCCCGCTCGAAAATCAGACGTGCCGCTCACCGAACGCTCGCCACCCGCCCAGAACGACAATCGCTGTTTCGCCAATTCTGCAGCGACGCCCATCCCGACAATCGCCGGCAGCGCCTCGGTGCCGGAGCGGCCGCCGCGCTCCTGCCCGCCGCCTTCAAGAAGCGGCAGGATGCGCACGCCTTCTCGGGCAAACAGGGCCGCCGCCCCCTGCGGCCCGTAGAACTGGCTCGCGGCTAAGCTCAACGCATCCACGCCGAGCGCCTTGACGTCCACTGGAATGTAGCCCACCGCCGCGACAGTGTCCGTATGGAAGAGCGCCCCCTGCTCATGCGCGATCGCGGCCAGCTCCCTGATCGGCTCGATCGTGCCGACCTCGCCGTTGGCCAGCATGATCGAAACCAAGACAGTTTCTGGCGTCAGGGCCGCGCTCAGCGCGCTCGGTGGCACCATCCCCTCCCGATCAACGGACAGCATACTCACGCGGGCACCCTCAAGCTCAAGCCGCCGCGCCGCCAGCGAGATCGACGGATGCTCGATCGCCGAGATGATGAGATGCTGCCCCTTGCGCTTGTTCGCGCTCATCAGCCCTCGCAGCGCCCAGTTGTTCGCCTCGGTCCCGCACGAGGTGAAGAAGACCTCCTCCGGCTTCGCGCTGATCAGCGCCGCCACCTGCGCGCACGCCCGCTCAAGCGCCTGCCTCGCCCTCCGCCCCGCCTCATGGATGGACGACGGGTTGCCCATTTCCTCCAGCGCAGCAGCTATCGCAGCCTTCACTTCAGGAAGCAGCGGCGTCGTCGATGCGTAGTCAAGGTTGATGCGTTGAGTCATCGCGCGTTCAGAAGTCAGAGGTCAGAATTCAGAAGTCAGAAAAAACAGAACCGCCCTTAACATCTAGTTTTCGGCTACCAGGAGTGGCACTGTAACCCTTCGAACTGGCAGAATTACCTCGGTGGGTTTCTCACGCGGCTTCCGTGACTTAAGGTCTCTCCCAGCTCTTTGCCCCAATTTCAACCTTTCTCTTTTCGTACTCGTGCTTCCAAGAATCGGGTACCACCCCATCTCTATCAAGCTCCTGAACGACACAGTCAGGGTGCCTCAAGAAAATGTAATAGAACTCATTATCCCATCGCTTTGCAGTCTTGATAAAACCGCATTTCTTCAGCAATGCAACTCGATCTCTCCAGCTTCGAACACCCCTCGTTGGGGATAGCCCGCTGGAATATGCGAATTCCTTTTCTTCACGCACTTCCACAAGACCTTCTTCAAAGACCCGATACCACAAGTCCAAGTAAACCCGCGAAGCGTCCTCGCCTTTGATGAGTTGGCGGATGAGGACAGTGATCAGTCCTAAGGTTCTTGGAGCAGCAATGAAGCCTGGTTCTTGTACAGGAAGCCATAGCTCTTCTTTCCAACTCGGAAAGTATTGATCCAGCACATTTGTCCGACGCTCTTTGGCTCTCTTGCCCCCGAGATTCGCCATATTCTCTCCTTGAATAAGTCCACCCAATAAGTCGGTGAGGTTACAGCCACGCGTAGCCGTAACCATCACCTTCGCACTCCTCACAAGGCCTAAACGAGGGGTCTTGTTGTGCGATAACTCATTCTCTCAACTATTAGCGTTCGCGCAAGGACTAACGCTCGAAGGGACCGCTAGACATCCCGTTGAAGTTTGCAATGAAGACTGCTCAAACCAGCGGATTTCCGCGTTAACGCCCATTGCGAGACAATAGGTTACAGCAGTTGCCGTTATCCTCGTTATCTGCGTTGTCCTGTGTCGTCCCAGTTGTCCCTGGTGTTGGTTAGATTGGGACTCCGGAGGCGTTCCTCAGTGGGCCGCCTCTACCGTCCGCTTTGCTCTTCTGACTTCTGACATCTGTTTTCTGGCCTCTGATCCTGACCCACGCCCCGCGTCTCCCGCCCCTTGCCCCTAAGACAAGAATTGGAGCGTGTGGAGGTTGCGGATCGGGAAGCGCTCGCTGGCATCTAAGATCTCGATGCCGACGAGCTCTCGCTTGTTGGCGACGTGCAGGACAATACCCTGCTTGATCTCGATCGCTCCCTTCGGACGCTTCGAAGAGAGCTGGATATAGGCC
>JACPSQ010000118.1 GCA_016193195.1 Candidatus Omnitrophota bacterium
CCCTAACGATCCGTACAGGGCGCGAAGCTCCTCCTCGGTCTGCCAATTGTAGTAGGCGCTGTCGCGGAACGGCCCTTCGTTTCGTTGGAGCACGGCGTCCACCGCCGCTAGATCATACTGCCGGAAGGCTTCCAAGAGATAGTAAAATTTCGGCCGATGCGACACGCACAAGAGTCCGCCCGGCCGTACGGCACCGGCCAAGGCCTGCAACATCTCGCGGTACCGGGGCGAAAGGTACAGCACTTCGGCGCAGACGACGATGTCGAACAGCCGATCGGGATCGCGCCTCAGCACTTCCATCACGTCACCGCGCACGAAGGTCGCGCCGACCCCCGCCGCCTCGGCGTGCTCTTGGGCGCGCCGCAACGCGTAGCGTGACGTGTCGACCCCGGTTACCTGAAAGCCCAGCCTGGCGAAGGGGATGACCAGACGCCCGGCCTGGCAGCCGGCTTCCAGGAGCGTCGGCCGTCGATCTGCGATCGACGGCACTCCTGGAGCGGACGCCATCGGGGCGTCCGCGGAATGCCGGGCGCGAGGGCGACCGGCCGTCGCCGACCCCCAACGCTTTGCTTCGCAAAGCGAAGCATCGGGGGTGCCCGGCTCGGTCGGCCTCCGGCTGCGCCCGCCTCGCACTATGTGCTTCGGCACTCCCGTCAGCCACCCAGCAGAGCTGGGTACCCGGCCTCGGTCGTCGGCACTTCTGGAGCGGTCGCCATCAGGGCGGCCGCGGAATGCCGGGCGCGAGGGCGCCCGGCCCTCGCCGACCCCCGCACGCTTGGCTTCGCCAAGCGAAGCCGCGGGGGTGCCCGCCTCGGTCGCCGGCGGATGGATCCCGGCCTCCCTGGCGTGCCGCTTGATCCGCTCCACATAGAGCGTGGCGAAGAAGGCCTCGTTCGCGTCCGCGTACATGTCATAGTAGTCTGGGTCGTAGTCCGCGACCGCCCGCAACACCTTCCGGATGACCTTCTGCATCTTCGCTTCTCTCACTCAGTTACTCAGATATGCAGATACGCTCTTATGCGCGGGGATACCACCCCCGCCAGGCCCCCAGTCGAATCTGAACCAGCTCTTTGAAGGATCGAGCGGCATCCGTGAGCAGCCGCACCTTTGTCGTGGCGTCGTTTCTCCACACGACGGGAACCTCTTTGATTCGATACCCACGCCGTCGAGCGATGAAGAGGATTTCCGCGTCGAACCCCCACCCCTGCACGCGCTGGAGCTGAAAGATCTGACGGGCGGCTTCCGCCTGAAACGACTTGAACCCGCAGGTAATATCCGTGACGCGCGTGGCCAGCACCACGTTGGTGAGCCAGGTGAAGACCTTGCCCATGGCTTCCCGCAAGGGCGGCTGACGGATTTCGACGTCCGCGCCGGGCATCTTTCGCGATCCGATCACCACCTCGTAGTCGTCTCGAAGCCACGGGGCGCATTTCTTCCACTCCTGGATCGGGGTGGAGTGGTCGGCGTCCATGAACAGCACGTGATTCCCTTGCGCCTCCAGGACCCCGCGCTTCACCGCCCCGCCCTTCCCCGCGTGGGCGGATTGCAGGAGCCGGATGGACGGCATCCGCTCCATCAGCTCCCGCACGACGGTGACCGTCCGGTCCGTACTCCCGTCATCAACCACGATGAGCTCATGCGTAATCGGCAACTCGGTGAGGTACCTCGCAACCGCTTCAAGGGTGCCTCCAATGACCGTCTCTTCATTGTAGGCCGGGATGATCACGGAAAGCTCAGGTCTTGCCATGTGGAGCCCCCCGCTTGCGATAGATCACAACCGGCGGAGGCCACCAGGCCCTCCGAAAGTGGTGCAGATCAGGGTCTTCGCGGTTCTGCCAGTAGGCGTCAGGCGCATCGAGCTCGATCCGCTCGTACGTCGCCTGGATGCGGCGAAGGTAAGAGCCCTCAAAGAAGTGTGGGGAGATCCATCCACGCCGGATCACCACCCAGTCAGGAAACGTCTCGCGAAGGAACTCGGACGGCCGCTCGACCTTCAGGTTCGTGTAGAACATGATCGTCCGATCATCATAGGGAATCTTCACGACCTGATCGGGCCGGCCGTGGGAGCGCAAGTAACCCACCACGCCCTCCATGGGGCCGACGTAGCGATGGGTGAGCTCGTACACGAAGTCGACGAGCGGGACCGCCGCGTGAGGAGAGCGCAAGACGTTCGTGAAGAGCGCCAAGGCCACCATCACCCAGCCCAATCGCGGCCACGGTCCACCCAGCCACCAGCGGACGAACCACCACGCTTCCCCGATGACCAGCAGCGGGAAGAGCGGCATCAGATACCGCAGGTGTCTCTGGTCAGGAATGAGGAGAAACGCCACCTGAACGCCCACCATCAGCACGATGAACCAAGGGAGAGCCGACGGGCGCCGCGTGCCGTTGGACGGAGGAGGCGCGCGTCTTGTCAGCGCAAAGACCCCAGACATCGCGGCCATGAATCCGATCGGGACGAGAAACTTATTGGTCACGCGAACATAGTACTCCAGGTGGCGATACAACCGCTCGAGGGAGACGGCGCCGATGAAGGCAGGGCGGTAGAAATAGAGAATCCACGGAAACGTCAGCGCGATGACCAGTCCCATCCCGATCAAAAACGGCCGGCTGGTTTCGCGGCTGCCCCATCCGGCTTGATGAAGGAAGAGGGCCAGGGCACAGGGGATGAACGTTCCGAAGTTCGTGTGAAAGAGCAGGGTCAACAGCGCAGCCAACCCCATCGCCCGCTTCAAGGTCGGACGCGCCAGGAAGGCCAGGTAGGCGAGGCACACGGCGATGAGGAGTAGTGTCGCCATCGCGTAGTAGCGGCACTGCCGCATGTGCAGCAGGAACGGCACGGAGAAGGTCAAGAGCGCGACGGCAAAACGCTGGATCCGGCGGTCATCCGTCAGCCAAGCGGCGAGCCGCCACGTCAGGAAGATCGTCAACAGGCCGCACAGCGCAAACGGCAGCCGCGCGGCCCCCGTCGACTCGCCGGCCAGCGCGAAGACCCCAGCCAAGAGATAGAAGGGCAGCCAAGGATTGTAGATCCATGCTTCCCTTGGACCGTAGCCGAAGGGCTCGATCTCGATGTAATTCTGCCGGCCGTCATATCCCCGCGGGTAGCCGAACTGCAGGGTGTGTCGGGCGAGGAGCGCCGTCTCGGCCTCGTCCTGCCACAGGTAGCCGTTGTCGAGGTGAGCCAGTAACAGAACGCCGCTGAGGATGAGCAGCGCGATGATGACCGGATCATGCCGCGACATGGTCGGATGCGAGCGTCCCTCGACGCTCAGGCCGACTCCTGGTGAGGCGCACCGGCCGCACAGAGGGTTTCCCAGTACTTGGCGTACGTCGCAAAGCACTGATACGCCGCCAAAGCGCTGATCACGATCCCGCGCCAGCCGTCTCGATAGCACCGGCGCGCCAGATAGGCCTTCCAGAACGCCGCAGGAGGGGCAAGCCATAGACGCCACGCGATCTGCGAGGGGGTCAGTTGAGGCCCGCTCCTCCACAACCGCTGCGCCTCATCGCTGGAGTCCTGATTGAGCCGGTCTAGCTGAACGGTCAGATCCGGAGGCAAGGCAGAAGGCATGGGTGCCTTGGTGAGTTCCCAGTATTTAGCATAGGTGACGACATGCGACCAGCTATTTTGAAGCGCCATGATCAGCCCGTGGATCCCGTCGCGATACCCCTGCTTCCTCACATAGACCTTCCAAAACAACTTGACCGGACGCAGGGCCACTTTACGGCACATCCCCCACGGCGTCAACCGAGTCGGTCGCTCCCACAGATCTTGGGCGCTGAGACTACTGTAGCGATTCAGTTTCTCGAGATAGTCGGCGAAGCGCTCGCAGAAATAATGGTCGACGTCTGCATCAATGACCCCGAATGGCTCGGGGGCTATGGGATGTTCGTGCACACGCCCCGCATAGCGCACGGTCTTCCGGCGCACCAAATGAGGCAGGTAATGCGTCCACGCCCCGAAGGCGAGGCGGTGCCCCAAGAACACGCTGCGTCGACGGAACTTATAGACGTCATACCGGCCGTCATCCTGACAAAGGACGCGGGTGACTTCCTCGCGCATGGCTGGGGTCACCACGTCGTCTGCGTCCAGCTGCAACACCCAGTCGCCGGTGGCGGCTTCCAAACCGGCGTTCCGCTCCTCCGCGAAGCTCCCGCTGAAGGGACGCGAGATGACCGTCGCGCCAACCCGCCGGCAGATCTCGGCCGTCCGATCCGTACTTTCGCCATCCACGACGATGATCTCATCCGCCCAGCTCACATGCGCAAGGCATCGAGCAATGCGCGCCTCCTCATTCCGGGTCAACACCACAACCGAAAGGCGTGCGCGCCCCACCCGAGACACGCCCTGCCGTGTTGACGTCGCCCGTTCGATCCTCATCAAGGCGCCGTGGAACGGAGGCTGGCCGTCATGCCGCTTAAGCATCCACAGGTAGTAGAGACCGTTGACGATGCGCCGCCACGGGCGCCGTCCTCCCATCATATGACGGACCCAGACGCGACCGTTTTGCAACCCTTCCACATCGGCGTGGGGAAACACCGACTGGATCAACTCAACCGTCGGCAGCCCCCACTGCAGATGCTCAGCGGTGTTGGCCTCGTCCTGATGGAAATACCGTCGGTGCAGCCGTTGGAACAGCTTGTCATACCGCGTGCCTTGAAATCGGCGGTCGTAACTATCAAGTGGGCAGTGGAGGAGGATCAGGTGATTGGTAACGCGATTAAGTTCTTTCAAGAACGCGAGCCGCCGCTCGGCGGGGACATGTTCCAACGAATCGACCGATACGACGACGTCACACGTCCGATCCCCGAACGGCAGACAACATCCGTCACCCGCCACTTTGATGGCCTGATTGAACTGCAGGACGGCCTGTTGAGGATCAACCGCCACGATACGGTACCGAGGATCTCGCACGAAGGAGATCAGTCCCGACGGCCCCCCTCCCACATCCAGCACCAGCAGGGTCTTGCCCGCTGCGTGGCACTGCGCCCAGGCGTTGAGGCGCTCAATGACTGAGGCATAGCGCATCCAGTAGTCAAGGGCTGACCCAAACCCCAGCGCCTCAGCCCAGCCGAAGCGCCGCGTCCCCGTTCGCGGCCGGAAGTATCCCGTGAGGCCCTTCAGGAGCAGCTTCTCAAGGCGCGCCGACCACGCACGCGGTCGAGGACGAGACGGGAGGTGTCCCGCCCATGAGGGGGCAGTGGTCATCGTGTCCGGCTGGGGAAGAGAAGACTCCATGCTGGCATGCAGGCATTGCATCTCGCCCGCCACGGGCTCGCAGCACTCGAAAGTCCGAGAGACCGGCACTCCATGCAGCCAGGTGGTGCGCTGCAAGAACCGGGCGACCGCCTCCGATAGCGCAACCACTGCTTTGAATCGTTTCAACTCCCCCTTCTGACGATGGCTGGCGAGCACACCCAGGCACTGGAGGGTAGCCAGCCACCTGGCAAGACGGTACGGCACCAGCGGCGACAGGAGGAGCAACCGGACGCGCAGGTTCGCATGGGGTGTCTGTCCCTCGATTTCCTCTCGCCACCGTGCCTGCAGGCGCGGTGTATGACGCCCCACCAGAAACACCTGCAGCCGAATGCCAAATCGCGCCAGGCCCACGACAATCCGAAGCGTTGGGGTGAAGGCGGGCGAGAGCACCTCCTGCTCCTCAATCACCACGGCCACCTGTCGGGGACGGCCCCACCGCTCCTCAAAGATCCTCTGCGTCCGAGGCCGCTCTCGAAGCCAATAGCCCGGGACGGTATTCGAGGTCACATTTTCCCAATGAAACACAAACGCGTCGTTGGCCTGCACACAGAGGAAGCCAGCCCGGGTGGCTCGCCGGCTGAAGTCCGAATCGTCCAGTCCGCCCGAGCCATAGATCTCATCCAAGAGACCGATGCGGTTGATGACCTCCCGCCGCACCAGCATGCACGCCCCGTTGCACTCTCCGATTTCCCGATAGGGGGTTCCCCCTTCTCGACGTTGCCTGGCCATGCGGCGCTGGAACATCTCTGGCGTCTCATGGTGAAGCTTCCATGAGGGGTTCACCACCCCGATCCGAGCATCGTGACAGGCGACCTTCAACATGGCCGTCAGCCATCCCTCGGTAAATAGCAGATCGTTATTCAGCCAGCAGATGTAGGGGGCCGTGGACCACTGGATGCCCTGGTTGACCGCTTTGACCCAGCCGAGGTTCTGCGCATTGAGCACCAGCCTGACGCTCGGATGGCAGGTCTGGAATCCCCGCAGGTACTCCACGACCTCGTGCTGGCTGCCGTTGTCAAGAAGAAGGAGGCGGTACTCCACTTCGTGAGGCGAGGTACAACGGATCAGGCTTTCGAGGCAGGCCGTGGTGTATTCGAGCCGGTCGTGTGAGACAAGAATCAGGTCGCAGTGGGGACGCTCAGCCATCGTGTTCGTCCCGTCCTACCCCTGCCGTCGCCGCTGAAGCTGTTCCCAATACTTGGCCCATTTGATACCTTCCACCATCGAGAAGAAGAGGGCGAAGACCAACCCGTGCATGCCCTCTCGAAATCCCTGTTTCTTGATGTAGCTCTTCCAGAATATCTTCCACGGGCGTCGAATCAGATACGCGCAAAGCTGACGCTCACTGAGTGGCGGACGGCCATCCAGCAGTTCCTGAACGCTTAACGTGGTGTAGCGATTGTGGCGCGCCAGAAACTCCGACAGGTCCTCGCAGGGATGATGCTCGATGTCAACCTCCAACTGACCGATCGTACCGCGAATCACTGGGTGCTCGTGCACCAGACCCTCATACCGAACCGCGTCGCGTCGGACCAGGTTCGGCAGGTAGTGGTACCACCCGCCGTAGCGCATGAACCTCCCCAGGAGATAGCTCTTGCGCCGAAACTTGAATGCGGCGTGCGGCGTCCGCATGATCAGCATCCGCTCTACCGCTTCGCGGAATTCTGGGGTCACGACGTCGTCCGCGTCGATCTGCAAGACCCAGTCCCCCCCGGCGTGCTCCAAACCGAGGTTGCGCTCCTGGGCGAAGCTACCTTCAAAGGGATGCACGATCACGCGGGCCCCAAATTGACGGCAGATCTCCGCCGTCCGGTCCGTGCTCATTCCATCGACCACCACGATCTCATCCGCCCATCGCACGCTCTCCAGGCAGCGCGCGATCCGCGCTTCTTCGTTTTTGGTCAAGATGACGACGGAGAGGTGCGCGCGTTCAGGCATATTCTTTAGCCACGGGGTTGTTCGATGACTCGACCGGACCGCTCTCGATCCAAGCGGCAG
>JACPSQ010000116.1 GCA_016193195.1 Candidatus Omnitrophota bacterium
CCACGCGGGGGCGATGCTGGCGGTCGTCGGGCTGACCAGCGAGACCGTTGAGGAGCTCTGCAGGGCGTCCGGCGCATCCGCGGCCAACAGAAACGCCCCCGATCAGACCGTGCTCTCCGGGACGGTCGAGGCGATTGGCACCGCCGAGCGGCTGGCGAAGGCCGCAGGGGCGAAGCGGGCGGTCAGGCTCGATGTCGCCGGCGCCTTCCACTCCCCGTTGATGCAGCCGGCCGCCGATCAGTTCCGGCAGGCGCTGTCGAAGATCGAAATCCGGCCGCCGATGTTCCCCGTCGTCAGCAACGTAACCGGCAAGCCCGTGCAGAACCCTGAGGAGATCCGCCAGCTCCTCGTGAAGCAAATCGTCAGCCCGGTCCTCTGGGAGGCGTCGATGCGGGAGCTCGTCCGCTCCGGGGCGTCCCACTTCATCGAGTTTCCGCCGGCGCGCGTCCTCACCGGGCTCCTGCGCCGGATCGATCCCTCGATGAAGGGGCTCACGCTCGATGAGCCGAAGGATTTCGACAAACTGCAAGGGATGATTCCGGTGATTATGTAAACATGATTACAGTGATTCACCAACCCCATTCCGGTGATTGGGCTGAGAGAGCGAATCACTGAAATCGCTTTTAGAAATCACCGTAATCCACCAGTAGTTTTCTAGACGATTTCGAGCATCCGTTCGATCGGTCGCACGGCCCGCTCAGAGATCTTCGGGTCCACCGTCACCACGTGCTGCATCCGCACGAGCGACATGAACGCCTTCTCCAGCGTGTTGCGCTGCATGTGGTGGCAGGGCGCGTGCTCGCTCGCGGGGTAGAACGCCTTCTCGGGGTGTTGCGCGCGGAGCCGGTGGAGGAGGCCGGTTTCCGTGGCGATGATGAACTCCTTCGCCGGTGAGCGCTTCACATACTGCACCATTCCATCCGTCGAGAGGACCTCGTCGGCCAGGTCCATCTGCTTCGTCGTGCACCCGCACTCCGGGTGCATGAGGAACTCCGCCTCAGGATGCTCCTCCCGCAGCCGGTCCACCCGCTCTGGCAGAATGGCCGCATGGGCGGGGCAATAGCCCTTCCAGAGGTGGATGTTGCGTTTGGTCTTCGCTCTGAGGAAGCTTCCGAGGTAGTAATCGGGGACGAACAGGATCTCTTGCTCCGCGGGGATGTGCTCGATGACCTTGACCCCATTCGTGGAGGTCACGCAGTAGTCGCACTCCGCTTTCACGAGCGCCGAGGTGTTCACGTAGCAGACGACCACCCCGTCGGGGTGCGCGGCGCGCCACGCGCGGATCTGCTCCGGAATGATCATGTCTGCCAGCGAGCAGCCGGCCGCGAGATCCGGGATGAGGACGGTTTTTTCCGGACAGAGCATGGCGGCGGTTTCCGCCATGAAGTGGACCCCGCAGAAGAGGATGACCTTCGCGTCCGTCCCTTGGGCCTTGCGTGCAAGCCCCAGGGAGTCCCCGACGAAATCCGCGACGTCCTGGATCGCCCCTTCCTGATAGTTGTGGGCCAGGATGACCGCCTCGCGCTCCTTCTTCAAGATCGCGATCTTCTCCTTCAAGAGGGCGTAGTGGGGCGGCTCCGCGACCGCAGCCCGGCCGTTCGTCTCGTGCCCGTTCCCACTCGTGGAGCCGTTGGTGTCCATCAACTCAAACCCAGTTTGATCTGCGGAATCGTCTTTGGATCATCTGCGGAATCCGCGTTTTAGAAGGGGACGATGATCCCTTTCTCCTGTAGCTTGACCACCTTGGGTTCCGTGAAGGTATAGAGCCGGGCTGGCCGCTGCCGCCCGTGGGCCCGGAACTCCCGTGTGCCCTTGAGAATCCCAAGCTGGAGCATCTTGCGGCGGAAATTGCGCTTATCGAGGCGCTGGCCCATGATCACCTCGTAGGAGCCCTGGAGCTCCGTCAGGGTGAACTGACGGGGCAGGAGCTGGAACCCCACGGTCGTGTAGTTGATCTTATTGCGCAGCCGCTCGAGCGCATAGTCCGCGATGCGCTGATGGTCAAACGCGAGCGGCGGGAGCCGTTTCACGGGAAACCAGCTCGCCCCTGAGACGCGCTGGCGCACCTTGAGCTGGAACTGCTGCCAGTTGACCAGCGCATAGTACGAGACCGTGATGACGCGCCCTCGTGGGTCGCGGTTCGGCTCCCCGAACGTGTAGAGCTGCTCCAGGGAGATGTTGCCGATACTGGTTTCCTCCTGGAGCTCGCGAAGGGCGGCTGCATCCACCGATTCCTCTGGTCCGACGAGCCCGCCGGGCAACGCCCACGCCCCGCGGTACGGGGGACGCTGGCGCCTGACGAGGAGGACCTTCAACGTCCCCCCCTGGATCGTAAAGACCACCACGTCAACCGCGATGGTATGCCGCGCCAGGTATCCGTCGGTCCCCGGGGAAGCCCTCATTAAGTGTCTGTCCGACACTAATAGTATATCGTGTCGGTGATACACTTTGTCAAGCAAAATCGCTTCAAGGAAACAAATACCCCGCCCAAAGGCGGGGTATTGTGACTCAAAGATCGCCGGATGCCGCACCCCTCTAGGGTGCGGTCGGTCACTCCTTGCTATAGGCTTCTAAGACGACCCGGCTCACCTCCTGCTTCGCCTCCTTCGTCAGCGCCACGACGCTGTCATACCACTTCTGGTCCTTGCCCTGTTGGCGTGGCATGCTGACGAAGAGGCCGTTCTTGCCCTCCACGACCCGCAGCCCCTTAATGAGGAACGTATCTCCAACGGCGAGGTCACAGTACGCCTTGAGTGAGCCTTCGCCGTCGAACTTCACCAGCCGCTTGACCGCCACGTCCGTCGCCACTGCTTCCATCCGTTCCCTCCTATCGGTTGTCGTTCACCTTCACCGTGTTCGAGAAATAGCCTCCGGTCAATCCATCCATCAGCGCCGTGAGCTCCTGGAGGCGCAGTTCCTTCTCGAGCATCGCCTGCTGGTCGCTCGGGGGATCGGTCAACAGAGCCACCTGGAGCCGGCGGCGCTCAAAGTAGATCCGAGTGACTTCATCAACGATGTCATCGCGGAGCTGCACCATGAGCTTGGAGCGCACGTCAATCGAGGTCTGGTCGTCATTCCAGAGGAGGTCGCCCAGCTCCCACTTCACAGAGACATTGAGTCCGGCATCCCGGTTGTCCGTCTCGATGATCTGAAACTTTGGGAAGGTCCCCTCGTCGATGCTGGCGCGACGGGTCCGGTCATGATCCACGCCGATCTCCACCGCGGGAAAGAGGGCTCTGAGGGCGGCCTGGCGCCGCCACTGCCGGATTTTATCGGGGTGGACCTCGGCGTATCGGATGGCGGCTTCCCGCACGTCGGCCATCGTCGGCTCAAACGTGAAGTTGGCCAGGAGCTCACGAGCGGAGGGCGGCTCGCTTTCGCTGAAGGGATCCGGCGCCACCTGAGCGCGATAGAGCCCCTCGTCTGTGGCGGCCCAGAGGCGATCCGCGCTCGCCGCGAGATCGTGGGTCGGGGCAGTCGAGAGCCCCTTCGTCACGGCCTGCCAGCGCTCCCGGGCCGGGTCATACCGCGCCACGCCCCGGCTCGTCGCCGCATAGAGGACAAGCGGCGAGCGCTGATAGGGGAGGAGGCGCCTGATCGCGTGTGACTCAAGCCCGATGCGGGTCGCCTGTCGCCAGCTCGTTCCTCCATCGACGCTGAGCCGGAGCCCCCTCGTTCCGGCGAGGTAGAGGGTGAGGGGGTGTTGAGGGTCGAGTGCGACGGCGCTGAGGCGATGCGCCGGATGTTCTTCCTCCGTGCCGTCTTGGACGTCGGCCTCGGAGAGGGCTTCTGGATCGACGGCCTCCGCCTGCGCCAAGCGGAAGCGCTGCTCCCATGGGCCGCGCGCGAGGCTGCCGATGAACAGCCCCTCAGCCGCCAGCAGGTACAACCGGTCGAGGGCGTGAGGGTCAAACGCGAAGTGCACGACCTCTCGGGCGGCGTGCGGGATCCGGACGTTTTTCCAATGCCGGCCTCGGTCAGAGCTGATGAAGAGCCCTCCGTGGGTCCCGAGGAGGGCCGTGCCGTGTTGGAGGGGATGGAAGGCGACTGCGGTGCACTGCGCCTCTCGTTCGTTCGCGCCCCGAAAGACGCGCGACCATCTCGCCCCCCCATCGAAGGAAGCAAACAGCCCGCGGTCTGTGCCCACCAGGATGACCGCGTGAGCGCTCTCAACGGCAAGCGTGCTGATCGTCGCCACGCCAGGGGCGCGAAACCGCGCGCGCCAACGCCGTCCCCCATCCGAGGATTCGTAGAGTGTGTGGCGGCTGGCCGCGACGATTAGCTCCGGCGAGGTTGGGTCGACAGCAACCGCCACGAACGCCCGCTCGCTCGAGCCGACTTCGATGCGTTCCCAGGAGGAGGAAACGGCGTGGGCGACGCCAGGCCAGGACAAGAGCCAGACGAGAAGGACCGCGGCAAGAGGCATGGAAGCCTCCTTACAAGCTTGAACGGAGCTGTCGAGCCGCGAGACGCGACGAGCGGTGCCTGGGAGGGGTGGGACGGAGGGAACACCCACGAGGGCGGGCACGAAACGATGCTGAGGGCCAATTGTAACGGCACGAAGCTCTGGATGTCAATCCCAAAATTGCATCCCGCGGTCCCGATCAGGTATGGTTATATGAGGAAGGGGTGACTGCCGATGGCGGAAATCCATCTCCAGGCCAAGCGGGTCCTCGTGGTGGACGACGAGGCGAAGTTCTGTTACATCGTCGCCGGGTTTCTCATGGGACGCGGCTACCAGACGGCGGTCGCCTCGCGCAGCGACGAGATTATTGCCGCGTTGCAACGGTTCAACCCGGACGTGGTCCTGCTGGACATCCGCATGCCGGAGGTCTCCGGCTTGGACATCCTCAGGCTCATTCGGTCACACCCCGCTCCGGTCCGCGTCATCATGCTCACCGTCATGGATACCACCGATGCCATCGACGAAGCCATGGACAACGGGGCTGACGGCTACCTCTGCAAACCCGTCGATCTCGACCAGTTGGAAGAGCTCATCTCCACGCTCTAACCCCCCGCCCCCACCTTCTATATCATATCAGCCTATCTATATCAGCCGGATGCGTTGTGTCACCTTCGCCGGTTGTGGTATGCTACCTCCGATGCGAAACGAGCGGCAGAAGTTAGGGGAACTGCTGGTTGAGCAAGGGCTGATCTCCCTCGAGCAGCTGAAGGAGGCGCTCAAGGAGCAGAAGCGCACCGGCGAGTTTCTCGGCACCGTCCTGACCCGCCTCGGGATGCTCTCCAACGAGCAGCTCCTGCCGGTGTTGGCGGGGCAGGTGGGCATGCCCTACGTGCGAGTGGCCGAGATGGGCGTCAGTCCCGACGCGCTCGCGAAGGTCCCGCCGAAATTCGCCAGCCACTACCACCTCATCCCCCTCTCCTTCCGGGATAACACCCTCCAGGTGGCGATCGCCGACCCGTTCGATGTGCAAACCTTGGATGAGTTGAAGCTCCTGCTGGACTGCGAGCTCAGCCCGGTCCTGGCCAGCCAGCAGGACATCGAGGAGGCGGTTCAGCGCCACTACGGGGTCGGGGCCTCGGCGGTGGAGCGGATGCTCGACAC
>JACPSQ010000005.1 GCA_016193195.1 Candidatus Omnitrophota bacterium
AGGATGTGACGATCGCCCACCTGGCCGTCGCCACCAACGCGGGGCAGATCAAGACCGGCTCGCTCTCGCGCAGCGAGCGGGTGGCGAAGTATAATGAGCTCTTGCGGATTGAGGAGGCGTTAGGGCCTCGGGCGATCTACGCGGGGACCCGCTGGCCGCTCTTCAATCGATGAACGGACAAGGGATGGGGAAACGGCCGCGGTGGCTCATCGGTGTTGGGGTGCTCGGCGTGGTTCTCTTTGGCCCTGGCACCTGCCACCTGATTCACCTTTCGCTGATGCGGCGGCGGCTTGATCGAGGGCTCGCCGAGTTAGCCGCTCAGCAGGAACGACTGCGGCAGGAAGAGGCGAGGCTCCAATCGGACCCTTCCTACCTCGAGGGCCTCATCCGCTCCACCTTCAAGGTCGCCAAGCCCGGCGAGTACGTGATTCCCCTGACCCCCGAGAACGATTGACGTCGCCATCTTCAGACCGTATAATCAGCGATACATACTGCGGGGTGGAGCAGTCAGGTAGCTCGTCGGGCTCATAACCCGAAGGTCGTTGGTTCAAATCCAACCCCCGCTACCATTCGTTCACAAGAGGGTTACGGCACTCTACCGTAACCCTCTTGCGCCCTCCGTGCTAACCGTGTGCTAACGCAAGCAACCGAACGAGGCTCCACGAGCAATAATCAGCAACAGAACAGAAAGCCGCGGGGAAGGATGATTTCCCCCGACTGTCTGACTGTTGGAGCGTTATTGCGGTATCGTCAACCCCCGGATTGGATCGTGTAAGGCTGGGTAGCCGCTTGTGAGCCACGCCGTGGCTATGGTAGAGTGAGCCATCATGAAGTGGGTCACGAGGGAGCGAGTCAAAGTTGACCGGGTCGCGTGCCCCTGGTTGATCAAGAAATTCATCGACCCGGGCGCGGCCTTTCTGTTTGTGCCTGCCGAGCGTGTCCTCCAAGTTGCCAAGCAGGAAGGTGCCATCCCGTTTGATGTCCCGGATGTTGAGTTGGGGCACCATGATGGCCGATGCAGCTTCGAGGCCCTCGTGGGGAAATACCATCTCCGAGACCCAGCGATTCGGCTCCTGGCGCAGATTGTCCATGGGGCCGACGTGGATGAGGATTTGTATGGGCGGCCGGAAGCCGCGGGACTGAAGGCAATCGCCGAAGGGTTCCGGTCCCTCGGGCTGAAAGACGACCATGAGATCCTGGCCAAAGAATGCATCGTCTACGATGCCCTGTATGCGTATTGTCAGCACCTGGTGCAGCGGGGACGGGGATGAGCCAGACGAACAGGAGGCGGAGCTTTCGAGGACTCTGCGTATGCCTCATCACAGCAGGGTTCATCGGGTTGTTTCCTTCCCTATTACGCGGGGCAGGCACGACATGGAGCTTCGAGGCGGATGACGTGGGACAATCACCGAAGGAATTTGTCTTTGGGACGACAGGCAGCGGACAACCTGGCCAATGGATCGTCAAATCCGAATCGGATGCCCCAAGCGGCGCCCATGTGCTGGCCCAGGTCAGCACCGACCGCACAGACTACCGGTTTCCCGTGGCCGTGGCGTTGACGCCGCTGGTGCGCGATGCCTCAGTGTCCGTCAGGTGCGAGATGGTCTCAGGAGAGGTGGACCAGGCCTGTGGGCTGGTAGTCCGCTACCAGGATGAGCGCAACTATTACATCACCCGGGCTAACGCCTTGGAGCAGAACGTGCGGTTCTACAAAGTTGTGGATGGCAGCCGGCAGCAGTTGGCCAGTTGGAAGGGAGCCGTTACGCGAGGCGTCTGGCAGGAGCTCATGCTTCACGTCCAGGGAGATCAGTTCACGGTCGTGTGGAATGGACAGCCGATCCTGGAGGCGACTGATCAGACATTCCAGGATGCCGGCCACGTGGGCGTCTGGACGAAGGCCGATTCTGTCACCTACTATGACGACTTGAGGGTCAAGTTTGTGGAACCGTGAGCGCGAATCGCATCCCCAACGCTGGCGGATCTTCCTCTCCGCGGGACTACGGGCAGTCGCCGTAGGGCTTTCCGGCGTTATCCTCTCCCTGCATCTAGCAACCCTGGCATTCAACCCCTCGCGCATCGGGCTGACCATCGCCCTTGGTCTGACCGGCTGTGCCCTTGGGACTCTGGTGGTGACGGGTCTGGCTGACCGGGTGGGCAGACGGAGGAGCCTGGTGGCGCTGGCGTGGGGGATGAGTGTTGGAGGGCTGCTGTTGGCTGGCTCAGCTTCTTCTCCCGTCGTCATGCTCGCGGTCTTCATCGGCATGGTCAATGGGATGGGCCGGGACCGCGGCGCCAGCATGACGGTCGAGCAAGCGATCCTGCCACAGACGACGACCTCCGCTGAACGGACCAAGGTCTTCGCCTGGTACAACGTCATTGTGGACGCGGGACACGCAGTCGGCTCATTGTTGGGCAGCGTACCGGCACTCCTGCGCCAACAGTTCCATGTGCCGGCGCTGGAATCGTACCAATGGACCTGGGGGCTCTACAGCGTGCTATGCCTGCTGGCTGGAGCGTCGGTGGTGAAGCTCAGCCGTGGGATTGAGGTTGCGGTTCGCTCACCCACGCAGTCCCTCTCGCCTGCGTCCCGGCAAGTGGTCGCAAAGTTTGCCGGATTGTCCACGCTGGACAGCCTCGGAGGAGGATTTCTCACTACGGCACTGGTGTCCTACTGGTTCTTCCAGCGTTTTGGGGTCGATGAGGCGTTCTTGGGGCCGTTGTTCTTTCTGGTCCGCATCCTGAATGGGCTGTCGCACCTGGGGGCCGCCTGGCTGGCTCGTCGGATCGGGTTGGTCAACACCATGGTCTGGACGCACCTGCCCTCCAGCCTGCTGTTGATGACCGTGCCGATTGCGCCGAACCTGACGGTTGCCGTGGTTCTGTTTCTCATCCGGGAGGCGCTGGTGGAAATGGACGTGCCCACCCGGCAATCTTACATTGTAGCCGTCGTCAAAGAAGATGAGCGCACTCGGGCCAGTGGCATCACGAACCTCACACGAGGTGTGGCCTGGGCGGTCGCGCCAGCCATCGCCGGGCCGCTCATGCGTACCGTGTCGCTCTCCGCGCCGTTTCTCATCGGACCAGGCCTGAAGATCGCCTACGACCTACTGCTGTATCGGGCTTTTCGCCAGTTGACGCCTCCAGAGGAGCGTCGGTTGAGCCGGGTCGCGGGGTGTTCCCATGGGGAAGGCAATTGATGCGGCGTCACGGGAACAGGACACAGGTCGTCTGGTGGGGCGTAATGGTTGTTGCTGTCCTTGTCTCTGGGGCGGGGGTCTGTTGGGCCAGAGACGATTTCCAGTCCTGGAACACCATCGAGATCAGCAAACGGCTCGGTCCCCAGTGGGAGGTGTTTTTCCTTCCAGAGGTCCGTATTCGTGATGATGCGAGCGAGCTCTTCTACCACGAGTACCGCCAGGGGGTGCGCTACAAGCCCTCCACGCACTGGCAACTTGGGCTCAATTACCTGTTCGTGCGCAACGAGTCCTCCGGCAAACCGCTCGAGGAGCATACCGGTGAGCTCGACCTCACGCGCTGCGGACCATTCAAGGCAGCGCTGGCGAGCAGGAATGGCAGTTTCGGTTGATGCCGAAGCTGGCGTATCCAACCCGGTTCGCCGGCCACAAGATCACACCCTACGCAGCCGATGATCTGTTCTACGACTATACGCGGGATGCGTGGAACCAGAACCGGCTGTTCCTTGGGGTTGCCGTCCCGATGGGGAAGGCGCTCGGAGCTGAGGTGGCGGTCGATGTCTACTACATGCTCCAGAGCCAACTCGGCAAGCGGCACGACTGGAGCAGCAATCATATCGTGGGGACGAAGCTGAGCATGAAATTTTGAGATCGGCAAGACTAGAACCCGTCCCTCAACCTAGCGTAGCCTGCGCTGGGCCAAGAGGCGAGCAGCGCAAGGAACGAGGAGGAAGACGTACTGATGCGAAGCCGTACGGCGACGACGAGTGATGAGGCATGAAGATCGGAGTGATCATGGCCTTATCCGCGCTGATCGCCGGCTGTTCCCTTGATCATCGGTTCGTCTACTTCCCGACGAAGTGGGAGCCGGATGATTGGGGGAAGGCATCGGGGCTGCCCCTTGAGGATATCCGGTTCCACGCGGCGGACGGAGTGCGGCTCCATGGGTGGCTGGTGGAAGCGCCGGAGAGCCCGGCGGTCCTCCTGGTGTGCCACGGGAACGCGGGCAACCTCATCCACCGGCTGGAGTGGATCGCCGAACTGAACCAGCGCGGGGTGTCCGTCTTCATGTTCGATTATCGCGGCTACGGGCAGAGCGAAGGCCGTCCGTCGGAAGCGGGCCTCTATCAGGACGCGCTGGCGGCGTATGACGTCTTGACTCACCAACGCCGCGTCTCGCCGCAGCGGATTGTCCTCATGGGGACCTCGCTGGGAGCGGCGGTTGCGACGGAGTTAGCCACGAAGCGGACGGCTGCCGGGTTGATCCTCGAGACGCCGTTCCCGTCGATCGCCGCGATGGCCAAGGCGCACTACGGGGGCCTGCCGCTGCACGTCTTCCTTCGCTCCCGGTACGATCTGGTCCGGCGCCTGCCGACGATCCGTGTGCCGATCCTGGTGCTCCATGGGGATCGCGATACCATCGTGCCGATCGCCCTCGGACGGCAGGTGTACGAGACCGCCCCCGAGCCCAAGGCGTTCTACCTCATCCGCGGGGCGGACCACAACGATACGTACGTGGTCGGAGGCGAGCCGTACTTCCAGCGCCTGCTCGCCTTCGTCCAGCAGGTCGCCGGGGCTCGGTGATGGACGCGGTGCCGCGCACGACGGAGACCGTGAGGACCGCTGATGGAGTCACGATCTCCGTCGATCGCTACCGGCAGGGCGACCGCGAGGCGGCGGTGATCATCTGCCCGGGGTTTTTCCAGAGCAAGGACACGCCGACGTTCCAGCGCCTCAGCCGTACCTTGCTCAACGGCCACGACGTCATCGCCATGGACTTTCGAGGGCACGGGCGCTCGAGCGGGTGCTACACGTTCACGGCGCTCGAGGGGGCGGACCTGGAAGCGGTGCTGGGCTGGGCGAGGGCGCGGTACCAATTCCTCCACGTCCTGGGCTTCTCGCTGGGCGGGGCCATCGCCATCAACACGGTCGGCCGATCCCCGGAGGGCGTGCGGAGCCTCGTCGCGGTCAGCGCCCCGTCCGACTTCGACGAAATCGAGTTCAAATTCTGGACCCCGGAGGCGATGCGGACCGGCCTGGAGGGCCTCGAGCCGTGGGCAGGGTGCCGTCCGGGGAACCTGTGGCTTCCGAAGGAACGGGCGATTGAGAACGTGCCGAAGCTTGCGCCAATCCCTCTCCTCTTCATCCACGGCACCCGCGATGTCATCGTGGGGGTCCAGCACAGCCACCGGCTCTATGCCGCGGCGGGCGAGCCCAAGCGGCTTGCGCTCATCGAGAGCGGCAGCCATGCGGAGGCGCTCTTTCGGGACGACCCCGACGGCTTCACCAGTCTCGTGCGGGGATAGTTGGCGAGCGCTTCGGTCGGTGCGTTGACGAACCCCTCCCCGTTCGCTAGAATGACACCACGCCCGAATGAGGCCCTGGTCTTCTCGCAGTCCATTCCACCCTGCGGTTCTCACCCACTGCGTTGCAGTCACGCTTGTCCTGTGGGTGTGGGGCTCGCCGTCTCTTGTGGCAGCGGAACGCCCCGCTCCTGACCTCGGCGCGGGCAAGGACGCGTATCGGCAGCACTGCGCGCGCTGCCACGGTGCCACTGGACGGGGGGACGGGGTCGACGCCAAACGGTTCTACCCGCGACCGAGGGATCTCGCGTTAGGGGTGTACAAGTTTCGGAGCACTGCGAGCGGCACCCCGCCGACGGATGAGAATCTCTTCCAGACGATCTCCCAGGGCCTGCCCGGCAGCAACATGCCGGACTGGCAGCATCTCGATGAGGGGGTCCGCTGGCAGATCGTCGCCTACCTGAGAAGTCTCTCCCCCGTCTTTGAAAAGGTCCAGCCCGCTCCGGTCCAGCTGGCGGACGATCCCGGACCGGCGCGCGCCGACCACGCGAAGGGGAAGGCGCTCTACGAGACATTGGGGTGCGCGGCATGCCACGGGAGCGCGGGGCGCGCCAACGGCCCGTCGGCGGGCGGCCTCGTCGATGACTGGGGCATGCCGATTCGGCCGGCAAATCTCACCCAAGGATGGAGCTATCGCGGGGGACATGATCCGCGCTCGGTGATGCTGCGGGTCCTGACCGGCATCGATGGGGCCGGCATGCCCTCGTACGCCGAGGCGCTCTCCCCCGAGGAGGCATGGCACCTCGCCTACTACGTGACGTCGCTGCAGGAGCCGGTCCACTGGAATTTGGTCGCGCGCGCGGTGCGGGTGGACGATTCGCTTCCGAGCGCCGTGGATGATCCCAGATGGGCTGAGGCGGATCGGACCGATCTGCAATTGGACAACGTCGTCAACGCCACCGGCGAGTGGGCGTCTCCTCCGACGGTGAACGCCGCGTCGCTTGAGGCCGTCTACAACGACGAGGCGATCGCCTTCCGATTCACATGGGATGACCCGACCCAGGATCTCCACGCACCGCATGACGGCTTCGCGCTCCTCCTCAAACCCGTCGGCAGCGAAGGTGACGTCGTCACCTTGCAGGCGTGGCCGTCCGCCGGAGCCCCGCCGCTCGATGTGTGCTACTGGTCGGCTGAACGCGGAACGGCCTGGGAGGCGGTGGCGACGGATTTTGACAGCGTGACCACCCCGTCTGTCTCGACACCGCCGTTCCTCCAGAGCGCCTCAGGATATCAGGACGGCCGGTGGCGCATGGTGGTGCAGCGCGCGCTTCATCCTAACCATCCGCGGGGGGCTGCCGTGGTGACGACGGAGGCGTTCACCTCAATCGCCGTGGCGGTCTGGGACGGGGGCAATCCAGGCTCGCGCGCTGTCTCTTCGTGGATCGACATCGCACTTCGTGAACCGTGATCCGTGAGCTACGAGCTACGAGCTACGAACTACGAACTATGAACTATGAACAACAAGGAGGTTCAGCCATGACCCGTTCTCGGTTGCTCTCAACGGTTGGCGTGATCGTGGTCGCCATTGGGTGCGGCAGCGGGAAGCCGCAGAGCGCCTCGGCACAGGCGAGAAGCCCTGAGCACGCTGAGGTCGGCGCACCGACGCAACTCGCGCTGCTCTCGGAGAGTCCCCAGCCGGCTTCAGGTCACAGTGCTGCGACGATTCAAGGGGTCGTACGGTTGTCAGGCACGGCCCCGCAGCGAGCGCTGGTGAAAATGAGCGCCGACCCTGTCTGCCAGCAGCAGCACGCGGAGCCGTTCTATTCAGAAGAGACGGTCGTCGATGAGCAGGGAGGGCTGAAGAACGTCTTCGTCTACGTCAAGCAGGGGCTTACGGGGGCCTTCCCGGCGCCGGCGGAGCCCGTCGCGCTGGATCAGAGCGGTTGCTGGTACCGCCCCCACGTCTTCGGCGTCCAGGCCGATCAGCCGCTTGGGATCATCAACAGCGACGCCACGCTGCACAACGTCAACGCCAAACCCACCCTCAATCAGCCCTTCAACATCGCCCAGCCGGTGAAAGGGATGAAGACGACGAAGAAGTTCGCCAAGCCTGAGGTCATGGTGAAGTTCAAGTGCAACGTCCACCCCTGGATGAGCGCCTACGCCGGGGTCGTCGACCACCCGTTCTTTGGCGTGACCGATGAGCACGGGGCGGTGACCATCTCCGGGTTGCCGGCAGGGACGTACGTCCTGGAGGCGTGGCACGAGAAGTACGGCACGCAGACCCAGACCGTCACCGTCGCTGATGGAGAAACCAAACCCATCGAGTGGACGTTCAGCACCCAGTAGCGAGGGCATGAGGTTGAGGCACGCTCAAGGCTCAAGGCTCAAGGCTCAAGGCAAGGGTCGTTCCCTTCAGCCTTCAGCCTTCAGCCTTGAACGATCGGCGCGATGGCTTGTGGGTTGTGTGGTGAATCTCATCGCGCCGATGAGCGCGTGGGCCGGCGGCGGGTCCGCTGGCGTTCGCGTATGGCTTCCCGAGGCCATCACGACCACCGCGCCCGCCATCGATCGGCTCTTCTACACCATCCTCGGCATCACGGGGATCGTCTTCGTCGCCGTTGAGGCGACGCTCCTCTATTTCCTCGTGCGCTACCGTGAGCGCCCGGGGCGGGGCGCCTACTACTTCCACGGGAACAACCTCGTTGAAGTCATCTGGACCGTCATTCCGGCGATCATCCTCATCTTCTTGACGTTCCACAGCCAGCAGGTGTGGTCGCAGGTGCGCGGCAGCCCGCCGCCAGCCGGCCTGCAGGTGGAGATCACCGCAGAGCAGTTCGCCTGGAACATCCGCTACCCCGGCACGGACGGCGTACTCAACACCGCCGACGACCTCACGACCATCAACCAACTCCACCTCCCGGTCCATCAGACGGTCCTCATCCATCTCAAGTCCAAGGACGTGATTCACAGCTTTTTCGTGCCGCAGTTCCGGATGAAGCTGGACGCGGTGCCGGGGATCACGGGCCGCTTGTGGCTGTCGGCGACGAAGACCGGGGACTTTGAGATCGTCTGCGCGGAGCTCTGCGGCCTGGGGCACTACCGCATGCGCGGGTTCCTGACCATTGAGTCGCCGGAAGCGTTCCGCGATTGGCTCGCACAGGCGCTCAAGGAGTGATCATCATGAGGACGCCCCATCCATCTCATCCCAAGGGTTTCATTCGGCAATACATCTTTTCGACCGACCATAAGACCATCGGGATTCAGTTCCTCTTCACGAGCCTCGTCATGCTCCTCTTCGGCGGGCTCCTCGCGATGCTCATCCGCTGGCAGCTCGGATGGCCGGGCCATCCGCTTGCCTTCATGGAGAAGATCGCGCCGAACGGCTTTCCGGGCGGCGTGATGGTGCCGGAGTACTACAACATGCTCTTTACGATGCACGGCTCCATCATGATCTTCTTCGCGATCATTCCGCTCCTCGTCGGGGTCTTCGGCAACTACCTCATCCCGCTCAAGATCGGCGCCCCGGACATGGCCTTCCCGCGCCTAAACATGATCTCCTACTGGCTGCTGCCCCACGCCATCCTCATCGTCTGTGCCGGCTTTTTCGTTCAGGGCGGCGCTGCGGCGGCCGGCTGGACGTCCTACGCGCCGCTTTCCACGACGCTGGGGCCGGGGCAGGTGTGTTGGATCGTCGGGGTCCTCGTCCTGGGAACCTCCTCCATCATGGGCGCGATCAACTACGTGACGACGGTGATCAACTGCCGGGCCCCCGGCATGCGCTTTTTCCGGTTGCCGCTCTCCATCTGGGCGCTCTTCATCACGGCCATCATCATCCTGATGGCGACCCCGGTGCTCGCCGCAGCGCTCATCCTCCTCCTGCTCGATTGCACCGCGCACACGAGCTTCTTCCTGCCGGCCGGGCTCATCATCGACGGGGTCCTCCAGCCCGCGAGCGGCGGCCAGGCGCTCCTCTGGCAGCACCTCTTCTGGTTCTACTCGCACCCGGCGGTCTATATCATGATCCTGCCGGCGATGGGGATCGCCTCGGAGATTCTGCCCGTCTTCTCCCGGAAGCCGCTCTTTGGCTACCACTCGATGGTCTACGC
>JACPSQ010000119.1 GCA_016193195.1 Candidatus Omnitrophota bacterium
GCGTGGCGCTCACCTGGGCGTTCTGCTACCTGGGCATGGTGATGGCGCTGCGCGGCCGTGATGAGTTCAGCGTCATCATCCCCTACGTGCGATTGGTCCGGCACGACCGAGGGGAGGAGTTGCGCATCGTCGATACCAGCGCCGTCATCGACGGCCGCCTCTTGGATCTATGCCAGACGCGGTTCATCGAGGGGCGGCTCATCATCCCCCGGTTTGTCCTGAAAGAGCTGCAGGCGGTGGCGGACAGCTCCGACCCCATCAAGCGGAGCCGAGGGAGGCGGGGGCTTGAGGTCCTCAAGCAGATGCAATCGCTCGCCACCATCGACGTCAAGATCCATGAAGAAGACCTCCCGGGGATTTCTGAGACCGATGCGAAGCTCGTCAAGCTGGCTCAGGTGCTGGGGACCCGCATCATCACCAACGACTACAACCTGAATAAGGTGGCCGAGCTCCAGGGCGTGGGGGTGCTCAACGTCAACGAGCTGGCCCAGGCGCTCCGGCCCGTGGTGCTGCCGGGCGAGACGCTGGAGGTCAAACCGATCAAGGAGGGGAAAGAACCTCACCAGGCGGTGGCCTACCTGGATGACGGGACGATGGTGGTCGTGGAGAATGGGCGCGCCCTGATCGGGCAACACATCCGCGGACTCGTCACGAGCGTCCTCCAGACGGCGGCGGGCCGGATGGTGTTTGTGCGGCCCGAAGGCGCACCTGCCAAACGCTCAGTTAGTCCGTAGTCGGTAGTCCGAAGTCCGTAGCCAAAGCGGTTTGGCTACGGACTACCGACTTCGGACTTCGGACTACGGACTGTACTTGATGAGCAGGAATGTTGCGGCAATCATCCCTGCGGCTGGAGCAGGCCAGCGGTTGGGAGGGCCGATCCGAAAGCCCTTCGTGTGCCTCAATGGGCACCCCCTGCTGGCGTACTCCCTGAAGGTCCTTCAGGAGAGCCATGCCGTTCGCTGGATTATCCCTGTGGTGCGCGCCGATGAACACGCGCAGATCGAGGCGTTCCTCAAGCGCCATCGGATTACGAAGGCCTTGCCGCCGTGTCTGGGGGGCCCCTCCCGAGCCGAATCTGTCGCGCGAGGGTTTGCGACCCTCCCGCAAGAGGCGGGCTGGGTGCTCATCCATGACGCCGCTCGGCCGTGCGTGAGTCGCCCGCTCATTGACCGTGCGGTGCGGGCGGCCAGGCGCCATGGCGCAGTGGCCTGCGGCTTGCCAGCCTCAGTGACGGTGAAGGCGGTCGATGAGCGTCGTGAAGTCCGGCTGACGCTCGACCGTGACCGCCTGTGGTTCGTTCAGACCCCACAGGTCTTTCGGCGAGACTGGTTCGCTCAAGCGCTGATGCGCGCCGATCATACCCTCAGCCAGTTCCCCGATGATGCCGCGATTCTCGAAGCGGCAGGATTTCACGTCCGGATGATCCCTGGCGACCCGCTGAACCTGAAGGTGACGACCCGCGAGGACCTCGTGCTAGCTGAAGCGATTCTCCAGAGCAGATATGGAAGTAGGAGGTACGAAGTAGGATGTAGGAATCGCTGATCGGCCTTTCCTCCGACTTCAGGCTTCATACGTCCTACTTCAACCCATTGATATGAGGGTGGGCATAGGCTACGACGTCCATCGGTTTAACGGCCCGCCTGCCCCGCCCGCTGGCGGGGCGCGGGCAGGAAAGCGCCCCCTGAAGCTGGGGGGCGTGACGATTCCATTTCGCCGTGGACTCTCGGGTCATTCAGACGCCGACGTGCTCCTCCACGCTGTGGCCGACGCGCTCCTCGGAGCGATCGGGGCCCCTGATCTCGGAGAGCAGTTTCCCTCCAGCGATCCGCGCTACCGCAATGCCGACAGCCGGACGTTCGTCCAAGCAGCCACCGCGGCTGTCCGCCGCGAGGGGTGGGCCATCGGCAACGTCGATGCGACGGTGATTGCGGACGCCCCGCGGCTCGTCGGCCATAAGGCAGGGATGCGCCGCGCGATCAGCCGCTTGCTCAAGATCCGTCCGTCGCAGGTGTCGGTGAAAGCGAAGACGACGGAAGGATTCGCGCCGGGCAGAGCGGGGATTGCAGCACAAGCGGTCGTCCTCCTGAAACGCGCTCGAGGCTCAAAGCTCTAGGCTCGAGGCAATTGCCTAGAGCCTCCAGCCTAGAGCGAAGGGAAGCTTGATGGAGTGGCTCTTCGGTGTGCTGATTGTCGTGGGGGTGATGGTCGTGGTGCGGATTGTGTTCGCGGCCGAAGTGAAGGCGTGCTTTGAGCGCGACCCGGCCGCTCGGAATCTTTTTGAGGTACTCCTCACCTATTCGGGGCTGCACGCGATCGTCTCCTACCGCATCGCCCATGCGCTGGACCGCCTGAAGGTCCCGGTGCTGCCGCGGCTGATCATGAGCATCGCCCGCTGGTTGACCGGCATCGAGATCCACCCTGCAGCGACCATTGGACGCGGGCTCTTCATCGATCATGGGACTGGGGTCGTGATCGGGGAGACCGCGGTGATCGGAGAGCGCGTCACGCTCTTTCAAGGAGTGACCTTGGGCGGCACGGGGAAGGAGCGGGGCAAGCGACACCCCACCCTCGGCAACAACGTCGTTATCGGGGCGGGACCGAAGATCCTCGGCAACATCACCATCGGCAAGGATTCGATGATCGGGGCCAATGCCGTCGTGATCCGCGATGTGCCGGAGCATTCGACGGTCGTCGGGGTGCCGGGCCGCATCACGCGCACCAAAGACCGGCATTTCCCCGGCATCAACCTGGACCACACCCACCTGCCGGACCCCCTCACGGAGCGCCTCGAGAGCCTCCAGCACGAGATTGATCAGATCGAGCACCACCTCAAAGAGCACCGCAAGTCGCAGTCCTAGTCCCCCCACCTGCTTGCCCCGCCGGGGGCGGGGCTGAACGTCAATGCATGAGATTTTAGCGATGTCATCGAGACTGAAGCGGTTTGCCGTTGGCAAACCGAAGCAGGTGGGGGGATGAAACTCTACAATACCTTCACTCGGACCCTCCAAGACTTCGAGCCGCTTCAGCCGCCGACCGTGACGATGTACGTCTGCGGGCCGACGGTGTACGACGATCCCCACATCGGCCATGTGCGGAGCGCCTTCACCTTCGATCTCCTGCGGCGGTATCTGGAGCACCGGGGCTTTCGCGTCCGTTTTGTCCGCAACGTAACGGATGTCGATGACAAGATTATTGAGAAAGCCCGGCAGGAAGTAGTCCGAAGTCCGAAGTCCGAAGTCCGAAGCGACCTGAACGCGGTGTGCGGGGAGGTGGCGGAGCGGTACCTCAAGAGCTACCACGAGACGATGGAGCGGCTGGGGCTCGGCGCGCCAACCGAGGAGCCTCGCGCGACGGCCCATGTCGTGCCGGAGATGACCGATTTCATCTCCAAGTTGCTGATCGCCGGGGTCGCGTACGAGACGAAGACCGGCGACGTCTATTTCTCGGTGCGGAAGTTCTCGGGGTATGGCAAACTCTCCAATCGCACTCTCGATGAGCTCAAGGCCGGCGCGCGGATCGAGCCTGGCGAAGGAAAGCAGGATCCCCTCGATTTCGCGCTCTGGAAGGCGGCCAAGCCCGGCGAGCCCGCCTGGGAAAGCCCGTGGGGCAAGGGACGTCCGGGCTGGCACATTGAATGCTCGGCGATGAGCACCAAGTACCTGGGCGATGCGTTCGACATCCATGGCGGCGGCCTGGACCTCGTGTTTCCTCACCATGAGAACGAGATCGCCCAGGCTCAAGCCGCCGGTAAGCCCTTCGCAACATACTGGGTCCACAACGGCCTGTTGACGGTCAACGGCGGGAAGATGTCCAAGTCGCTCGGCAATTTCGTGACGGTGGAGGAAGCGCTCAAGGCGTGCGGCGATGAGCCAGATGTGCTGAA
>JACPSQ010000036.1 GCA_016193195.1 Candidatus Omnitrophota bacterium
GAAGCGCTCCGGTTGGCGATTCGTTCACCGCTCCTCCTCACCCATCAGCTCGGGAAGTATAATGTGATGGCGAACGTTGAGGGCGGCGGATTAACCGGTCAGGCCGGCGCCGTCCGGCTCGGGATCGCGCGGGCGCTGGTGGCGCTCGATCCGGCGCACCGCGTCAGTCTGCGCGGCGCAGGGCTCCTGACCCGCGACCCCCGACAGAAGGAACGGAAGAAGTACGGGCGCAAGGGCGCCCGCAAGCGCTTCCAGTGGACGAAACGGTAACACAGAATATAGAACACACCACAGAGATCACAGAAGCGTCCTCTGTGCTTCTGTGGTGTAGGGTCTTCATGTGACTGTTCTGTGCCTCTGTGATAAGATGACTGCCATACCACCTCATAGATGTCGACACAACGCGTCGCGATTGCAGGAGCGACCGGGTACGCGGGCGAAGAGCTTATCCGATTGCTCCTCCAACATCCTCATGTGCAGCTTACCTACCTGGCCGCTTCGGCCAAGTGGGAGCGCCCCAGCCCTGCCTCAGAAGTCTTCCCGCGCTTCGCTCGATCGTTAGACCTTCCCATCGAGTCGCTCGATCCCTCCCGCCTGATCCGGGAGTGTGACACGGTCTTCCTCGCGCTCCCGCATGGGAGCGCGATGGATCTCGTGCCGCAGCTCCTTGAGACGGGCAAGCGGGTCATCGATCTAAGCGGGGACTTCCGGCTGCATGATCCGGCGGCCTACCCCCGGTGGTACCAGTTCGAGCACACCCATCCGGAGCTCCTCAACCCTGATCGCGCCGCCTACGGCCTCACCGAGTTTCACAAGGATGCGATCCGAGCGGCCCGGCTCGTCGCGAATCCCGGCTGCTACGCCACGAGCATCCTCCTCGGCTCTCTTCCGCTCTTTCGCGCGGGCCTCGTTGAAGAGGGACGCCTCATTGTCGATGCGAAGTCCGGCCTGAGCGGCGCCGGTCGGAAGGCCGATCCCTCGCTGCTCTTTACCGAGATGAGCGAGAACCTCCGCGCGTACAAGGTGAATACCCACCAGCACATGCCGGAAGTCCTGCAGGAGATTGAGCGGCTCACCAAACGAACGCCACGCATGGCGTTCGTCCCGCAGGTCGTCCCGGCGAGCCGCGGCCTGATCTCCATGATCTACGTCCGGACGAACGCCCGCGTCGACGTCATCCATGATGCCTACCGGAAGTCGTATGCCCAAGTCCACACCCCGTTTGTCCGGCTCCGTCCAGGATCGTTGCCGCAGTTTCGCGACGTGATCGAGACGAACTATTGCGACGTAGGCTTTCTCTACGACCAGGCCACGGAGTGCCTGATCGTCGGCAGCGCCCTGGATAACCTGACCAAGGGGGCCGCCGGGCAGGCCGTGCAGAACTTTAACATCATGCACGGATTTCCTGAGACGACGGCGCTCCTATGACGATGCACAGCAATCATTCCGCTTACATGGCTCAAGGCTCAAGGCTCAAGGCTCCAGGAGCGGCTGAAGGCCCTAGGCTGAAGGCTCAAGGCAATTCCCTTCAGCCTCGAACCTTGAGCCTTGAGCGTTTTTCAGATCAGCCTTCAGCCTTCAACCTTGAGCGTTTGTCTCGATGAGGGAGATCCCCGGCGGGGTGACCGCCGCGCTCGGCTTCAGGGCCTCCGGTGTCAGCTCGGGCATTAAGCCGAGCGGGGAGCCTGACCTTGCTCTCGTTGTGTCGGACACGCCGGTGGCCGCCGCCGGGGTCTTCACGAACAATCTGGTCCGGGCGGCCCCGCTCCTCGTCAGCCAGAACCGGCTGCGGAAGGGCTCGGCGCGCGCGGTGCTGATCAATAGCGGCTGCGCCAACTGCCTCACCGGAGCCGCCGGCATCCGGGATGCGCAGCGGCTCAGCCGCGCGGTCGCTCGGGAACTCGGGATCGCGGAGGGCGAGATCCTCGTGGCCTCCACGGGGATCATCGGCCGCCGGCTTCCGGTCCCAAAGGTTGAGCGCGCGGTGCCGAGGCTCGTGAAGCAGTTGAGCCGCGCCCATCATGCAGCGGCCGCCCAGGCGATCTTGACGACCGATCTCCACGTCAAGGAGGCGGCGGTCGAAACGCCCATGCAGGGTCGGCCCTGCCGGATCGGCGGCATGGCGAAGGGGGCCGGGATGATCGCCCCTTCGATGGCGACGATGCTAGGCGTCATCACGACGGATGTCGCGGTTGCGTCCGGCCTGCTGCGTCTCTTCCTCCGGCAGGCGGTCGCGCGCACGTTCAACCGGATCAGCGTGGACGGCGACATGAGCACCAACGACACGGTGTTCGCGCTGGCCAGCGGGCGCTCAGGAGTTTCCGTTCGTGCGGGATCACGAGGCGCGCGCGCCTTCGGGCAGGCGCTGGAGGCGGTGGCGGAGCGGTTGGCCACCCTCATCGTCAAAGACGGCGAAGGCGCGGGCACGATCGCCGAGATCCGCGTGGCGGGTGGACGCACGGATCGCGAAGCGCAGGTCTGTGCCCGCCGGGTGGCCGAATCGCTGCTGGTCAAGACGATGCTGGCCGGGGGGGACCCCAACGTCGGACGCATCGCGGCGGCGGTCGGCGCGTCGGGCGCGCGCTTTGACCCGGGACGGCTCGACGTCTTGATCGGCGCCGAACGGGTCATCGCGCGGGGGGGCGTGCAGCGCTTGGGGACGGCCGCCATACGGAGCTTGCTGACCGGCCCGGACGTTCAGATCGACATCCACCTACACGCAGGCCGCGGCGAGGGACGGATGACGACCTGCGATCTGACGGAAGAGTACGTGCGCATCAACGCCCGGTATTCGACCTGATGGAAGACTCGATCCGGAAAGCCGGCATCCTCATTGAGGCGCTGCCGTACATCCAGGCCTTCCGCGGGAAGGTGGTTGTCGTGAAGTACGGGGGCAGCGCCATCGACGATCCGTCCGCGATGCAGGGTATCTTGCAGGACCTCGTCTTCCTGAGCGTCGTGGGGATCCGGCCGGTCCTCGTCCACGGGGGCGGGCCGATGATCACGCGCAGGCTGTCGGAGGCAGGGAAGCGAAGCGCCTTCATCGAGGGCATGCGGGTGACGGACCGCGACACGATCCGCGTCGTGAACCAGGAACTCGAAGCCGTCAACCGCCGCCTCGTGGCGCTCGTGAAATCGCTGAACGGCCACGCCGAGGGGGTCATCCCGCGCCACCGGGTAATTCTGGCACACCCCCACCCGCGCTCGGCGGAGCTCGGCTTCGTCGGTGCGGTCCAGACGGTGCGCGCGGCTCCGCTGCGGCGGATCTTCATGCACCATGCGATCCCCGTGATCTCGCCGGTCGGGATCGGCGACGGCACCCAGCTCTACAACATCAACGCGGACGATGTCGCGAGCGAGGTGGCGGCGCGCCTGAAGGCGGAGAAGCTGGTGCTGTTGACCAATGTGCGCGGGATTCTGCGGCAGGCGGTCGACGTCGGCTCGCTGATCTCCACCCTCCCTGTGAAAGATGCGAAGCAGCTCATCGAGCGCCGCGTGATCCAGGAAGGGATGATTCCGAAGGTGAAGGCTTGCGTGGAGGCGCTCCGCCGCGGCGTGAAGAAGACGCACATCATCGACGCGTCGATCCCGCACGCGATGCTGCTCGAGATCTTCACGAAACAGGGAATCGGCACCGAAATCGTCCGTTCACGATGACAATGACGCAAGAGGTCATCAGGCAGTACGACCAGTACGTGATGAATACGTACGTCCGCAACCCCCTGGTGCTCACGAAGGGCAAGGGTAGCCGCGTATGGGACGTCGAGGGGCGCGAGTACCTGGATCTCTTTCCCGGTTGGGGTGTGAGCGGGATGGGCCATAACCACCCGTGGGTGACGCGCGCGCTCCGGGGCCAATCCGGGCGCATCATCCATGTGCCGAACAACTACTACCACCCGCTTCAGGCTCGGGCGGCCAAGAAGCTGACCGGGGTGTCGTTCGACGGCAAGGTATTTTTCTGTAACAGCGGGGCCGAGGCGGTTGAGACCGCCGTGAAGCTTGCCCGTCGGTGGGGCGAGGGGCGGTATGAGATCATCGTCATGGCGCAATCGTTTCACGGCCGGACGATGGCGGCCCTGAGCGCGACCGGCCAGTCCAAGTATCAGCGGGGGTTTGAGCCGCTCCTTGCCGGGTTTGTGCGCGTGCCGTTCAACGAGTTGGACGCGGTCCGCGATGCGCTCACGCCGAAGACCGTCGCCGTGATGGTGGAACCGATCCAAGGTGAGGGAGGGGTACGGGTGGCGAGCGACGAGTTCCTGGCGGGGCTGCGACGGCTCTGCGACGAGCGCAAGCTGCTCCTCATCGCCGATGAGGTGCAGACCGGCATGGGACGGACCGGCACGTGGTTCGCCTATCAGCACAGCACAGCGGAGCCGGATCTCTTGCTCCTTGCCAAGGCGCTGGGCGGCGGGTTTCCGATCGGCGCCGTGGTCGCTCGGCGGGCCATCGCGGATGTGTTGGGACCGGGGACCCATGCGACGACGTACGGCGGCAGCCCCTTGGGCTGCGCCTGTTTCCTGGCGGTGTTCGAAGCGGTGGAGAAGCAGAAGCTCCTCGAACGGGTGAACGCGCTCGGTCGCTACGCCTTCAAGCGGCTGGCCGCGCTGAAGGAACGCGCGCCCGTCGTCCGAGAGGTGCGGGGCCGGGGATTGATGGTCGGCATCGAGCTGACGATCGACGGCCGACCCATCGTGGACGCCTGCCGGGCCAAGCGGCTGCTGATCAACTGCACCCAGGAGCGGGTTCTGCGCCTTTTGCCGGCCATGACCATCACGAAGGCCCAATTAAGCCGGGCGCTGTCCATCCTAGAGGAAGTCCTGATGGGATTGAACCTTGAACCATTGAACCATTGAACCATTGGTACCATCGTCATTGAGATGATTCGACACTTCCTGACGTTGACAGACTTCAGTGAGACCGAACTCCGAGGCCTCCTCGCTTGCGCCAAACGCTGCAAGCGCGAGCGGAGCTATGGCCGGCGGACCCTCGCGGGAAAAACCGTCGCGCTGGTGTTCCAGAAGCCCTCGATGCGGACCCGTGTGGCCTTTGAAGTGGCCGTCCTGCAATTGGGCGGCGCGGTCGTCTATCTGGGCCAGGAGGATATCCAGCTTGGCCGGCGGGAGCCCATCAAGGATGTCGCGCGGGTGCTCTCGCGGTATGTGGATGGCATCGTCGTGCGGACGTTCGCGCATCGCGACGCGGAGGAGTTCGCGAGGCATGCGAGCTGCCCCGTCATCAACGGGCTCTCGGATCTCGTGCATCCGTGCCAGGCGCTGGCGGACCTCTTCACGATGGAGGAGTGCTTTCATCGGCTCAAGGGGCTTACCCTGTGCTACGTCGGCGACGGCAACAACGTCCTCCACTCCCTCCTCGAGGGCTGCGCCATGTTCGGCGTCCACGCGGCCGTGGCGAGCCCCCCCGGCTACCGGCCGGATGGGTCCAGCTGGAAGAGCGTGGGGCGACGGGCGAAGGCGCAGGGGGCTTCCATCCGGTGGGACGAGGATCCC
>JACPSQ010000042.1 GCA_016193195.1 Candidatus Omnitrophota bacterium
CCTTCGACTTCGCTCAGGGCCCGTCCCAAGCGCAGTCGAGGGACGGGCACATCCGGGGCTCCACGTCCGTCGTCCTTCCACAAGGACCGCCCGGACAGACGACGGGCACAGCTCAACGCCAACGCCGATCGACATATCGATTTATGGTAGCACGTTATTCCAGGTACTGCCTGAATTTGGGATTACACAGATTTGAAACCTAGATTACGCAGATCGTGATCTGCGAAATCTGCCTGATGAATCTGTGAAATCACCCAAATTAAGGCACGACCTTATTCCAGACGCCACAATTTGATCGCGGGGCCCTTGGGGGCGGCGACGGTCGGCGGCTCCACGCCGACGATCCACGTCCGCTCGGCGGGTGAGGGGTCCTCCTCATCCGGTTGGATGCCGGGAAGACCGTTGACCTCTTTGGCCGCTTTCACCCTGAAGAAGTGATTGCCAAAGGCGAGGTCCGCCTTCGCCGCCGATGTCGCCGGGCTCCACGCCGACCAGGGCTCGTTGTCGAAGGCGAACGAAAAGAGGCACTCACCCTCCGGACACGCGAACGTCACGGCGGCGGTTCGGTCCGGCGTCACACCTGCAGGTCCGCTCGTGATCTCAGTCTCCGGCGAGAGCAACAAGAGCTCAATCTCATCCGACACGGGTGACGAGACGTTGCCGGCTCGATCCATGAATTTGACGTAGACGCTCTGCCGACCTCGGATGGGGTTGAGTTTCCACTGCTCCCGCTCGGCCGCGTACGGCTCCTCCACATAGCCGCCTGCCTCCTCGTTGCCGAGCAGCATGCGCTCGACGCCGGAGACGGCGTCCGACGCGCGGAGGCTCAGCGTCACGTAGACGCTCGTGGTCATCGTTGTCCCGGCGTTGATCGTCACGGTCCCGATCGGCGGCTGCGTATCGATGGTGACGCTCCAGATGAGCGGGGCCTGGGTGTTCCCCACGGCATCTGCGACGCGCAGCTCATGGCGGTTGACGCCCTCGTTCCAGCCCTGCCCCCTGGCGGTGAGGAGCCCTGTCGCCTCGTTAAAGTCAAAGAGGAGGGGGGTGGATCCGCTGAAGAGCGACACGGTGGACTTCTTGACCCCGCTCGCCGCATCTGACACGCTGACGCTGATGGCGGGTGCAGGCGTCTTGAGCAGCGCACCGGGCGCTGGTGCGTAGCGCACGATCTGAGGAGGGGTCGTGTCCACCCAGATCTCAAACGAGATGGGCCTGCCGGCGCGACCCGCCGTATTGATGGCCTCGACGCTAAACGTGTGCTTGCCGTCCGTCAGGGGGCCTTGCCCACTCGCCCGAACGCTCAACGAGGTCTGGATGGTGTTCACCACAGGATCCGGCGCGCGATCAATGGCGTAGCTATACCCCGCCACCTCAGGTCCTGCGGGAGGAGGCTCCCAGATGAACACGGGCTCGTTGTGCCGCTCCCAGGCCTTCGGCGGGATGGTCGCTCCCGAGGGATCGGTCTTGGCGTAGAGCACGGCAAGATCAAGCTGATTCACAGGTTGGCTCAGCCGACCCGCGAGGGCCGCTCCCAGAAACCCCAGAAATGCGCGCACCCTCGATCCGGATAGCCGGGGACCCGCGATCGCTTCACCGATGGCCGACTGTTGGCGCAATTGTGAGGAGCTCGCCCTCCCGCCACCTTGGGCGTTTGAGAAGGCCTCGACTTGGTGCGTCCGCCCTTTGCTGACCGCAGCCTCCGCCACGACGCATGGCAGTAGACACCAGAGGAGTAGGCAGTAGGCAGTAGGCAGTAGGCAGTAAGAACCAAACCGGACGGCACGCCGAATACAGTGTGCATGGGCCCTCTTACCCATTGGTGCGCAGCTGACCTGTTTCATCTTTCGTCCTACGCCTTCCCCGCCTATGGACTACGGACTATGGACTATGGACTATGGACTACGTTGTTTCCTCTCAGCGTTGGACGACGGCCCGGATCCGCTGCGTGGCTTGGACACGGCCGCCAGCCATCGCCTGCCCGAGGCTCAGGATCTGAAACACCTCGGAGCGCGTCGTGACGAGATGCGAAAGGCGCCTGAAGGTCTCCAGTCTGTCCTCCTCATTCGTTCCGAGCACGTCGCCGATGAGGAGGTCGCCAATCCCACGACCCTGCTGATCCCGGTCGCCATAGGGACGAGCGGCGATGATCTGTGAGGCGAGGGCTTCCGTCATCCCTGGAAGCGCCAGCAAGACCTCCCGCGGCGCCGTATTGACGTTGATCGGACCCAGGCGAATCAACCGCGGATCAAGCCGGACGGCATCGAGATGGCAGATGCCGCTTGGGGAAACGCACCGCGCCTCGAGGGTCAACGTCTGAGGAGCTGATGAGCCAGGCGGCCCGATCGTCGCCTGTCCGATCACGACGCGGCCCTGAGCGTCACTTGAGAGGGCGGGGGACCAGGCGGTCCACGCGCCATCAGGTTGCTTCCACCGGACGGAGACCTGCTCGCCCAGGCACTCAGGATATCCGTAGAGGCTCAGCCGGTAATCCCCGTCGGGAAGACGACGCCACTCCCAGCGCCCCACGACGTCAGCCTTCGACGGATCGGTATGCGCGTAACCGTCCGCCTGTTCGTCCCAGGCGGCCTCTCCCCCTGTCCCGACCCAGCGCCCCTCCATCTCCAGACGATACCCCTCGACGGTCAACCGATCCGCGATGCCCGCAAGGTCCCGGCTGGAAAAACGCCTCCAGGCCTGCCCGCTGGGTAGCCCAGCGAGCTCCCCAACGCTCTCAATGGGGCGATTCAACACTTTGATCTCTCTGCCCGGATCGTGCTTGAGGGTCCGTGATTCCACGACCTCCCGCAACCCCTCATTGTCATTGGCGAGCCCGGGCGTCGAGAGCACGAGCGAGGGGAACCAGCCCTCATCGATGCCATTCTGGTCCGCATCGATGATGACCGTCGGGTCCCCCTTCTCGAGACTTTGGAAACCACCGGCGGCCTGGGGTGGAAGCTCGACTTCATCGACCGTGATGGCTCCCCTGCGAAGGATCAATCGGGCGCTCCGGGTCGGCGCGGCGGCCTTGAGCCAATCATCGTCCGGGGAGGGAGCGCCGTTTGGAAACTCAAGCTGGACCGCCTTGATGCCGCCGGACATCTCCCATGCGGAGCGGGCGTCGATCCCGTTGCCCGCCGTATTCGCTTGGGTATCGTCGAGATCCACCGCCGCCACGAGCAGACCGTGCGGTGTGATCACTGAGCCGTTCGGAAGCCTTGCCTGCCGCCCTCCGGTCAGCTCCCCGTCAATCGTCCAGCCGGTCATCTCGATCGCCGTGTCGCTGAGGTTGATGAACTCCACGTATTCGCCATCGGGCTGGACTGACAACGCGACCTTGCTCAGGGAGTAGGTGCGCTCCGGCTCCTGCTTGCCAATCGTGAGGCTAAACCTCCCATCCGGCCCGACGATGATCGTGGCAGGATGGCGCTGTCCATGGACAAGCCGCTGGGGATTGCCTTCAAGGCGCACCTCCCCGACCGTCTGACCCGCAGCCGAGGCAAACACGCGCACGTAGTATCGGCCTGGCTCCAACCGCGAGCCGGTCCACGACCAGCGGGCTTGCCCCACGCCGGCGTTGGAACAGAAGCCGGATCCGACAGGACAGCTCCAATCAGAGCCTTGCGATTCGAACGTCGCCGAGGAGACGTCGAACTCCATGGTCGGCTCCGCCATCAGCTCGTTGAAGCGGATGGCTTCAATCCCACGGATCGGAATGCCGCTTCCGCCCGCCGAGGATGTGGTCAGGCGGGACAGTTCAAGGTCCGGATCCACGGCGTCGGCGATGTTCACCGCCGTCTGCCAGGAATCCCTGACGCCGGTTTCCAGCAACACCGGCAGCAGCTCGGCCGCCGTCGCCGTGTTCACGTTGACCCTCGGCTGACCCGCCACGCTCACGTTCATGTCCCAGCTGTAGACTGTGGCCAACGCAACGAGGCGACGGATCGCTTCGGCGCCCAGTCCTGCGATCGTGGTCAGTTCCTCCAATCCTTCCAGGCGGCGGTCATCACCGAATGGGGCGAGGGGCTGGTACTCATCCGCCTCATCGATCGCCCCGCCTCCATCGTCATCGATTCCGGCGTTGCCCGGCCGAGCGTCTTCCCCGTGCCGGTATCGCTCAATGGCGTCGGCCACCTCGCCGGGCCGGTCGATCCCGGCTTCTGCCAAGAGCCTGACGAGGTTGACGCCTTCGAGGGAGCCAGGGGAAGGACGCGCCTGCGCGGCATTGAGGTTCGCCTTCCCCGCTTCATCAGTGATGTGCAGCGCGTAGCGCCCCGCCGCCTGACCGCTCGGTCCTTTCATCGGCCACCACGTGGCATTTTTCGTCCCATCCCCGTCGACATCAACGTCGTTCCCCTGCGTGATCTTCGCCCAGGATTCGCTCAGCCAGTCCACCCGGGTTCCGAGCCGGTCCTCGTCAAGCAACGCCCGAGCGTGATTCACGCCACCCTCAGCGAGGTAACGCGCCTGGTGCGTGGAAACGTACTCCCGGCCCGCCTGTGTCTCCAAATACATGGAGAATGCGAAGGCGACCCCCATGATGCCGGTCACCGTGAGGAGGCTGACGACGATGAGCAGCGCGACCCCCCTCTCCCCCTCCGCTGCTCTGTTGAACACCCGGCGGGTGGCGAGCCGGTCGCGACGCCGCGAATTCAGATTTTTCTCCCGCGCGCCTGCGTGTCTGGGAGAAAAATCTGCTGAGCGGCAAGCGACTGGCTCGACAGGACCCGCCGGCTTAGCTGGCCGGGACATAGACGACCGCTTCAAAACGCTCGGGCCTCTCGCCTTTGAGGGTCAACGCGATGCGCACCGCTTTGGGCAATGCCCCCTGCCGAGCAGCGTCCCACCGATCGATCCATTCCGTTCCGTTGAAATAGCCGAGCTCGAACGCGGAGAGCCCGCGACCGCAGGCTTCACTCGTGCCCGTCGCATACGTGCCGTCTCTGGACTCATCGTCATGGCACATGAGGTCCCCCTCGGCGTTCACCCAATAGCCGCGCTCAATGAGCCCGGTGCGGCCGGGCAGCATGCCGGCATACATCAGCTCGTCCGCGACCGCTTGGCCCGAATGGAAGGGGGAGGTCTCGCCGCGCTGGAGGCCGACCATCGGATAGCGAGGATGCGCCACGCTGGAGGAGAGCTCGCGCTCAAAGAGATCGAACAGGAAGCGCGCCTGCTGGTAGCGCTCCGTCCGCAACTCGCCCGTCTTCCACGCCCGCGTGATCCCGCGAAAGATCACGAAAGTGGCCGCGCTGACGCTCACGAGGATGGTGAGCGCGACCAAGAGCTCCACCAACGTCAAGCCGAGTTGGGAGTTGCGGGTTGCGGGTTGCGAGTTGACGGGGCCAAACTCGGAACTCGCAACTCGGAACTCGCAACTGGATTTAGGAGGGGGAACAGCGGACATAGGTGACAAATGTCAGCGCGCGCGACCGGCCGTCCTGCGCCCATTCGACGGTCGTCTCAAGGCTCTTCAACCGAGCCGGATCGACCAGCTGGGTGAGCTGAGGTTGGGCCAGATGCGTGGTGAGGGTTAATCCTTCTACGGTCGCGCGCTCGTCCGTTAGGGCGCCGCAGGGCGCAAGCTTCAGCGACTCAATGGTTCGCTGCGCCACAATGGCCGCGCGGCTCATCATCTCCGACCGGCGTGACGCCTGCAAGCCGGCCGGAAAGACCCGCATCGAGCCCACCAGTCCCACGGCGAGAATGGCCACGGCGATCACCAGTTCCACCAACGAGAACGCGGCGGGTGGCGAGCCGTTCGGTGAGCGGCACGTCTGATTTTCGAGCGGGCACGGTTCCCGCCGAAGGCGGGAGAGCGAGAAAATCAGCCGAGCGAACGGCCGCACGCTGGGCGGCCGGAGCGCTGCCGCGAACCGAATGCGAGCCAGGACCCGCATCATCCGAGGAGTTTGGTGAGCGACAGGAGCGGGAGGAACATGGCGATGACGATAAACCCCACCACGGCTCCGACGAGCAGGATGAGCATCGGCTCGAGAAGCTGCGTCAGACCGGCGAGCTGCACATCGACTTCCTGCTCATAGCTCTGCGCCACCTGCATCAGCATGCGATCGAGCTGCCCCGTCTCTTCTCCTAGCGCCACCATCCGCGTCACCATGGGCGGGAAGACCCCTGAGAGCTCCATGGGGCGGGCGAGCGACTCGCCCACCTTGAGCCGTTGCTCAACATCCTGCAGCGCTTCACGAATCACCGTGTTGGTCACGGTGGCGCGCACGGTGTCCAAGGCGCTGAGGATGGGAACCCCGCTTCCGAGGAGCGCCCCGAACGTGCGCGCAAAGCGGGAGATGACGAGCCGCTCCACGAGGGACCCCACGACCGGCAGGCGCAGCGTCACGCGGTCAAGGCGCCGGCGTCCCGAGGACGTCTGGAGGAACAGCCTCAGGCAGGCCCCCGCGCCGAAGAGCCCCAGCAACACGACCCACCACCAGGCCCGCAGGGCCGTGCAGAGGTCGATGAGGAGACGCGTGGCGAGAGGCAGCGTGGATCCCAGCTCCGTGAACATCCCCAGGAAGGTCGGCACGACGAACGCCACGAGGACGCTCAGGAGGCCCACGGAGGCGATCATGACGAAGGCGGGGTACATCAGAGCGCTCCTCACGCGATGGCGCACGTGGGCTTGCCGCTCAAGGAGCTCGGCGAGCCGCAGGAGGACCTCTGCGAGGAGCCCGCCCACCTCACCGGCGCGAACCATGTTCACGTAAAATGGCGCAAACCAACGGGGGTGGCGGGAAAGCGCCTCAGAGAACTTGGACCCGGACTCGACGCCGTGCGCGACGGAACTCAAAATGTCGCGCAGCGGGCCGGGGTCAAGCTGATCGCTCACTGTGCGCAAGGCTCGCAGGAGGGGCATCCCCGCCTTGATGAGCGTTGCGAGCTGCCGCGTGGTCAACACAAGCTGCGGGTGTCCGGAACGCCCAAACCGGCCCCCCCATCGCCGCGGACTCATCCCCCCACCTGTCTTCGGCTCCGCCGGTGGCGGAGCCGTAAACTGTCAGACGCCTCTTGGGTCCCGCCGTAGGCGGGACAGACAGGTGGGGGGATCACTGCCCACCCTGAACGGCCACGTCACCGACCTGGAACGAGCTCGAGGCGCCTGGGTGAGTCGTCTCGCAGGCTGAGAGCCTGGGACGGATGCGGATGACCGTGGCGCGACCGATCTGGGCCCCTCCGCGAAGGATGTCAAAAACCATCCCCATCCGAACGCCGTCCATGCTCCCCCTGTCCACGATCATGAAGTTGTGCTGCGTATCCACCTCGAGGACTCGCCCCCTGATGGGGATCGCCATCCCCGCCTGGTCCTTCCGAACGATGATGGGCGGCAGCTCCACCGTCCCTGCCATCGCCGAGGCTGAAGGCCTCAGCGCTGAGGACGAGGAGGGCGGCGCGGCTGAGACATCTGTGCGAGAAGCCGCAGACGCGGGGGGGCTATTGTGTTGGCTTGCGGATTCCATCTGGGCGAGCTTCTCGACGGCCTGACGGTAGTCTCGATCGAGCCACGCCAATCGCTCCCGAAGGCGGGTCACTGAACGCTGCAGGGTCCCTTTCTCCTGCTCAAGCCGCTGCGCGGATCGCTTGGCCTCATCGCGTTCGCCCGTCACCGCGGCCAGCCGAGCCTGATCTTGGATTTGCTCGGCGGCAAGCGCGTCGTAACGTCCCTGCAGCTCCTCCAACCTCTGACGGGACTGCTCGAGCTCTGTGGTGGTGGAGGAGAGCTGCGTGCGCAACGAGGTTACGCGCTCGTTCGCCGTCTTGCGCTCTTTGAGCAGCTCCTCGAGCTGCTGGTTGATCTCCTGGTTATGGGACTCGAGCTGGGCCACCTGCTGCTGACTGGCGCTCAACTGCTCCCTGAGCTGCTTGATCTGCTGCAGCTGGGCGGAAAAAAAGAACAGGCCGATCGCCCCAACGACGACGACCACGGCGAGGATGGACACGAAGAGCGCGACCGGACGCTTCCCCGAGCCTTCCTCAGCGCCCATGGCTACGCCTGGATAAAGATTTCCTGAATCACCCAACAGGCCGCCCCGAGCGCCACCGCGTTATCGCCCAGCTGGGCGGGCAGGATATCCACCAGGCTCGCCGGCTCTTCATACGCGTACTTTTTGACAGAGCGCCACACGGGTTCCAACAACTGGGAACCGGCCTGCTCGATCCCCCCGCCGATGATGACGACCTCCGGATTCAAGAGATTCACGAGGTACGCAATCCGAATGCCCAGCTGCATGGCGGCGTGTTCCACCAGCTCCCTGGCCAGCTGATCGCCGCCCTGGGCCGCTTGAAGCACCGTGCGCAGGTTGATCCCCTCAAGGCGATCCTTGGCGAGCCCTTGGATGGCCGTGGCATGCCCTTCCCGGATGAGCTTCTTCGCTTGCGTAGCCAGCCCCAAGTCCCAGACATTGGAGAGCACGAACGAGGGGCTTTTGATCCACGTCAGGTAGTCCTCGTCAGAGGGCACGAACACGCCCAACTCCCCTGCGCTGCCTCCCGATCCCCAGTAGATGTGCCCATTCACGATGAGGCTCGCCCCGACGTCGGAATAGAGGTACACGAGATTTTTCACCAGCCGGTCCAATCCCAACCGGAGCTCTCCGTAGCCGGCCAGCGTCGAGTCGCCGCCCATCAGGACGGGGAGTCGCAGGTCCGCTTCCAACTGGTCGCGGATCGCCACGTAGTTGGTCCGCGTCCCCTCGCGGGAGCGATCCCGGACGGTGCCGGCTCGCTCGTCCATGATCCCGGGCAGCCCGATTCCGATCCCGTGAATCTTCTTCGTCTCCACGGGGCTCGTCTTGAGCACTTCGCGGATCTGAGAGCCCAGGCCTCTGAGGATCCGATCCATGTTGCCCGCCGTCTGCGGCTTCGTCACGCGATGCACGATCTCGCCCCGCAGATCGGTGATGACGAAGACCGTCTGGGCCTCCGAGGCGTCTAACGGCCCCACCCCGATCCCGACGCTGAAGGCGGCCTTCGCGTTGAGCTCGACGAGGACGGGCTTCCTCCCCCCCGTGGAGATGTCGAACCCGCGCTCTAGGACCAAGCCGTGCCGGATGAACTCGTTGACGTAGTTGGACACGGTGACGACGTTGAAGCCGGTGCCTTGCGAGAGCTCCGTGCGGGTCAACGGCCCACGCTGGCGGAGGAGCTCGAGGAGCTGGATGTTCTTTTCCTCGCGCTCCGCCAGGCGATGCTGGTCGAGGAGCGGTCTCCGCTTCACCATACCTCTATTGTTCAGGAGGTTACGAACTTTGTCAAGGCGACGTTAGGGGATTTAAAATCTTCCCAACAACACCTTGCGCTGGGTATCGCGAGTGGAGGAACGAGAGGGGAACGTCTACCTGCAGAACGGCTGGATCTCGCCGGCGCTAAACCAGAGTCCTATGGGGAGCGGCTACATGTACAGGAAGAACTTCCAGAAAAACAGCGAGAGGCTGTCGGAAATGTTGTAGTAGGACATCCACTCGTAGCCGATTTTCGAGCGGATGATCCCGGGTTTGAACAACTCCAGCTCGGCCCGCAGCCCGGTGTTGTTGAAGTTGCTGTACCCAAACCCGCGCGAGAAATCACACCCCAGCGACACATCGAAGTCCTTGAACAACTCGTAGCTGAGGGTGTTGGTCCAGTTGAACACTTGCGCATCGGGATTGGAGGGTTCCTTCCCCGACTGCGCGACCTCGGCCTGGACGATCTGCTGTTTGCTCGAG
>JACPSQ010000043.1 GCA_016193195.1 Candidatus Omnitrophota bacterium
GAAGGAGGCGACCTAATGGCCAAGGCGAAGTTCGAGCGGACCAAGCCCCACGTGAACATCGGGACGATCGGGCACGTCGACCACGGCAAGACCACCCTGACCTCCGCGATCACGAAGGTCCTCGCCACCAAGGGCCTCGCCCAGGCGAAGGCCTACGAGGAGATCGACAACGCCCCGGAGGAGAAGGAGCGCGGGGTGACGATCAACGTCCACCACGCCGAGTACGAGACGGAGGCCCGCCACTACGCCCACGTCGACTGCCCCGGGCATGCCGACTACATCAAGAACATGATCACCGGGGCCGCCCAGATGGACGGGGCGATCCTCGTCGTCTCGGCGGTCGATGGGCCCATGCCCCAGACCCGGGAGCACATCCTCCTCGGCCGCCAGGTGGGCCTCCCCACGATCGTCGTCTTCCTGAACAAGGTCGACGCCGTCGAGGATGCCGAGCTCCTCGACCTCGTCGAGCTCGAGGTCCGGGAGCTCCTGACGAAGTACGGCTTCCCCGGGGAGAAGACCCCCGTCATCCGGGGGAGCGCCCTCCTCGCCGCCCAGGGCGACCCCGGCCCCCTCGGGGCGCCGGCGATCCTCCAGCTCATGGCGGCCGTCGACACGGCGATCCCGACCCCGCTCCGGGCGACCGACAAACCCTTCCTCATGTCGGTGGAGGACGTCTTCTCGATCACGGGCCGCGGGACGGTCGGGACGGGCCGGGTCGAGCGCGGCCAGGTCAAGGTCGGCGACACGGTCGAGGTCGTCGGCCTGAAGCCCACCCGGAGCTCCGTCGTGACCGGGATCGAGATGTTCCGCAAGCTCCTCGACCAGGGGGTCGCCGGGGACAACCTCGGGGTCCTCCTCCGGGGCCTCGAGAAGGCCGACCTCCAGCGGGGGATGGTCCTCGCCGCCCCGGGCTCGATCACCCCCCACACGACCTTCACCGACGTCACCGGGACGGTCACGCTCCCCCCGGGGACCGAGATGGTCATGCCCGGGGACAACGTCCGGGTGACCGTCGAGCTCCTCCAGCCCGTCGCGATGGAGAAGGAGCAGCGCTTCGCCGTGCGAGAAGGCGGAAAAACCGTCGGGGCGGGCGTCATCACCGAGATCGTGAAGTGAGTTCATAGTTCATAGTTCATAGTTCGGAGTTCGGTGTCACACCGAACACCGAACAACGAACAGGGTGACATGGCGCAGGCACCGCGAATTCGAATTAAATTGAAGGCTCACGACCATCGGGTCCTGGACCTCTCCACCAGAGAGATTATCGAGACCGCCCAACGCACCGGCGCAAAGATTGCGGGGCCGATTCCATTGCCGTCTAAGCGGGAGCTGTACACGGTGCTGCGTTCCCCGTTCATCGATAAGAAAGCCCGTGAGCAGTTCCAGCTGGTGACGCACAAGCGTCTCGTGGACATCTTGGAGCCGACGTCGAAAACCATTGACGCGCTGCGGAAACTCAACCTCCCGTCCGGCGTGTATGTGGAAGTCAAATGAGTGACGAGTGCCGAGTGACCAGTGCCGAGTGGGTTTGCGTCCGCTCTTTCACTCACCACTCACCACTCACCACTCGACACTAAAATGCTTGGTCTTCTCGGGAAGAAGTTGGGGATGACGCACGTCTACGACGAGTATGGCCGTCGTATGGCTGTCACGGCGGTCCAGGCCGGACCGTGCATGGTGCTCCAGTTCCGTGAACCCAATCGCCATGGCTACCAGGCCGTTCAGGTGGGCTTTGAGCCGATCAAGGAGTCGCGGCTGAGAAAGCCGGAGCTGGGGCAGTTCAAGAAGGCAGGCCTTGGCCCATTCCGCTACGTGCGGGAATTCCGCACTGAAACGGCCGGTGGCAACGGCGGCGAGTGGAAGGTTGGCCAGCCGTTGACCGTTGAGATCTTCAAAGTCTACGAGCTGGTCGACGTCACCGGGGTGTCGATCGGCAAGGGGTTTCAGGGTGGGATGAAACGGTGGCACTGGAAGGGAGGCCCGAAAACCCACGGATCGACGTCTCACCGTGCTCCCGGATCGATTGGGTCCACCACGACACCGGGCCGCGTGTTCCGGGGACACCATCTTCCCGGCCACATGGGGCAAGATCGCGTCACGGTTCAGAACGTCCGGATCGTGGGTCTTGATCCATTGCACCATCTCCTCCTCATCGAGGGGGCGATTCCTGGGGCTCGGCGCGAGCTGGTCATGGTTACGAAATCGATCAAGCGGCCCGGCGTCATCAAGAAGCCGCAGGCCTTCCAGACCATCGTGGAAGAAGAAGAGCTGAGCAAGACCGCAAAGGCGATCAAAGCCACGAAGAAATAACCCCCGTTCTGCGTCTCTGCGTGGTGCGTCGTGCGTGAACGCAGATACGCAGATACGCAGAAACGAACCTATGCTCACGCTGAAGGTATTCGACCTGAACAGGACTGAGGTGGGGCAACTGACGCTGGACGAGACGGTGTGGGGCGGGCGGGTGAACCTTGGGGTGCTGTCGCAGGCGGTCGCGATGTATCGGGCCAACCTGCGCGCCGGGACCGCTTCCACCAAGACGCGCGGGGATGTCTCCGGCGGCGGGAAGAAACCCTGGAAGCAAAAGCACACCGGGCGAGCGCGGGCGGGCTCGATCCGTTCTCCGTTGTGGCGCCATGGGGGCTCGGTCTTCGGTCCGCGTCCGCGCGATTTCTCCTATCGGCTGCCTCAGGCGATTCGTCAGAAGGCGCTCCTGGAAAGCCTCAAAGGAAAACTCCAGGATCAGGAGCTGGTCGTGATCGACCAGTTGGCGGCGGATGCGCCGAAGACAAAGCCCTTCGCGGGGCTGAGGAAGACGTTCCAAGCGCGGGGGAAGTCGGTCATCGTCTTAGACCAACCCTCCGGAGCGCTCGTGCAATCGCTGCGGAATCTCGATGGGTTTGAGCTGTGCAGCGCCGCCAACCTGAACGCGCACGATGTCCTCAATGCCAATAAGGTTCTCATGACCAAACCGGCGTTTGAGCAACTCGAACGAAGAATGAAAGGGGCGGGGATCTTGTCATGAGGCCGGCAACTGAGATCGTCAAGCGAGTCCTCCAGACCGAGAAGGGAACACGTCTGGCGTCACACAACCAATATGTGGTGGGGGTGGCCCTTGACGCCAACAAGGTGGACATTAGACGGGCCGTGGAGGAGCTGTTCAGCGTCGATGTGCTCCAGGTCAATACGCAGATCCACCACGGCAAATGGCGGCGGCTGTCCAATCGGAGGGGTCGCCGGCCTGACTGGAAGCGGGCATTCGTGACACTCGCCACTGGGCAGAAGATCGAAGTCAAAACCTAACCGTATCTGCGTATCTGCGTATCTGCGTCTTGCGTGGCCACGCAGTCACGCACCACGCACTACGCAGCACGCAGAAACGTAACGCCAGATGGGAATCAAGACACATAAGCCGACCACCCCGACGATGCGGTACCAGATCACCGCTGACTTCTCGGAGATCACCACCTCCGAACCCGAAAAGCGGCTCCTGGAGCCCATGAGGAAAACCGGAGGCCGCAATCACCATGGCCACATCACCAGCCGGTTCATGGGGGGCGGGCACAAGCAGATGTACCGGCGGATCGATTTCTATCGGCGGGATAAGGCGGGCGTCGAGGCGAAGGTGCTCTCGATCGAGTACGATCCGAATCGGAGCTCGCGGATCTCGCTGCTCCAGTACCCAGACGGGGAGAAGCGGTACATCCTCTGGCCGGAGGGACTCGCGGTCGGGGCGACCGTGTGCGCCGGCGAGGAGGCGGAGGTCAAAGTCGGGAACGCGGTTCCGTTGCGTCGCATCCCGCCCGGGCAGATGATTCACAATATCGAGCTTCAGCAACATCGCGGCGCGCAGATCGTTCGTTCCGCCGGCTCATGGGCCATGATTCAGGCCAAGGAGGGAGACGTGGCTCACGTGAAGTTGCCGTCCGGCGAAGTGCGTCTTGTGAGTCTTGATTGCTGGGCGACGGTCGGCCAGGTGGGTCACGCGGAGCATAAGATGCTCGTGATCGGAAAGGCCGGGCGTTCCCGTTGGCTGGGGCGCAAACCCCATGTGCGCGGGGTTGCCATGAACCCGGTCGATCACCCTCATGGGGGAGGCGAGGGGAAGTCCGGGCAGGGGAACCCTCACCCCGTCTCCCCGTGGGGCTGGCATACCAAGGGCCGCAAGACCCGCAATCGCAACAAGTATTCACGGCGCGTCATTGTCAGCCGCAGGAGATGATGGGCCGCTCACAGCTTCCAGTCCGAAGTCCGAAGTCCGAAGTCCGAAGTCTGTCCGGTGTTTTGCTACGGACTACGGACTACGGACGACGGACTCAGCTCAGAATCTTCCGGGAGTAGCGCATGGGACGCTCGACCAAGAAGGGCGCGTTCGTGGATGAACCGCTGCTGCGAAAGGTCCAGATCGCGCAGCAGACGAGAGACCGTCGACCAATCAAGACGTGGTCCCGTCGCTCCACCATTACGCCAGACTTCATTGGGCTCAACTTTTCGGTGCACAACGGGAAGGCGTTTAGTCCCATCTACGTCACAGAGAACATGGTGGGGCATAAGCTGGGCGAGTTCTCGCCGACACGGACGTTTCGGAAGCACGGCGGGGTGAAGAAGGCCGTGACAGGCCCAACCGGGACCGTGTCGAGTCCGGCTCCGGCGGCACCCGCGGCAGCGGAGAAAGCGAAATGATCCCCCCACCTTCCTATCAAGGCGGCGTCGGTGAGGAAACCTATGGAACGCCGCCTTGATCAACGCGTCATGCACGAGATCTTTCTCTCTGTAGGGACTCTGGGGTCCCGCCGGTTGGCGGGACCCAGGAAGGTGGGGGGATGATCGCCAAAGCCATCGCCCGTTATGTTCGGATAACCCCCCGCAAGGTGGGGTATCTCGTGGGCCCGCTGCGCAAGCGAAGCGTCGCGGAGGCGCTCGCCTTGCTCTCGACGACGAACCGGCGGGCGGCGAAACCAGTCGCGAAACTCGTCGCCTCGGCATTTGCCAATGCCCGGCAGCGCTACCCTGAGCTGCGCGAGGACGAGGTGATCATCAGCAAGGCGATTGCGAACGAGGGCCCGAGGTGGAAGCGCTTTCGCGCAGCCGCCTTCGGGCGCGCGGCACGCGTCTTGAAGCGAACCACCCACATCACCGTCGAACTGGAGAAGAAAGCATGACAGACAGAATGCGGAATGCGGAATGCGGAATGCGGAATGTTCTTGCCCTACACCCCGCACCCCGTACTCCGAATTCCACACGGGGTTACGATGGGTCATAAGGTCAACCCGCAGTGCCTGCGGCTCCAGATCTCCCGCGCCTGGCGGTCGCGCTGGTTCGCCCCGAGCAAAAAACTCTTTCTGCAACAACTGCAAGAGGATCGCAAGATCCGTGAGCTGCTTCAGAAAGAGCTGAGCTCGGCTGCGGTGTCGCGCGTGGTGATTGAGCGATCCGCGGAGAAGCTCCGCATCGCGATCCACACGGCGCGCCCCGGCATTCTCATCGGTCGAAGGGGAGAGAGCATCCAACGGCTCGAGAAGGCGATCGAGCAGATCACCGGGACTGGGCAGCAGCTCAAGATCGACCCGGTGGAGATCACGAATCCGGCCGTCGAGGCGCAGCTCATCGCCGACTCCCTGGCGTTTCAGCTTGAGAAGCGCATTGCGTTTCGACGGGCCATGAAACGGGCGATCCAGCAGGCGATGGACTCGAAGGAGTGCAAGGGAATCAAGGTCGTCTGCGATGGCCGGCTGGCGGGAGCGGAAATGACCCGGCGTGAAGCCTACCGAGCCGGGACGGTCCCTCTCGGGACCTTACGCTCCAACATCGAGTTCGGTGTCTCGACGGCCCACACGACCGCCGGATGCATCGGAACCAAGGTCTGGGTGTGTCGGGGGGACCTGGTGCCTTTGGAGCGGGAGAAGGCAAAGCCGCGCGCGCGAGTCGTGAGCGAAACCGCAGCCGCTCCCCAACCACCGGCGGGTTGAAGAACCGGCTGAGGTCTTCCCATGGCGATGCTGCTGCCAAAACGCGTCAAGTATCGAAAAGCCTTCCGGGGCAAGCGGCGGGGCGTCGCGAAAGGCGGGACGACGTTGGCGTTTGGCGCATTCGGCCTGAAGGCGCAGGAGAATGGCTGGGTGACTGCGGCCCAGATCGAGTCATGCCGGGTGGCGATCAGCCGTTCCCTCAGTCGGGGCGGCAAGGCCTGGGTGAGAATCTTCCCGGACAAACCGGTGACGACCCATGGCCAGGAGAAGCCCATGGGGGCTGGAAAGGGACTCGTCGACCACTGGGTTGCGGTCGTGAAGCGGGGTCGTGTGTTGTTTGAGGTCGATGGCATCCCCGAGCCGCTGGCAAAAGACACCTTTCGTTTGGCGGCCTGCAAGCTTCCGCTCCGAACCGGCTTCGTGAGCCGAACAGGGGCATGAGGGATGGCCGAGAAACCACCGAGGGCAAAGGATCTTCGCGCGTTAAGCGAGGCTGACCTCAAGGAGCAACTCGCGAAGCTCCGTCGGGAGCTCTGGCACCATCGCGTGAAAGCGAAGGAAGGATCCATGCAACAAACGCACCTCCTCCCGGCGGTCAGACGACAAATTGCTCGCTGTGAAACCGTGATGAGGGAACGATGACGATCCCCATGCGAGAACCCAGCTCCTTACAGGACACCGAACGTGTGCCACGACACGGAGTCCGTGGGCACCGAAAGGTTAAGATCGGGGTGGTCGTCAGCAACAAGATGGCGAAGACCATCGTCGTCCGCATCGGCCGATTCGTCCAACACCCGAAGTACGGCAGGGTGATCAAGCGAGCCAGTACCTTCAAGGTGCACGACGAAGCCGGCAGCGCGGCGATTGGCGATGTGGTGAAAATTATGGAGACCCGCCCCGTCTCCAGGGAGAAACGGTGGCGCTTGGTGGAGATCCTCAAGCGCGCCTCGACCGCGCCCCCGGTTCCTGGCGAGGAATCTGAACCGGTCCGCCAGGAGACCGAAGCATGATTATCGTGCGCTCCCAGTTGGGTGTGGCCGACAACACCGGTGTGAAAAAAGTCTGGGCCATTGGCGTGATCGGCCGCGCCAACAAGAGGGCGGCTGATATCGGCGACATCATCACCGTTCACGTCCGCGAAGCGGACCCTGATGCCTTGGCGAAGAAGGGAGAGGTCGTCCGCTGCGTGGTGGTGCGTACGAAGGCCCCGATTCGTCGGCCCGATGGGACCACACTGAAGTTTGACTCAAACGCCGTCGTGCTCATCGACCCGCAGAATAACCCGAGAGGCACGCGCGTCTTTGGCCCCATCGCCAGGGAGCTGCGTGAGAAACGGTTTATGAAGATCATCTCGCTCGCCCCCGAAGTCGTCTAAAAGGATGATTACAGTGATGACTAAAGCTGATTCCGGTGATTAAATCGTCAACCCGCGATCACTGTAATCAGGCTTTCATAAATCACTGTAATCATAGTTAATATGGCGAGGATTAGGAAAGGTGACACCGTCACGGTGCTGAGCGGCAAGGACAGAGGCAAGGCCGGCAAGGTGTTGCGCGTCTGGCCAGAGGAGGGCCGCGCGCTGGTCGAACGCATCAACCTCGTACGACACTTTGAACGGCGGAGCCAGCAGCACCCCTCGGGGGGCATCGTTGAGCGAGAGGGGGCACTGGCGATCTCGAAGCTGGCGCCGATCTGTCCGACGTGTCGCGGACCTTCCCGTGCCGGTTGGTTGGTGTCGCCCGACGGCGGCAAGCAGCGCATCTGCCGTCGGTGCAAAGGGATCCTGGGATGAGCCAGACAGGAGCGACCGCAACACGCCAGCGCCGGGTCCCGCGGATGCTCGAGCGCTACCGGAAGGAGATCGCCCGTGAGCTGGCGAAGCAGTTCAAGCATAAGAACCTCATGGCCGCGGCTCATCTTGAGAAAATTGTGTTGAACATCGGCTGCGGGGACGCCGCGCATGATGCGAAGGTCCTTGAAGCCGCCCAGAGGGATCTTGCGCTCATCGCCGGGCAGCGCCCGGTCGTCACCCGCGCGAAACAAGCCATCTCCAACTTTAAGATCCGTGAGGGTGATCCGGTGGGTTGCAAGGTGACGCTGCGCCGCGCCAGGATGTACGAGTTTCTCGATCGTCTCGTGAGCGTTGCGCTGCCGAGGATCCGGGACTTCAGAGGGCTGAACCCGCGCGGGTTCGACCAAGGCGGCAACTTCGCCTTTGGGATTTCGGAGCACACGATGTTTCCTGAAATCCAGATCGACAAGGTGCAATACCCCTTGGGGATGGACATCGTGGTGGTGACCAGCGCCCGTACACGCGAAGAAGCGCATGCCCTGCTCAAGGCTTTTGGGTTTCCCTTTGCCGACAATAAATCGTGATTACAGTGATTCAGGAAAGTGATTTCAGTGATGATGGGAACCAACTGCGATGGGATGTCGGATTCAACGAGGAGAGATGTCAGTGATTGAACAGGGATGATGAGCTGCTGGTGATGAGTCGGCAAGCCCATCACCGAAATCATCAGTTGAAATCACTGAAATCATTTCGTGAATGGCGAGGAAGTCGTGGATCGAGCGGGTGAAACGGACGCCGAAATTCAAGGTGCGAGCGGTCAACCGCTGCCAACGGTGCGGTCGGCGCCGGGGGTTCTATCGGCGCTTTGGGCTCTGCCGGATGTGCTTCCGTGAGATGGCCTGGCGCGGGGAGATCCCCGGCCTCGTCAAGGCCAGTTGGTGAGACCTGAGGCGATGGCGTCGGATCCTATTGCGGATGGGCTAACGAAAATCTACAACGCCTCCCAGGCCCAGCATCCGACCGTCGAGGTCAGGGCCTCGCGCTTCATGGGACAGATCCTGGAGGTGCTCAAGCAAGAGGGATTCGTCCGGAGCTACAAGCCGATGGGGGAGACCCCGGCTCGGCGGATGCTCCGCGTCTACTTGAAATACGCAAAGAAGACGCCGGCGATCACGCAGCTCAAGCGCGTTTCAACACCAGGGGCTCGCCGATATCGAAAGGCGCGTGAGCTTCCGCGCGTCCTCGGAGGGCTGGGTGTTGCGATCGTCTCCACATCGAAAGGGCTCATGACGGAACGGGATGCGTACCGCCAACGCATCGGCGGCGAGGTCATCTGTTATGTGTGGTAATCTGAGTGGCGAGTGGCGAGTGGTGAGTGATGAGTGGCGAGTGGTGAGTGGTGAGTTCACTGACTGGTCACTCGTCACTCGTCACTGGTCACTGGTGTGATGTCACGGATCGGACGCGCGCCCATCACACTCCCGTCAGGGGTCAAGGTAAAACCAGAGGGACAGCACCTCCAGGTTGAGGGGCCGATGGGGAGGCTCTCCGCGACCTTGCCCGCCAACATCTCGGTTCGTCAGGAAGAGCAGCAGCTGATCGTGGCCGCTTCGGGCCAGGACACATCCAGCAAGATGCTGCACGGGCTCTATCGTGCGCTGATTGCGAACATGGTGCAGGGGGTAGTCAGCGCCTTTACCAAAGAGCTGGAGATCGTCGGGATCGGCTATCGGGCTCAACTTCAGGGGAAGCAGTTGTCGCTCCATGTCGGGTTCTCGCATCCGGTGCTGGTTCCCATCCCGGAGGGAATCGCCGTTGAAGTGCCCAAGCCGACGTCAGTCATTGTCAAGGGAATGGACAAGCAACTCGTCGGCCAGTTTGCGGCGAACCTGAGGCGGGTCGCTCCTCCAGAACCCTATAAAGGCAAGGGGATCAAGTACGTCGGCGAAGTCGTGAGGCGCAAGGCGGGGAAGGCGGCGACCGGCGCCGGAGCGAAGGCGGCGGGATGATCCCCCCACCTGTCCTCGGCTCCGCCATTGGCGGAGCCGTAAACTGTCATACGCCGCTTGGGTCCCGCCGTAGGCGGGACAGACAGGTGGGGGGATGAGCCTCGCAGTCGATCGAGAAGTTGGGCGGCACATCCGGCACCGCCGCCTGCGAAAAAAGGTGATCGGCATGCCGAACCGACCGCGGCTGTGCGTCTTCCGAAGCCATCAGCACCTCTACGTCCAGCTCGTCGATGACGTGTCGGGAAAGACGCTTCATGGGTGGTCGACGAAACATGAGCGGTTGAAACGGGTTGCCCGGACTGGCAACGTGGAGGCGGCCAAAGCGCTCGGGACGCTGGTTGCCCAGGCGTGCGCTGAGCGGGGGATTACCCGGGCGGTCTTCGACCGCGGCGGGTACCTCTATCACGGACGGGTGAAAGCGCTTGCCGAAGCGGTCCGCGCAGGAGGCGTTCAGGTCTAAATGGCACGGAGAATGCAGGCCCAGCAGCGGCCAGGGGCCCGAGATCAGTCCCAGCAGAGGGACGGATCGCAGTTGATCGAGAAGTTGATCAGTGTCAACCGCGTGGCGAAGGTCCACAAGGGGGGAAAGCGGTTGGCCTTTAATGCCGTCGCCGTGGTCGGGGATGGGAAGGGACGCGTCGGGATGGCGCTTGGAAAATCAAACGAAGCCGCCGATGCCATTCGGAAGGGATTCCACCAGGCTCAGCGGAACATGGTGACGATTGCCCTCAAGGGCAGCACGATCCCCCATGAGGTCATCGGTCGCTCCGATGCGTCGCGCGTCCTGCTCAAACCCGCAAGCCCCGGCACCGGCATCATTGCCGGAGGGCCTGTCCGGGCGGTCTGCGAGGCGTGCGGCATCCGCGACATCCTGACAAAGAGCCTCGGCGCGAACAACGCCGTCAATCTGATCAAGGCGACCTTGGTAGGCCTGTGCTCGCTGGAGAGCGCCGAGGCGATCCAGGCGCGGCGCAAGCTGGTCCTTGATCTGACAGACACTCAGTGACGTTTCTGCGTTTCTGCGTGGTGCGTCGTGCGTAGGACGCAGTCACGCAGAGACGCAGATACTCAGATACGCAGGAACGTCGAATCGCAATGAATGTCGCAACGATCCCAGCGGTTCCGGGTGCGAGGCATCGCAGGAAACGTGTGGGCCGAGGCATCGGCTCTGGGCACGGCAAGACGTCGACGCGGGGGCAGAAAGGGCAGCGTGCGAGGACCGGCTCAGGGAAACGGCCGGGATTCGAGGGGGGTC
>JACPSQ010000018.1 GCA_016193195.1 Candidatus Omnitrophota bacterium
GAGAGCCGCTGACGATGTCGCGCCTCCTTGGCGTCGTGTTCATCGTGACCGGCATGTTCCTCCTCCGTAAATGAGCACAAGGCTTGGCATCGTCGGATTGCCGAACGCAGGGAAGTCCACCCTGTTCAATGCGCTGACGGCGGCTCACGCGGCCGTCGCCCCCTACCCGTTCACCACGACCGACCAGAATGTGGGCGTGGCGGAAGTGGAGGACCCGCGGCTCTCTGCCTTGGCGTCGTGCCTGTCCCCGCAACGGGTCATCCCCACGACGCTGGAGTGTGTGGATATCGCGGGCCTGGTCAAGGGCGCGCATGAGGGTGAGGGGTTGGGGAACCAGTTCCTGAGCCACATCCTGGGGGTTGATGCGCTGTTGCACGTGGTCCGCTGTTTCGAGGACGCGAAGATCTCCCATCCGATGGGCGACGTGGATCCCGTCCGTGACGTCGAGGTCGTCAACACCGAATTGATGCTCAAGGACCTTGAGGTGGTGGGACGGCGGAAGGAAAAAGAGCAGAAGTCGGCGAAGGGTCAAGACAAGCAGGCCATCCAGTTTCTGGAGCATCTGGAGCGCTGGCGCGCGGCCTTGTCGTCCGGGACGCCGATCCGCAACCTGCAGCTTGACCCCGAGGTCCATCCGCGCGCGCATGGGGTGGAGCTCTTAAGCGGCAAGCCTGTCTTGTATGCGGCGAACGTCGGGGAGGGCCCGTCCGAGTCGCAGGCGGTGCGGATTGAGCCGTTGCGCGCCTTGGCTGCTCGCGAAGGAGCGGAGCTGATCGTCTGTTGCGCGAAGCTGGAAGCGGAGCTGGTCGAGCTTGATCCGGAGGACCGGGCGGCGATGATGCGGGAGCTCGGGGTGGCTGAATCAGCGCTGCCGCAGGTGATCCGCCGTGGCTACGCGCTGCTGCGCCTTGTGACGTTCTTTACGACCGCGTCGAAGATCCTGCAGGCATGGACGGTGCGCCAGGGGACCAAAGCGCCGCGGGCCGCGGGGGCCGTTCATACCGACTTCGAGCGGAACTTCATTCGCGCTGAGGTGATCCCTGTGGAGGCGCTGCTGCGCTGCGGCAGCGAGGCGAACGCGAGGGCGCAGGGGCTCCTGCGCCTGGAAGGCAAAGAGTACGTCGTGCAGGACGGCGACGTGATCCACTTTCGAGTTGGGCCATGATCCCCCCACCTGTCTGCCCCGCCAGCGGCGGGGCCCAAGAGGCGTCCGACAGGTTACGGCTCCGCCGGCGGCGGAGCCGAGGACAGGTGGGGGGATGAGACGCGCGACGCTGCTCCTCACCCAACGGGAGATCGCCCGCCTGATCGGTTTCCGGAGGGCGATCCATGTGGTTCGCGAATCGTCCCAGGCGATGGCGCGCGGCGAGGCGGTCATGCCGCCAAAGCTCTACCTTCCGCTGCCTCACCGCAGCGACTTCCGGGCCATGCCCGCGTTCCTCCAACGGCCTGCCGCGTGCGGGGTGAAGTGGGTCAACGTCCACCCGCAGAACCGCGCGCGCGGCCTCCCAACCGTCATGGCCGTGATCGTCATCAACGACCCCTCCACAGGGTTTCCGCTGGCCGTCATGGACGGGATCTTCATCACGAAGCTGCGCACGGCGGCCGCGGCGGCCGTTGCGGCCCGCGCCCTCGCAAAGCGCACGAGCCGGATCCTTGGGCTGGTCGGCTGCGGGGCGCAGGCTGATACGCTCGTCCTGGCTCACGCGGAGATCTTCAGGCTGATCCAGGTGAAGGTCTGGGGCTACTTCCCGCATGAGGCGCAGCGGTTCTGCCGTCGGATGCGGCGGCTGCTCCCTCGGGTGGCCTTCGAGCCGTGTGCCACGATCGAGCGCAGCGTGCGCGACGTCGATATCCTGGTCACCGTGACGCCTTCTCGTCGGCCGCTGGTCAAGCGGGCCTGGCTGGCTCCCGGAACGCACATCAGCGCGGTCGGGGCGGATGCCCCAGGGAAGCAGGAACTGGACCCGCGCATCATCCAAGCAGCGACGATCGTGGTCGATGATCGGAAGCAGGCAATCCACGCCGGCGAGCTCAATGTCCCCATCGCCCGGCATCAGCTTTCTCCCCGTCACATCCACGCCACGCTCGGGGAGGTGCTCATCGGCCGCAAGCCCGGACGTCGGTCCCCAGACGAGCTCACCGTGTTTGACTCGACCGGCCTTGCGATTCATGACGTTGCGCTCGGCTATGAGGCGGTCCGTCAGGCCAAGCGTCAGGGCGTTACCCGCTCCCTCGCCTTCTTCGCGCCGTAAGTCTCCGCTGCGATCCTTTTACTTGGTCGTGTCCTCATTTCCAGGTTCACACCACAGAGGCCACAGAAGTTCCACAGCCCGCCCCGGCACGCCGGAGCGGGCCGGGGAAGCACAGAAGCGTCTTGCGTCGGTCTGTTCTGTGGCATGTCCGCCACACCGCATGGCGGATCCGCCAATCTTCTTGGCGGACTGTGGTTCTGTGGTGTGCCGTTACGCTTCAAATTCAGACAGCACCTACGCGGTCGAAAGTTGACAGTCCCCGCCGAGCCTGCTACGCTGTAATTTCAAGTCGATCAAGACGTTCCGGGGCGTGGCTCAGCTTTGCGCCACACAGCATAGCGCATCCGCTGAGGTAATCATCGTCGCCGAGCCCCCCACCGGGGCGTGGCGTAGTTTGACAATTCTGTTTCGCAGAATTGATCCCGAGCGACAGCGAGGGACGACACGACGAAGCGAGGGAGTAGCGCGCCTGAATGGGGTCAAGACGGTCGATGACATCCGCATTTTTCACAACTGCATGAGATAGCGCCTGTTCTGGAAACGACGTGGTCTGAAAGCGCGTGTTCCTGCTAACGCCCTGCTAACAAAAACGGCGCTACCCATTGTATTGACACGGGCAGCATAAAGATGAAGGCGACCGGTGGAGTAATGAGCAGAAGCCACATTCTCGATGAAATCAGACGGACGGCCGAGGAAAACGACGGCATCCCTCTGGGCAGAGCTCGTTTCCGCTCTGAAACCGGCATTAGAGAGTCGGATTGGTACGGGAAGTACTGGGCTCGATGAGGAGATGCCCTTCGTGAAGCTGGTTTCTCGCCCAATGCCTTTCAATCAAAGGTCCTGTCTGATGAGCAGCTCCTCGAAAAGTTGATTGCCCTTATTCGAGAACTTGGCCACTACCCAACCAGAGGCGAAGTTGGCATCAAGAAGAAACATGATCCATCTTTTCCAGTGGATGACGTCTTCTTTCAGAGATTTGGGGCTTGGCGTGGTGCATTAGTGAAGAAGCTGGTTAAACATTGTCTCGCAGCCAGCGGTTACGAAGACGTATTGGCCATTTGTCAGCCTCTCGCGCTACAGTCGACAAAAGCATCCGGGCCTACACGTGGGTATAGCTTTGAACAGGTGGGGTCCGTGTATCTGTTGAAGTCCGGTCGATACTACAAGGTCGGGCGTACAAACGCAGTGGGCAGGAGAGAATACGAGCTGTCGATTCAGCTGCCAGAGAAGGCGACGCTCATCCATGAGATCAAGACAGATGATCCCGCAGGCATTGAAGCGTACTGGCATCGGCGGTTCCAGGATCGACGGAAACAGGGCGAGTGGTTCGCGTTGACACCTCAGGACGTGTCGGCATTTAGAAGAAGGAAATTTATGTAGGGGAATTCCGGCGACAGGATACTTCAGACTGATCCTTGCTAACGGTGGAGCGGATAGTTCATTGATTCGGGGCGTAGCGAAGCTTGGTATCGCGCGTGAATGGGGTTCACGAGATCCTGGGTTCAAATCCCAGCGCCCCGATTTCTCTTTCCACAGCGTTGAGCACAAATGAGCGCGAAGATTCCAGTCGATAGACAAAAGATTGCCGAGTTCTGTCGGCGGCACCGCATCAGAAAGTTGGCTCTGTTTGGCTCTGTCCTACGCGACGACTTCCGGCCTGAGAGCGACGTAGATGTGTTGGTAGAGTTCGACCCAGGGGCCACCGCCGGATTCTTGCGTCTGGCCGCGATGGAGTTGGAGCTGTCTCAGATCATGGGGCGGCATGTGGACCTGAGAACCCCGCTTGAGCTGAGCCGATATTTTCGAGACGAAGTGGTCAGAACCGCCGAGGTTCAGTATGCCGCTGCGTGAGGATACTGTCCGCTTGCACCATATGCTTGATGCGGCAAAAGAGGCGTTTTCCTTTGTTCAGGGGAAGGAGCGCGGCGACTTGGACAAGGATCGGAAGCTGGTGCTTTCGCTGGTCCGGTTGGTCGAAGTCATCGGTGAGGCTGCCGGACAGGTCACCAAAGAGTTTCAGACGGCCCATCCTGAGATTCCGTGGCCGGCCATCGTCGGGATGCGAAACCGGCTGATTCACGCCTACTTCGATATCGATCTGGACCGGGTGTGGGACACGGTCAAAGAAGATCTCCCTCCGCTTGTTGCCATTCTGGAAAAAATGATATCCAGGTGAGGCAATGAATCAGAAGATCAACATCGGGTTAATCGGCTTTGGGACGGTGGGCGCGGGTGTCGCGCGGGCCCTCCTCGAGAAAGGGCGTCTGCTCGAAGAGCGCGTCGGCGCCCGCCTGGTCCTCCGCCGCGTCTGCGACAAGGACTTCCGCCGCCGGCGTGGCCTCCGCCTCGCCCCCAGGCTCACCACCTCAGATCCGTTCAAGGTTCTCCGCGATCCAGAGATCCAAATCGTGGTCGAGCTGATCGGGGGGCTCCAGCCGGCCAAGACGTTCATCCTGGAGGCGCTGCGACGCGGCAAGCACGTCGTGACGGCCAACAAGGCCCTCCTCGCTCATGAGGGTCAAGCGCTCTTCGCCGCCGCCGCGCGGGCCAACGCCAACCTGTCCTTCGAAGCCTCTGTCGGGGGCGGGATCCCCATCATCAAGGCGCTGCGGGAAGGCCTCATCGCCAACGAGCTTGACACCATCCTGGGCATCGTCAATGGAACCTCCAACTACATCCTGACCCAGATGAAAGAGAAGCGGCTCAGCTTTCATGAAGCGCTCCTCGAAGCAAAGCACCACGGGTACGCGGAGCGGAACCCCTCCCTGGACATCGAGGGGAACGATGCCTCTCATAAGCTTGCGATCTTGACGCTCCTGGGATTCGGGATCCCGGTGCGCCAGCCGGACATCCACGCAGAAGGCATCAGCAAGATTTCTCAGGCGGATATCCAGTATGCGGATGAATTGGGCTACTGCATCAAGCCGCTCGCCATCGCCAAGCGAGAAGACCACGAGCTGGAAGTTCGCGTCCACCCAACCCTCTTGGCCAAGACGCATCTCTTGGCGAATGTGAACGGCGTGTACAACGCCATCTATATCCATGGGGATATGGTGGGGGCGCAGCTCTTCTACGGCCGTGGGGCCGGGCAGAATCCGGCCGCCAGTTCGGTCGTCGCGGATATCGCCGATGTGGCGCGGGACATCGCGGGGGGTGTGAACCGGCGGGTCCCGCTGAACCGGCATCCCGCTCCCGGCATTCAGCGACTGCGCCGGATAGGTAACGTTGAGACGCGCTACTACATGCGGTTTATGGTGACCGACAAGCCTGGCGTCCTTGCGCGCATCGCCGGAGTCCTGGGCCGCCACCACATCTCGATTGCAAGCGTTCACCAAAAAGAGCGGCGGGCTGCCAGGATCGTTCCGGTGGTGATGATGACGCATGAGGCGAAAGAGGCCGATGTGCGGTGCGCCCTTCAGGTCATTGATCGCCTGGGGTTCGTGAGACAGCCCACCGTGGCCATCCGCACCGAAGCCCCCCGCGCGAAATGACCGTTTCGAGTTTCAAGTCCCGTGTTTCGAGTTGGAACCCGAAACCCGAAACCCGAAACCCGAAACGGGCCGCGCCATGAGCCCTCCTGCGCGTTCTGCCGACAACAAGCCATGGCGTGGCGTCATCGAGGCCTACCGGACCTACCTGCCGGTCTCCACGAAGACCCCCATCGTAACACTGCTGGAAGGCAACACCCCGCTCATCCACAGCCGGGCCCTCAGCAAGCGGGTCGGGAGGCACGTTGACGTCTATCTGAAGTACGAGGGCATGAACCCAACCGGCTCCTTCAAGGACCGTGGGATGACCCTCGCGATCTCGAAGGCGCTCGAGTCGAAATCGGCCGCCGTCCTGTGCGCGTCCACCGGGAACACCTCGGCCTCAGCGAGCGCGTACGCGGCGCGGGCGGGTCTTCGCTCTATCGTCCTGATCCCGAGCGGGGCCATTGCGTTGGGGAAGCTCTCACAGGCCCTGATCCATGGCGCCCGGCTCGCCTCTGTTGAGGCGAACTTCGACGCGTGTCTCGCGCTCGTCAAATCGCTGGCACAGATGCACCCGGTCACCCTCGTCAACTCGATCAACCCCCACCGCATCGAAGGCCAGAAGACCTGCGCGTTCGAGATCTGCGACGCGCTGGGGCGCTCGCCGGACGTTCACGTCACGCCGGTGGGCAACGCTGGGAACATTACCGCGCAGTGGAAGGGCTACCGGGAGTACTACCGGCGAGGGCACATCCGGCGCCTGCCGGTGATGTTGGGTTTTCAGGCCGAGGGGGCGGCGCCGCTCGTCAAGGGCAAAATCATCAAACACCCGAGAACGATCGCCACCGCCATCCGCATCGGGAACCCCGCGAGTTGGCAAGGGGCCATCGCGGCGTGCGAGGAATCCCACGGGCTCATCCAGACCGTGAGGGACAGGGAGATCCTCGAGGCCTATCGCCTCCTGGCGATGGAAGACGGCGTGTTTGTCGAACCGGCGTCGGCCGCTTCTGTGGCCGGTCTGTTGAAGCTGGCCCGCAGCGGCTATTTTCACTCCAAGCGCATCCGGGCCAAACGGACGCTCAGCGTCGTCTGCATCCTCACCGGGCACGGGTTGAAGGACCCTGAACGCGCCATCAAGAGTATCCGCATCCCTAAGCCCCTCCCCCCCTCGCTCTCCGCCATCAGCAAGGCGGTTGGCCTTAACAGATGAAATACGTCATCCTCAGGTGTGAAGACGAAGCGCGAGGGAATGGGCGGACCGCAACGCTCCTGGAAGGAGCAAGACTCTCGTACCTACAGCACCTGGCACAAGCGGGCGCTGCTGGCTTGATCCGCCCCACGGTCTCGCGAGGGAGAAGCCGCCGGGGTGTTCCGGCCATCGATCGATTGCATCTGCACCGCTCCCTCTTCGGCTTGGACCATCACGACCCTGAAGCGGCGCCAGGACTCTGTTATGCGGCCAGCGTGAATCTCCAAATCACTCCTGAAGAGTCGGTGTGGTGCTGCGACCTCGTCACACGCCAGGATGGGGCGATCGTGGACCCGCTCGCCGGGCGCATTACGACGAAGGAGAGCGAGATCCTCATCCAGGCCCTGGACGATCAGCTCGGATCGGAGAGTCGCCGGTGGGAGGTCGGGCAGGGCTCCCAGCATATCTTCGTCACCAACGATCCGGCGCTTGCGCCTGGAGCGGACGGCTCCATGACGATCTGCTCGCCTGAGCTCTTGATGGGTCAGCCGTGGAGGCGGAGACTCCCCAAGGGGAGCACCGGCCAGGCGTTGCAACGGCTCCTTGAGGAGGCTTCGAGGGTCCTCGAAGGCCATGCGGTCAATCGCGTCCGGGTCGACCTGGGTGAAAACCCGGCCAACATGCTCTGGCTCTGGGGCGCCGCGCGGCCTGAGACCCCCCCGCGGACGTTTCGTGATCGGACCGGCCTCTCGGGTGCGGCGATCTCCAACAGTTTCTTCATGCGTGGGTTTGCGCAGTCCCAGGGCCTGGATTGGAGCAATGGGCCAACATCACTCGAAGAGGGTCAGCTCCGACGTCTGATGGAGAAGTTGGAAGGGCTGATCGATCGGCATGATCTCGTGGATGTCCATCTGGTGATCGACACCCCGGATCCGGTCGAACGGCTCTGCGCGATGGAGCGCATTGATCAGCTCCTGCTGAAACCGCTGACTGAGGCGCTGACACGCCGCCTGAGCCCGTGGCGGCTCCTGGCGGTAATTGACGATCGGCGACTGAGCGACACCGTGCCATTCATTGGTATTGGCACTGAACTGCCGCGACAGCCGATCGCATCGCTCAACGCGCAGCGTCTAATGGAGAGCCCCCTCACGTTCCCAGACGGCTCCGCGCTCTTTGCGTGGTTTACACGATGAGAAGAAAACTGATCGTTCAAAAATACGGTGGCAGCTCCGTTGCCAACCCAGAGCGGATCCAGCGGGTGGCGCAGCGCGTGGTGGACACCAGACGCGCGGGTGCTGATGTCGTGGTCGTCGTCTCGGCGTTGGGGGACACCACCGATGAGCTGCTCCATCTCGCCTCACAGATTACCCAAGCGCCCCCCGAGCGGGAGTTGGACATGCTGATGGCGACGGGAGAACAGGTGTCCGTCGCACTCCTCGCGATGGCGATTCACGAGCTGGGCGAAGACGCGGTCTCCTTCACTGGGGCGCAGGTGGGCATCCTCACGGACGGGACGCACACCAAGGCGAGGATTGTCGATATCAACGCACAACGCCTGGTCGGGGAGTTGGCGAAGGGTCGCATCGTGATCGTCGCCGGGTTCCAGGGCGTCAACCTCCGCCAGGACATCACGACGCTCGGACGCGGGGGCTCCGACCTGACGGCCGTGGCGTTAGCCAAGGTCCTGCGGGCGACTGTCTGCGAGATCTTCACGGACGTCGAAGGGGTCTACACCGCCGATCCGCGCATCGTCCCCCAGGCCAGAAAGCTCAGCACGATCAGTTACGACGAGATGCTCGAAATGGCCTCGCTGGGCGCGCAGGTCATGCAGGCGCGATCGATCTTTGTGGCGAAACGGTTCGGCATCCCCATCCACGTCCGATCCAGCTTCTCACTTCGGGAGGGCACGATGATCCAGCGGTCGGTCAAGGCGATGGAAGACATCGTGGTCAGCGGGGTCACCCTGCAGCGGGACGAGGCCAAGGTGACCATTCGCGATGTCCCCGACAGGCCGGGGATGGCGGCGGAAATTTTCCGGGAACTCGCCGCGAAAGGCATCAACGTGGACATGATCGTCCAGAACGTGAGCCGCGAGGGTTCGACGGACCTCTCCTTCACGGTGATCAAGAGCGATCTCCCGTCGACCCTGCGCCTCAGCCGCAGCGTCTCACACCGCATCGGGGCGGGGGAAGTGACCACCGATGAGGGGGTCGTCAAGCTCTCGATTGTCGGGATCGGGATGCGCAGCCACTCCGGGATCGCCGCGAAGATGTTCGAGGCCATGGCCCGTGAGCGAATCAACATTGAGATGATTTCCACCTCAGAGATCAAAATCTCCTGTGTCATCCGCAAGGCCCACGCGGAACGAGCGATGCGAGCGGTCCATCGGGCCTTCGGGCTGAACCGCGCCCCCACCTCCGGGCGATAATTGAATCGGCGGAATCGTTTTTCAAAATCAGCGGAATCAACCAAACATTTTCTCATGGGACACATTGAGCTCTACGATACGACGCTCCGTGATGGGGCGCAGACCGAGGGGATCTCGTACTCGGTCCAGGACAAGCTTCGCATCGCCGAGAGGCTGGATGGCCTGGGCGTGCACACCATCGAAGGGGGATGGCCAGGCTCGAACCCGAAAGATGCGGAGTTCTTCCGGCGGGCCAGGCGGTTGCGCCTGCGCTCGGCGACGCTCGCCGCGTTCGGAAGCACGAGGCACTCATCGAGCGCCGCGAACGATCAGAACCTTCGGGCGCTCCTCAAGGCCGAGACGCAGGTCGTGACGATCTTCGGGAAGAGCTGGGACCTCCACGTCCGGGATGTGCTGAAGATCAGCTTCGACGAGAATCTCAAGGTGATCGAGGAGTCCGTTGCCTTCCTGAAACGGCATGGCCGACGCGTCATCTACGACGCCGAGCATTTTTTTGATGGCTACAAGGACGATCCGGCCTACGCGCTCAAGACCATCCAGGCCGCCCTCGACGGAGGAGCAGACGCCATCGTGTTCTGCGACACCAACGGTGGGAGCCTGCCGACGGAGATCAGTGGGACCATCACCGCCTCCAAGGAGGTTCTTCGCGTTCCCATGGGGATCCACGCCCACAACGATAGCGACCTCGCGGTCGCCAACACCCTCGCCGCAGTGGACGCTGGCTGCCGGCACGTCCAGGGCACGATGAACGGCTACGGGGAGCGGTGCGGAAACGCGAACCTGGTTTCCGTCATCGCCGTCCTCAAGCTGAAGATGGGCCTCGACTGCCTCCCTGGCGCCAAACTGAAAACACTGACGGAGACGTCGCGCTTCGTGGCGGAGATCAGCAACATGGCCCAGCACGCGAACCAGCCCTTCGTCGGAGCGGCCGCCTTCGCCCACAAAGGCGGGGTGCACGTCAACGCGGTGATGAAGAGCCCACGGAGTTACGAGCATCTCGACCCGGCCACCGTGGGTAATCAGCGCAAGATCCTCGTCTCTGAGCTTTCGGGGCGGTCATCGTTGGTCTTCAAGGCCAGGGGGCTCTCCCTCGACCTTTCAAAGGAGACGCCGCAAGCCAAGCGGCTCCTGGCGCTCTTGCAACAGCTCGAGCACCAGGGCTACCACTTCGAAGCAGCCGAGGGCTCGCTTGAACTCTTGCTCAAGCGCGAGCTCAAACAGGTGAAGCCGTTCTTTACGCTTGAGAGCTTCCGCGTCATCATGGAGAAGCGAGACCATCGCCTCGTCTCCGAGGCAACGATCAAGGTGCGCGTCAACGGGGTGCCGGAGCAGACCGCCGCTGAGGGCGACGGCCCGGTCAACGCGCTCGATAACGCGGTCCGTAAAGCGCTGCGCCGATTCTATCCGACGATCTCGCAGATGCACTTGACTGATTTCAAGGTCCGGGTCCTTGATGAGAAGGCCGGGACGGCCGCCAAGGTCCGCGTCCTCATCGAATCTCAGGATGAGCACGATTCCTGGGGCACCGTGGGGGTTTCCGAGAACATCATCGAAGCAAGCTGGCAGGCGCTCGCCGATTCCATCGAGTACAAGCTGCTCAAAGACCACGGCAGCACACAGCACAAAGCACACAGCACACAGAGGACAGCAAAACGATGAGTCGCACGCTGTGTGCTGTCTGCTGTGTGCTGTCTGCTCATGTCTGATCTCCCCCCGCAATACAATCCCAAGGCCGTCGAGGAAGCCCGCTACCAGTGGTGGGAATCCGAGGGGCTGTTCCAGGCCGAGCCCGATCCCTCCCGCAAACCGTACACCATCGTCATCCCGCCCCCGAACGTCACCGGCATCCTCCACATGGGCCACGCCCTCAACAACACCATCCAGGACATCCTGATCCGCTTCAAACGGATGCAAGGATACAACGCGCTCTGGGTCCCAGGGACCGACCACGCCGGGATTGCGACGCAGAACGTCGTAGAGAAAGCGCTCGCCAAGGAAGGGAAGCGACGCCAAGATGTCGGCAGGGACGAATTCATCAAGCGCGTGTGGGAGTGGAAGGAGCAGTACGGCAATACGATCCTCTACCAGCTCAAGCGGCTCGGCTCCTCCTGCGACTGGCGACGGACCCGCTTCACGATGGACGAGGGCCTCTCTGCGGCGGTCGCCGAAGTCTTTGTCCGGCTCTACAACAAAGGGCTCATCTACCGGGGGAACTACATCATCAACTGGTGCCCCCGCTGCCAGACCGCGCTCGCTGACGAAGAGGCGCCTCGCGAGGAGACCCAAGGCAAGCTGTACCACATCCGCTATCCCCTCGAAGTTCCGGGTTCCGAGTTCCGGGTTCCGAGTTCACCAAAAACCCGAAACCCGAAACCCGAAACCCGAAACTACGTTGAAGTGGCGACGACGCGGCCGGAGACCATGCTCGGCGACACCGCCATCGCCGTCCATCCGAAGGACAAGCGATACAAACATCTGATTGGCAAATGCGCGATCCTCCCAATCGTCAACCGGAAGCTGCCGATCATCGCCGATGAGGCGGTGGATCCGAAGTTCGGCACCGGCGCCGTGAAGGTCACCCCTGCCCATGATCCGGTGGACTTCCAACTGGGGAAGAAGCACGCGCTTGAGTTCCTGAACGTCATGACGGACGACGGGCAGATGGCCAACGTGCCAAAGCCCTATGAGGGTTTGGACCGGTTCGACTGCCGCAGCAAGCTGATCGTGGATCTCGAGCAGCAGGGCTTCCTGGGCCCAATCGACGAGCACCTGCACAACGTCGGCCACTGCTACCGCTGCCGGACGGTCGTGGAGCCTCGCCTGAGCCCGCAGTGGTTCGTCAGGATGAAGCCGTTGGCTGAGCCTGCCATCAAGGCGGTCAAGAAGGGGACGATCAAGTTCTCCCCAACCCGTTGGACCAAGGTGTACCTGAATTGGATGGAGAACATCCAGGACTGGTGCATCAGCCGGCAGATCTGGTGGGGCCACCGGCTGCCTGTCTACTATTGTCAAGCCTGCGCGGGACAGGCAGGAGTTCAGAGTTCAGAGTTCGGAGTTCAGAGTAAGACGACGCCTACGAACTATGAACTACGAACTATGAACAAACGGGGCGTGATCGTGGCCAAGACGGCACCGACGAAATGTCCCGCCTGCGGTGGAACCGATCTGAGGCAAGACGAGGATGTCTTGGATACGTGGTTCTCGTCCTGGCTGTGGCCCTTCTCCACCCTGGGCTGGCCGGCCAAGACGAAAGAGCTCGACGACTTCTACCCGACCGACACCCTGGTCACCGCGCAGGAGATCATCTTCTTCTGGGTCGCCCGGATGATCATGGCCGGCTACTTCTGCATGCAGCAACCGCCCTTTAGGCGAGTCTACATCCACGGCACGGTCCGCGACATCACCGGCAAGAAGATGTCGAAGTCGCTCGGGAACATCATTGACCCCCTGGAGGTCATCGACCAGTACGGGACCGACGCCTTGCGCTACACGCTCGTGACGGCCACCGCGATCGGGCAGGATATTTTTCTTTCTGAGGAGCGGTTTGTCGCCGGCCGCAACTTCGCCAACAAGCTCTGGAACGCCACCCGCTTCGTCCTCAGCACAGTGGCGAGTGACGAGTGGCGAGTGGCGAGTACTCACTCATCACTCATCACTCATCACTCATCACTCACAGTGCCGGACCGGTGGATCCTCTCGCGGCTCCAACGGACGATTGGGAAGGTGACGGCATCGCTCGACGCCTTCCTCTTCAACGACGCGGCC
>JACPSQ010000019.1 GCA_016193195.1 Candidatus Omnitrophota bacterium
GAGCCTGGCCTCGTGCCTTCTCACTTGGTAGGCGCCAAAGAGCCAGAGGAGGAGGAGTAAGCCCGCCGCGGCGGCTCCCATCGCCATGCCATGTGCCGACTTGAACTCTTTGACGAGGGGGGCCAGCACTTCTTGGAGCGGCGTGCTCGCCGATTTTGCCAGGCCTCCCTTGAGGAAATCCATGGAAACCCCGAGCCCCTGCGATCCCCCGCGCACCAACCCGACGGCTGACGCGAACGAGAGCGGCAGCTCCCCCGCGTCGCGATGCCCGAGGAGCTCTCGGCCGACCTCGACCGCGCACTGCAGGTGCTCGGCAAGCTGCTGACGCCAGGGCTCGATGAGCGCCTCCTCCCCGACGAGGATCACCGCGGGAATTCGGGCGTCCGGGTAGGTCCGCGTGAAGAAGTTCATGGACACGCCCAATTCACTCAACAGCCGTTGGGCCTTTGGGTCCGCAGCATCAGCGCCGCTCGCCAGCGCCGCAGCGTCCCCCGCCTCCTCGACGAGGCTGACATCCCGCGCGAGGTAGGGAACGCCGTCCCGCGCGATCACGAGGTGCGCCTGCTCCGGCTCAACGTCCACGAGGCAGACAAACTCATGCGGATCGGAGCCGTTCGGCTTTGTCGGCGCGGTCAACCTCGCGAGGCTCAGGCTCCTCGGCTCGATGCGCGTCGGCGTGACACCCGCCTCGGCCAGCACCGTCTGGAGCTCTTGGAAGGGACGTTGCTGCACGGCGGCAAAGACGATCTCGAGCTTATGCGACGTCTTCGATTCGGCGGCGTGGTAGGCCCACACCAGCGTCTCCGTCCTGAAGGGGGTGTACTTTTGCGCTTCAAATTGGATGGCCGTGCCCCATTCCGCCTTCGGCAACATCGGCGTCGTGAAGAACCGAATCAGGGTGTCGTCCGTCGGGATCGCCACGGCGAGCTTGCGTCTGCTGAGGCCGGAAATCGCGATGGCCTGGCGGATGGCCTGGCTGAGGTGGCTCGTCGTGTCGCCATCAATGGGCACCCGCACCCGCGAGATGACGCGCGCGCCCTGCATGGCGAGCACTTCCACGGACTTGGCACGAATGACCAACCCCGCAGATGTCCCTGTCAGTGAGAATTTCATCGATCCGCCTCACATCACCGAATCACAGAATCCCACAGAAACACAAAGCCCGAGCCAACAAAAAAACTGGTTCGGCAGCCCGGCCCCCAGCACTAATTTGCCCTGCAAATTAGTGCTGGGCCGTGGCTTTGCCCCGCTTGTTTCGCTTCGCGAAACATGCTGCGGGGCCCCGCAAGCTCTGCTTTGCGCAGCACAGCATGCGGGGCGTCTCCACCTCGCGGTGGATTTGCCCTTTCGCCAGTCCTTCGACAAACGCACCAGCGATCTCAAACGTGAGTGCGTTTGCATTATCAAATCTTACGCTCTAACAATAACCGTACTATAAAAAGTATGCCTGATTGCCCAGCCCGGTGTCAATCAGGCGCTCTGATTTTTCTGATTTTTTGCGGAGCGCCTCACATGCCGCCCACCGCGGCGCCCCGGAGGTACAGATTGCCGCTCGCTCCATCGAAGACGGCCACGATCTGGCCGCTGCCATTCTTGATGGCGAGCTTCCCGGAGCCGGCCGTCAGGCCGGTCTGCCCGGGGCGGACGCTGCCCTTGAGGTAGGTCACGTTCCGGCTGAACGCGAAGACCCGCTCGGCGTTCCGCTTGAGGAGGAACGCCCCGGTCAGGCCGGCGGGCGGGGCCGTGTTGAAGTTCACCTGACTCGTCGGCACGAGGAAGGCGTTCCCCAGGCTATCGATGGTGAGGATCGGCCCGAGGCTGTCCTTGATCCGCCAGACCGGGGTGCCGGGAGGGGGCTCGTTGATCACCGTCAGCGTCGCAGGCGGACTCTCCTGACTGCATCCCGCCGCGTTGCACGCCTGCACCGTGTAGGTGTAAGTCACGGCGGTTGCGGGTGCGGCCGTCTGGAGGGAGGTCGCCGGGCCCTGGTACACGGTCGCCGCGGGGGGCGGCGCGGTCTGACGCAGGGTGTACGACGTCGGCGAGTTGTTCCCGCTCCAGGTCGCGCTCACCAACTGCCCCGGGCTGACCGTCGCCGGGCTGATCGTCAGCGTCACGACCGTCGGCGCCGGGGGCAGCAGGGTCACGGAGGCCGAGCAGGGGATGCCGGCTTGGTCCAGGGCGTTCTTGGGCGTGATCGTACACGTGGCCGAGCCAGGCGAGGCGCCGCTAAACGTCATCGGGCCTGGGCCCCAGGACAGGGGGACCAACGCCCCACTGATGGGGGCGATCGTCCCCGTACAGCTATACGTCCCACTGGCCGTCGAGGCGGAGGAGCCCCACCCCACCGTCGCCGTCGCGGTCCCATCGGCCGCAATGGTGGCGGACGCCGGACTAAAGCTGATCGTGCAGCTCGCCGGCGGCACCAGGGTCACGCTCGCCGCACAGGGGTTGGTCGAGGTCCCCCCCGCCCCGGTCAACGAGGTGACGGTGCAGCTGTGCGGCTGCTGCGACGTCACGCCGGCAAAGCTTAAGGTCCCCGGTCCCGAGAGCGCGCCGAGCGGTCCGCTTAAGGGACTGATCCCGCCGGTGCAGGAGTAGTTCCCGTTCGTCGCGTAGCTGGACGTCAGGTTGAACGGGACGCTGGCGTTGCCGTTCACGTCCGCCATGACGGTGGTGCCGGTGGAGCCATTCAACGTGAGGGTGCAGGTTGGCAGCGGCGGCAGGAGGGTCACCGTCGCCGAACAGGAGGCGGTCTGCCACGCCGCGTTAGTGGCCCGGACGTCACATCTGCCCGTCGTCTGCGACGTGATGTTGGAGAAGGTGATCGGCGTGCCTGGAGCAGGGATCGAGAAGTACGCGCCGAGGCCTCCGGATGAGGGGCTGGCGTTGGGGCTGCAGGAATACTCTCCGCCGTTGGCCGCGTTGGCGGACCAGACGGTAGCCGAGACGGTCGCCACGCCGCTTGGGTTCGCGTTGACGCTCGACGCATTGAAGCTCACGCCGCAGCTCGCAGGCGGGGTGCATAGGGGCGAATTATATTCAATGACGCCGCAACTCTGCCCATTGGGGATCGCACAGCAGTAGTTCGGCAGAATATTCCCCACCGGATACGGACCCGGGGGCTTATAACCACAGTACCAGTAGTACGGGTTACAATAGTAGTAGTTACATGGGACATCACCACCCCCCCAATTGATAGTCGTCCAGAACTGGCAGCTCTGGCCACAGTATGTTGCATCAGTCCCGCAGCGATAGCTCGGAAAACACTCCCACCTATCGTTCCCTGAGCACCACCAGGCGCTGGCTGGATGGGGACTGGACAACACCGCAGCCAAGACTGCGCCAAGGACCAGCGCGGGTTTCACAGCCATTCGGGAACCCCCCGCAAGCGATCTCATGGCGCTTTCACTCCTTTCCTTCTTGGGTTTTGACAAGATCCACGCGTTTGGCATCGAGGGTTTTACCCGCATCGTCTTTGCTGGAGAAGTAGATCGCCAGGTGGTCGCCAACCCGCAAGTCCTGCAGAGTGACCGGTGTCGTGCTGAGCGGCGGGAGAGCGGGGGGTGGATCCGACGCAGTACGGGCGGGCTTGGGCGTTGGCACAAGCACGCGATTGATCTGAGGCGACCCTGAGAGCCTGACCGACCAGCGCCCTGGAGCCACAACGGGTCGGCCAACCTTCCTCGTATCGACCTTGGAGAACACGGAAGCCGAGTCAACAATCGTCACAGTGAGGAGGTTATCTTGAATGGCTGCAAGTTGCCCAATGACCGGTTCGGAGCCTGGTGATCGCCGGTCGGCTGGCGCAGCTGGAGGACGCGCCACAACAGTAATGGTGTTCGCCATAAGCTGCGTGGCCAGTCGAATATTGTCATTCGTGGTAACGGTCACCACATCGCCAAGCTGCACTTCGTCCGCCTGAATCGCCTCTCCCGGAGCTTCCTCCCACGCGGAATCTGCAATGGCCCTTGAGAAGGCCGTTGCCTGTGACCAGGTCACCACCCGCTCTTCAGTGTGATATCGAGAGCCGTCAGCGACTTCGGGAATGACGAGTTCTATGGTCAGCGATGTGGCATCACGTTTGACGATCATCCCAGTCCACGTGTGAATCACGTCCGGCAAGAAGAACTGCTGAGTAGCAGCAGAGGGTTGGCTGGATTTGAGTGCCGGCGAGGTCGATGGCGGGACGGCCATCGGCGCCGCCTGCCCTGCCTGCGCCGCGCTGCTTCCAGTCTCGCTCTGTGCGGCAGGCCGACTGAGTTGCGCAGGGCTCATCCCAACGGCTCGAGGCGCGGCTTCCCCCCTCGGGATCTCCTGAGCCGGCTTCGGAGGAGGACTCGCGATCTTGAGCACGACCGCGCCGATCGCCACCCCCAGGACTAAGAGCCCCACCGTGACCTTGAGATCAGCTTTTCCCATCTTGTCCACGCGCCGCCTCCCTATTTGAATCTGCGAAATCGTCTTCGGAAAATCTGCGCAATCATTTCACGAGCAACAAAAAACCCGAACCAACAAAAAACTGGTTCGGGAACCCGGCTGTCTCACGCCGTCTGGTCGGCCTCAGACTTCGTCTTCGGCACTACCATCAGCGACCACCGCGTCTGCGGCGGTGCCCGCTTCGGTAGGCAGCCCGGCCATCTCATGAGACCCGTGGCTTTGCGTCCCCCGCTCACGCGAGGTTTGCCGTTTCGCCAGTCCTAACGTCTGTCGGTGGCACGCCTCACACCGACACCCCTAGTATGCCTGATCCTTCAGCCCGGCGTCAAGGTGAACGTGCCAGATCAGTTGAATAGTACGCGCCTTGACGTACATACAAACCTTGTATATACTCATAGGCAGGAGGTGAGGCCGATGTCAACCGTCACGGTGAACGTGTCGTTTCCAAAGCAACTGTTCAAGACGCTGGACGCCGTTGCCCAGCAGGAAGCCAGAACCCGCTCCGAGCTGCTGCGTGAAGCCGTCCGGATGTACGTGGAGCGCAAGCGGCGCTGGGAAAAGCTGCTTGGATTCTGGCGCCGAGAGGCACGACGGCTCGGCTTGAAACCTGAGAACGTCGAAACCGCCATCTCCGACTATCGAGCAAGCCAGCGTGCCGCTTCGTAGATGCGCCCGCGGGTCGTCCTCGACACCAGCGTCGTGATCTCTGGACTTCTGTTCGGAGGCCCGCCAGGTCTCCTCCTTGACCTCGGGCTTGAAGGGGCCATCGAAGTCGCGACGTCTTCCAACCTGATGAACGAACTGGAACGGGTGTTGCACGAAAAGTTTCCTCACGCTCAGCAGGCCATCTGGGACACCGTGGCAACCTTGAAGGAGATCGCTGTGTCCACCATCCCACAGGAGTCGGTGACTGCGATCAGTGTCGACCCCAGCGACAACCGCGTCCTCGAGTGCGCCCTGAGCGCTCATGCGGATGCGATCGTGTCTGGAGACAAGCATCTGCTTGCCCTCAAGCTGTTTCGCGGGATGCCCATCCTTGCGCCGCAGGCATTTCTCGCCCAGTGGCGGCTGAAAAAGCCATAACCCCTCCATCCGTTTATTGAGGTTCGCAAACATCCGAGGCGCGCTGGTGTGCTCATCCACCGGTGATCAGCACGAGGATGGTCCCTTCGCCTTCGGCGAGCGGCTCGAGGGCCTTGCCGACCAGCATGCCGGGCTTGATCTGCTTGGCCTCTCCTCGCATGGCGTAGCCTGGCGTGGAGGCGCTCACGAGGAGGTCGCCCCGCTTGATCGGGCCGTTCTCCGCGGTAACCTTGCACGTCACCTGGCCGGCCAGGGCGAGCGGCTTGGCCGTCTCCGCGCGGCTGCCCCCGATGTGCAGCGTGGGCTTCTCGGAGATGACGCCGGCGACGGTCGCGTCGTAGGCGCGCGTGGCGCGCGTGAGCTGCCGGTCGTGCGCCGGGTCGATCACCACCACCTCGCCGGCAGAGCAGCCGGGGCAGTCGATCGGCTCCGCGACATCGCCAAAGTCAAAATCTCCGGTCAATTTCATATTTCCATTGACGAACAGTCGATAGGGATCGGGCGTCGCCGTCCCGATCCCGACGTTGCCGGAGTTATTCACAAACACCCCAAGGGTGTTGCCGGGCGAGAGGCTCACCGACTGGACAGCCCCCCCGTCAGGGCTGTTCACGCCTAAAAACACCGACCCAGGCTCTGCCGTTCCGTTCGTAAACCAGAAGTTGTTCGCGCCGTCCCGACCGGACACGAGCATGCGGTTGGCCTGCGTCCAGATGCGTCCCGCCACCGTCAGATCCCCGTTACTTGGAGCGTAGACGCCACCACTTGGAGCGTACGGTACTATCGCCACGCTGCCAACGAATGCGCCACCTACCGTGCCTCTCCCCTCCACGCCGATCCGCCCTTCTCCGTACACGCCGATCCCACCAACGGCAGCTGTATGGATACCGGCCACTGCCGCGGAATTGCTGGCAGGCATGCCAACCTCGTTTCTTGCATAAATACTACACGCGTAATCGCCACTGCCTCCCTCCGCGGCATACCAAGGGGCGAGCGCGGCCGTAATGCCGCCTAGCTGGACGCCGGTCACCGAGAGCGCCCCGATCGGTGGCGGGACTCCCCTCCAGTCTCCAACGCCGACATTGCCCAGGATGCTCACCTTGAACCTCTCAGTGGCCCCCTTATCCCGAACGACCAGCACGTCCTCGCCCTCCCCTCCGTCAATGACAAGGGCAGGGTTGTTGGGCGCGAGCGTGTGGTTGTTGCCGCTGTTATCGATGAAGACCCGGCTATTGACGACATGCAGCTTCGTCAGTGGATTCGGGCTGCCCGTCCCCAGGCCGATGGCGCCACTGAAGGAGACATTCCCGTCGTTCGTGAACACCGTCTGTCGGCTCCAATCCCAGTCGGCACCCCCCCAAGGGGCGAAGAAGAGTGCCGTGCGTCCGTCATCTGGGGTGTGGAGTATCCATCGGCTCGATGCCCCGAAAAACTGCAGATCGTCCGTCAGACGCACGCCACCGACGACATCCAGCTTCTGCGAGGTGCTCGTCGCCCCGATGCCGACGTTGCCACTCTGCGTGGCGAGGTACGTGTTGCCGGTCGTGCGCAGCTCCTGGTAGACCCCGCGGGGCGAGGGGTAGTAGGTCGTCAGGGCGATCTCCTCGGCGATCGCGTAGGCCGCCGTCCCCAAGAGGAGCGCGAAGACCAACCGGTTTCTCCGGTGTGCCATCATCACGTCTGCTCTTTCCTGTCGTATCTCAGCAACTCCCCATCCATCATCAGGTCATGGGACACGCCGGCGGCGGGTCGCTGACCCCGGCCGGGGCCAGGCCCGACCCTGAATCTCCGTTGGACGCGTTGACGTCGGAATAGGGGATCGCGCGACTCGTCACTTCGCCACGAAACTCGTGCGTCCTCGGTCCGTCGCTCCAGGTCACCACGTACTCGATGGCGTTGTTGTCCGAGAGATCCGGAGCAAACGGATCTCCCCCTGGGGGGCTGGCGGCTTCGTGCTTATACTGGAAGGTCAATGAGGTGATCTGATCCGCCAAGACCTCGGGAGTTCCGCACGCAGTGCTGAGCAAACGCTCAAGGTTCCCATTCCGCAACCGCAGCTCCTCCCACCGATAGTTGTTAGCATCGTCGAAGCATGCGGGGTTGGGAGGATTCGTAGGGCATTGATAGACGTAGCGCACCTGGATGTCGCCCGGGGAGAGGATGACGATCCGGTCGGCCCGCTCAAGGCTCTTCGCGAGCTCGACGAGCGAGAGGGCGGGCAGCGTCTGGGCCACCATCGCGCCGGCGCGGCTGCGGAGGTCCTCCTGTATGCGCCCGCGGCTTGCGTCCATCGTCCCAAGGCCGATGACCACGAGCGCGGCCAGCGCCGTCGCCACGAGCACCTCCGTCAGCGTCATCCCCCGCTCTACTGAAAAACGCTCTGGGTTCTGGGCTGAGGGCTCTGGGCAACTGCCCCGAGCCCTGAGCCCTGAGCCCCGAACCGACGGCAGTGTTGGGATGAATGCTCGGCTGTGTGCTGTGTGCTGTGTGCTGTGTGCTCCGTTTAACATGAACAGCTCGCCCCGTTCCAGCACACTTGCGCTTCCACAGCAAAACAATCGCCAACCCCTGAGGCCCCGTCGCAATCCTGAGAAGTCACCCGATAGCACCGCTTGGCCCCCGTGGAGAGGAACGACTCTGTCCCCCCACTACCACTAAGGGGCAACGGGTCTTCCGTCCAAGTGGTCGGGAGACTCGCGCTGGGGAGGCAGGTTCCGGCAACGAACCAGGGCGAATCACACGCGATCATGTTGCGATACTTCTCCAGCGTCTGCTGGGCGTAGCCCGCCGCTTCGGAAAACGCCGGCGTATTCTGCGTTTGCATCATGCGCGAGGCGGCCACGAACGCCATCATCGACCCCCCCACCACCACCGCGCCGACCGCCGACGCCACCAGCACTTCGACGAGGGAAAAGCCCGCGGCCCTTCCCGCGCGGCCTCTTTCTCCTGTTTCATAGAATCTGGTTCGCGCCATCAGCACACCCCCGACGACGGCCAGTTCCCGGTGAACGCGCGATTCTGATCGATTGTCAGAGTCCGTTCGGGGCACGGTCCACCGATACGAGTGGCTGTTGCGGTAAACGACGCCCCCCCTCCGTCCACCCTGAACGTCACCGGCAGGGGACTGCCGATATTCGGGTCATCCATGAAAATGACACCCCAGTTGCCGGACCCCGTACTCAAACCCCCAAGGTAGGCGTTGGGGTTCTGCCGCGAGTAGTAAAATCTTTCCCCAGTATAGATCGCTTGGAGGATGTCCTGCGCCGCTCGGTAGTAACTGCGTTCCATCGTCTTCTGATATTGGGGAACCGCGAAGGCGGCGGTGATGCCGACGATCGCAACCGCCGTCAGCAGCTCCATCAGCGTAAACCTCGCCCCTCGCCCCTCGCCACTGTCTGTGCGGAGTGCGCCTTTTTCCAACTCGCCACTGTCTGTGGTGTGCCATCAGTAGCTCACTCGCGCTTGCAGGGTCTGCGGCGGGCAGGGGGTGGCCCCACACGGGGGGTTGACCGTGATATCGACCCCGATCCCACCAATCGTGATGTCCGGATTTCCCGCAAAGGATGACGTCGGCGTAACCCAGAGCTGCTGCTGGGCCCATACGAGGCCCGCCTCTGCGGCGTACCGGGCGCGCATCCGAGCCGCGTTGCCCGTCGATTGCCGCGCCTGGTTCAGGCTCGCGACCAGCAGGGCGTAGGCGCCGATCGCCGTGGTGATGGCGATCATGACAGCCATGCCTAACGCCGCTCCCCGTGTTCCTTGTAGCGTCATCCCTGCTCCATCACTGTCATCAGCTCTTTAATAATCACCGTCATCACGAATAAAAATCCGAACCAACAAAAAAACTGGTTCGGGAACCCGGCTACCCTGCGTGTTCGTTGTTCATTGTTCGGTGTTCGTTGTCACCGAACGGCGAGCACCAAACTACGAACCCACAGGACCCGTGGCTTTGCCCCTTGACATCCCATAGCTCACCGCTTGGATGTCAAGGGCCCTGAACCCTGCGTGATTCAGGGGTCCCTATCTTACGATAGGTTTGCCGTTTCGCCAGCACTCACATCGTCGGCCACTCGTCCCGCCGACACCTCAAGTATGCCTGATCTTGCTTTCACGCGTCAAGGAAGCGAGGAGCATCTGAGCAACACCGGGGAAACCTAAACTGAGGAGACGCTTGAGCGCACCCAGCGCAGGTAGGGACGGTGGCCGGCCACAATGGGCAGGGCGATGATCTCCGGCACGTCGTAGGGGTGCAGGGCCATGACGGCGCGCCGAAGCCGCTCGAAACGCCGCGCCGTCGTCTTGATCAACAGCAGCACCTCTCGGCAGCGCTCCGTCTTGCCCTGCCACCGGAACGTGGATTCAATGCCGGGGAGGGCGTTTACGCAGGCGGCCAACCGCTCCTCCACGAGCGTGCTCGCGAGGCGGCGGGCAATGGCGCACGTCGGACAGGTGACCAAAACCACGAGCAGCTCCGCGCGCATCGGCTCGGTCAGTTGCGGGATGTCTATCGACGGAGGGTGACGCGGAGCTCGCTGCCTTCCTGGCGGACGATGACATGGCCTTCCCGCGCCAGCCACCCCAGGCTCATGAGCGCCAGGTCCCTCGGCCGATCGATCCCATCGGCCAACTGGGAGAACAGCACCTCGTCGTGGCCGTCAAGGTAGTGCCAGATCTCCCCTGCGACAATCCCAATTTCCGTGATCATAGCAACCCCCTTGTTAGTAGTCAGTAGTCAGTAGTCAGTAGTCAGTGAGCAGTCGGCCGCGGAGTTACACGAGCTTCTGAACAAGCGAGTGCAGCATCGCCGAGATCGTGTCAAGATCACCGACTCGCTCCTCCACCACTTCGCTTGGTAAGAAATGCTTGCATCGAAGATACCGGCCTTTGCTCTCGCGCGCCGATCCACGAGACATTCTAACAAAATGCTTGAACTCATCTCCGGATTTCCTTCCATACCCTTCTTCGAGATTCGCGCAAATGGAATCCAAGCTGCGCACAAGTTGACGCGCCAGCTCTTTGCCGATGGAATCCCTACTCAACGTTGGAACGTCATGCTCGATGAATTGGTCAAAAAGGCCCATGGCCTTCTGGTATACGATGAAATCCTCAACCTTTGTGATCTTTCGTTTCTCTAGCAACGTCGTATTTCCGCTCATGTCATGTCGCCTGTTCTTTCTGCTCCCTGCCCGCCAATCACTGCCTACTGCCTACTGCCTACTGCCTACTGACTACTGTTTACTCCGACAGGGTCGCGATGTGGACTTCTCGGTAGCCGGCGTCGCGGCAGAGATCCCACAGCTCAATGAGCTTATTGACATACGCGTAGCGGTCGGAGCGGATGAGCACGGGCCGCTCGCCGCCCGCGCGCTTGAGCTGTTGGCGCAGCTCCTTCAGGGTCACGATCTTCCCGTCCCAATAGATGAGGTGATCCTTCGTCAGCGTGATGACGAGGTTCGAGGCGGACAGCCGTTGGCTGGTGAGCGCTTTCGGGAGCGTGATCCGGATCCCCGGGTGCAGGATGAAGCTCGAGGTGAGCATGAAATAGATGAGCTGTTGGAACACCACGTCGATCAGGGGCGCGATGTCGACGGGAACCGGTTCCGCCCATTTCCTCGCGAGGCGCATTGTCAAGAGCAGTCCGTCGTCCGTAGGCCTAGTCCGAAGTCCGAAGTCGGTAGTCCGTAGCAGGGTCGCCGAGCTTCTGCTACGGACTTCGGACTGCGGACTACGGACTAACTATGGACAGGTTTTTCAGGTCGGTGACGCCAGCGTGACACGAGCGCGGCGGCCTTCTCCATCTGAAACTGGACTTCGCCCACGCGGCTCGCCAGATAGCTGTAGGCCAGGATGGTGGGGATCGCCACGGTGAGCCCGGCCACGGTCGTGATCAGGGCCTCCCACACCCCGCCCGCCAAGTCCCCGGGACTGACCGGGCTGCCCCCGGCCGACTTGGTCTGAATGACCTGGAAGGCCCGGACGAGGCCGGTGACCGTCCCTAAGAGGCCCAGCAACGTCGACACCTGGGCAAGCGTCGAGAGCCATCGTAGGTGTCGCTCGACGGTGGGCATTTCCTGATGGGCGGTTTCCTCCATCGCCTCATCGATCTCCTGCGGCGCTCCTTCCCGAGCCGACAGGCCCGCCAGGACGACCCGCGCCACAGGCCCCCTCCATGACGCGCACAGCGCCTCCGCGTCCTTCCATCGGCGTTCCTCGACGGCGTCGCGGAGCTCTCGGAAAAAGCGCTCGATATCGGCCCCCAGATGAAGGCTCAAGAAGTAGTATAGCCGCTCGATGATGACGGCGAGGGAGAAGGTCGAACACATCACGATGGGGATCATGACCGGCCCGCCGCGGTGAATGATATCGACCTGCAAGTACAACAGGATGCCGATGACGGCGGCGGCGGCCACGAAGGACACCGTTCGAACCATGCTGGTGACCATGCTCGCTCCTCGTTTAACCCTGAACGCTACTCATCGGTGCTGGGTGATAGACGATGGGGGTTGGATGATAGATGCTGGATGATTGATGATTGATGTCGGGAGCCCTCACGCAACGCGGCGAGCCGCTCCTGAACAACCCCTGCCTCAGGAATGGGTTCGTGAGCCAGTCGCTCGTAAATCGCCTCGGCTTCCGCGGCGCGCTCCTGACGCTCCAACACCTTCGCGGCAGCCAGCAGCCCCCGCACCCGCCACGGAGGCTCCTCAATCCGTTCGTACCAGCGCACCGCCTCATCGAGATCGCCGAGCTCCTCATAACAGGAGGCGATCCGATAAGCGATCTCGCTGCTCAGGGATGGCAGAAGACGAGCGGTTTCCTCGTACCACGTGATCGCGCGAGGGCAGGCGTGTTCACCCCTGGCCAGATCCCCGAGTCGCTTGGCCAGTTTGGCCCGGTGGTGACGAGGCAACTGACCGCTCGCGTACATCCGCTCGAGAGCGTCCAGGACCTCACGTTCAGGGCGCTCCCCGGCCTCGACGTCAAGATCGGCAAGCAAGAGGCTGGTCTCGAAGGCTTCATCCGAGCCTGGCGCCTTGGCCATGGCCTCCCGCGAGAGCCGCCGCGCCTGTGGCGCATGATCCTCGCTCAGCGCAAGGAGCGCTTCGTAATAGGCGGCTCGTCCCGCGACGAAACCGTCGGCTGGGCGCGTCACTCGAATGGCGTCAAGCAAGGCGTGCGCCGAGTCCTCCCGGTGCTGATTGAGGTACGTGATGACCAACGCAAACCTGGCGTCGTCTGCCAAGGCCGAATCGCCTGTGGCGCTCAGCCGCGTAAAGATGCCGGCCGCCTCGTCGAACGCGCCCAACTGCAGCTGGACGTGGCCGAGCTGATACGTCGCATACAGGGCGGCCGGCGTTCCCTCAGCAACTTGAAGCGCCTCCTCGTAGAGCCGCTGAGCGGCCACGAGGTGTCCGAGGAATATCTCGACGTCGCCGAGGCCGTTGAGCGCCCCCTGGCGAATGGACGGCTGATCGCTCTGGACGGCCAGCTCGAAGGCGGCCTTCGCGCGCGCCGCGTTTCCCTCCGCCAGCGACACGGCGCCAAGCGAAAGCTGAATCTGGGCGCGAGCGAGGGAATCCGAGTGATGCTGGAGGAGCGTGTGGAGGAGTTCCTTTGCGAGGGACCAGTGTCCCTGCTTCCGATAGGCATCGGCGATGGTCAACCCGCTCTCCAGCGCAAGGGCATGGCGGGGATCGCTGGACACGACTTCCTGAAGACGACGCAGGGCCTCGCCCTCCTTCCCCAATCGCATGAAACAGCTCCCCTGGGCGAACAGGGTTTCTGTGCGGTGGCCTGCCCCGGCGCTCGCAACAGAGGGGCCCCGGTCCGTCTCTGTCCCCTCGCTGAGGTAGCGCTCAAATACCTCGATGCTCTCTTCGCATCGGCCGATTTTATAGTCGGCCCAGCCCAGGCCGAACAGGGCCAGATGACGCCACTGAGGGGAATCGATCGCCTGGCGGTAGGCCCGTGCCGCCTCGCTGTAGCGGCCGAGCCCGCTCAGGCTCTCTCCGAGATAGAAAGCCGCCTGCGTGAGCGCGTTGGGCTCCTTGAGCTGGCCCACCAGTGGCTCTAACACCGTCACGGCCTCCTGAAAACGCTGGAGCCGCAGGTCGCAGAATCCCTCGAGCAAGAGCGCCTGCAGGGCGACAGGCGTTCCCGCCTGCCGCAACGCCACTTCGTGAACGTGTTGCGCCGCCACGTCAAACGCCTGTTCCTGCATGGCGATCATCCCAAGCCCCAATTGGGCCTGCGATGTCCAGGAGGAGTTTGGGAATCGGTCCAGCAACCGCTGGTACGCGAGCTTGGCGCGGAGCGTCTGGTGCGAGAGGCGGCTGATCTCCCCCTCCCAGAAGATCACTTCCGGCCAGAGGGGAGCGCCCGGCTCAAGACGAATCTTCAAGAGATCGAGCTGCCTGAGCGCCTCGTTTGAGCGTTGGAGGCGGTCGAGGCTGAGCGCTAGCCAGACCCACACCCTGGGGGTCTCCTGCGCCTCAGGGTAGTGCTCAAAGAACGACGGCGCAAGCGACGTCACCGCTTGGAAGTCTTCCCTGAGGAACGCGCGCTGAATCGCCGTGTAGTCTGGGGGTGAGTCAACGGCGGACGCTTCGCTGCCGGACCAGCTTGAGGCAGACAGCAGAACCCCGCACCACACGAGCAACGTCCCTCTACGCTGAGGGCCCATGGTGTCCCCGGTGGTGTGATGCCAGGAGGACCGGTCGCAGGAACCGACCGGTCCAAGAGCGTGGATTGGCGGCGATCGCCTCTGGGGCTCCTGAATCCACAAGGTCCCCTCCGTCCTCACCGCCTTCGGGCCCCAGGTCAATGAGGTGGTCCGCCGTTTTGATCACTTCGAGGTTGTGCTCGATCACCACGACGGTGTTGCCATGGTCCACGAGCCGATGCAAGACGCTCAACAGTTTCTCGACGTCCGCGAAATGCAGCCCGGTCGTCGGTTCATCCAAGAGGTAGAGGGTTCGGCCGGTCGCCCGACGAGACAGCTCCTTGGAGAGCTTGATGCGCTGCGCTTCCCCGCCTGAGAGCGTCGTGGCCGATTGACCCAGCTCGAGGTAGCCCAGGCCGACCGCCTCAATGGTCTTGAGCGTCCGAGTGATGGCGGGCACCGGCGCGAAGAGCTCCAGCGCCTCCTCCACCGTCATCGCCAACACATCCGCGATGGAACGGCCCTTGTACATGACCTGGAGCGTCTGCTCGTTGAAGCGTTTCCCCTTGCAGACTTCACACCGAACGTACACGTCGGAGAGGAAGTGCATCTCAATGCGCTTGATGCCGTCTCCCTGACACGCCTCGCACCGGCCGCCCTTGACGTTGAAGCTGAACCGACCCGGCTTGAAGCCGCGCAGCCTTGCCCCCGGCGTCTGGCTGAAGAGCTCACGGATCGGCCCGAAGGCCCCGGTGTAGGTGGCTGGGTTTGAGCGGGGCGTGCGACCGATGGGTGACTGATCGATCACGATCACCTTGTCGATCTGTTCGATGCCGGTCATCCCGTCATGTCGACCGGGGTGCTCCTTGCTGCCGTAGAAGTGTCGGGCAAGCGCGCGGTAGAGGATCTCATCCACCAGGGTGGACTTCCCCGATCCTGAGACGCCGGTGACGCAGACGAAACAGCCAAGCGGGATGGCCACGTCGATGTGCTTCAGGTTGTGCTCCGCAGCCCCTTTGATGACGAGCCAGGGTTTGCCCTGGGACGGCCGTCGCGCCGCAGGGAGCGGGATCCGCCGCTTGCCCGTCAAGAACTGGCCCGTGAGGCTCCGCTCGGAGGCCAGGATGTCGGAGAGCGTCCCATGCGCGACGACCTCGCCGCCGTGCTTCCCCGCGCCCGGTCCGAGGTCAACGAGATAATCGGCGCGCCGGATCGTGGCTTCGTCGTGCTCAATGACGATGAGGGTGTTGCCAAGGTCGCGCAGTCGCTCGAGCGTGTTGAGGAGCTGCCCGTTGTCCCTCGGGTGGAGCCCAATGGAAGGCTCGTCAAGAATGTACAGAACCCCGACCAGCCCCGAGCCGACCTGGGTGGCGAGGCGAATCCGCTGGGCTTCTCCGCCTGAGAGGCTCGCGGAGGCCCGATCGAGCGTCAGGTAGCCCAGCCCCACGTCAACCAGAAACTGCAGCCGCTTGACGATCTCCTTGATCAACGGCCTCGCCACCGTCTCCTGTCGAGCCTCCCATCGAAGTCCTGAAAGCCATCGCAGGGCGGACGTGACCGAATCCTTCGTCACCGCGGCAATCGAGCGGCCGCCAATCAGGACGCCGAGGCTCTCCGGTTTCAGACGAGCCCCCTGACAGGCGGGGCAGGGCAGGACACCCATGTACTTGGCAATTTCCGTCTTCACATAGTCTGAGTCGGTCTGCCTGAACCGCCGCTCCAGGTTTGGGATGACCCCCTCAAACGCCGCTCCCCAAATTTCATCCTCCGCGCCATACAGCAGCGCTTTTTGGACCTTGCGATCCAATGACCGGAAGGGCGCATCGAGGCTGATGCCGTAGAACCTCGCGGCCTCCCGGAGCAGGCGGTTGTAGTACATGACCATGTGCATGCCGCCGCGCTTCCAGGGCTCGATCGCACCGTCCCGCACTGATCGATCCCGGTCCGGCACCACCAGGTCAGGATCGATCTCTAACCGGGTCCCCAGGCCGTCGCAGGTGGAACAGGCCCCGTAGGGTGAGTTGAAAGAAAAGATGCGCGGCGAGAGCTCTTCAAAGCTGAACCCGCACTTCGCGCAGGCGTACAACTCACTGAACACCAGTTCCGAGTTCCGAGTTTCGAGTTTCGGGTGTTGCTTTCTTCGGTGGGTCGCGTCCTTTTTTAACTCGGAACCCGGAACCCGGAACCCGGAACTCACGAGGACGATGCCCTTGCCCACCTTGAGGGCGGT
>JACPSQ010000020.1 GCA_016193195.1 Candidatus Omnitrophota bacterium
CCGCCTCGCACGGACGCCGCAACAAGCGCGCGCGAGCAGGCGGAGCAACACAGACGCGTCATCGGCGAGTGGTTTGGACGCTCGTGGCCGGTGTTGGTCCTGTGCGCGCTCTTCCTCATCGCGGCGAGTATCTGGCTCTACGGCGGGCAGATCGGCTATCTGGCGAAGCGGGTGACCAGCCAACACGCGAGCGTCTCCGAGTTCTGGGTGGAGGGAACACGGGCATTCTGGGCGCTGCTGGGCGCTTCACTGCTCGGGGTGCTCCTCTTCGGGGGAGGCGTCCTGGGGATCGTGCTCATCGCCGCCGTCGGATCAGCCATGTCGAGCGCCACGCCACAATGGCTGCTCGTGCTGCTCGGTGTCGTCTTCTACGCCGCGGCGTTCGGCGGGTGGATCTGGCTTGGCGTCCGCCTGGTCTTTTGGTTCGTGGCCATTGTGGGGGATCGCGTGGGCCCCCTCGCCGGTTTCCAAGCCAGCTTCCGCGCCACGCGGGGGCGCTGGTGGCGCGCGTTCGGGCTCGTGGTGCTATTTGTGCTCATTGCGCTCGGTTGTTGGCTGCCATTCGGATTGCTGGAGGCCATCGGCAACCTCGCGGGCGGCCAAGCCGCGCTGGTCGCAGGGCTCGTGAGTCAAGTGGGGAGCAGTGTGGCGAATCTCTACGTGGGCTTCGTGTCCCTTGCCGGGTTCATCCGGTTTTACGAGGATACGAAAGCGCCGCAAACGAGCGCCGGTTGACGGGGGCGTCGCGCGTCACGTAACAATCGCGCCAGGAATCCCCCTCTGTCACGGTCGACCCACCCGCGACCCACCCGTAGGAGCGAAGGCAGCAATCCGATGTAGCGGCTCCTCCGGTAGCGAAATTTCTATGGACGAAGAGCATCGGGGAGCGTTGCGGGTTCGGCAGCAGCTGACGGTTCTCTTTAGAGCCCTCGTTGGCCAGAGGATCGGGCGCGCCTTGACAAAAAATATCGGGGTTGATGGGGTGTGCCTGATCACGGAAGGCGTGCTCGAGCCGGGCACTCAGTTGGAACTGCAGGTGCGGTTCCCTGATCGTGCGCAACCCATCACGTTGGTGGCAGAGGTCGTCTGGAGCAGCCTGCTGGATCAGCCCGCGAAGAGTTACGAGCCCCCCACGGCTGAAACTGGCTTGAAGTTTGTTCGAATTGATCCCAGGGACCGCTCGTTCATCGTACAGTATGTCACGCTCAACGCCTCGCCCCTGTGACCCTCCGCATTGACGACGGCAGTCTCGTGCTTTTAAACTCGCGCCAGGGGTTCCCTTTGCGTTTCGACATCGAGCCCAAGTGGTCCCTCGCTCCGCTCGGGATCATTTTGGCCACCGTGTGATGAGCGACACATACCCCTTTCAGGCCATAGAGCCAAAATGGCAGACCTATTGGGAGGAGCGGAAGACGTTCCGGGCCGTGGACGGCGATCCGACACGCAAGAAGTTCTACGTGCTGGACATGTTCCCCTACCCCTCGGGGGCCGGGCTGCATGTGGGCCATCCGGAGGGCTACACGGCGACGGACATCATCGCCCGCTTCAAGCGGATGCAGGGCTTCAATGTCCTCCACCCCATGGGATGGGACGCGTTCGGGCTGCCCGCCGAGCAGTACGCTATCGAGACCGGGACCCATCCAGCCCAGACGACGCGCAGGAACATCGACACCTTTCGGCGGCAGATCAAGCGCCTCGGCTTTTCCTACGATTGGGAGCGGGAGATCGACACGACCGACCCCGCGTACGTGAAGTGGACCCAATGGATCTTCCTCAAGCTCTACGAACGCGGGCTGGCGTACCTGGCCGAGGCGCCCGTCTGGTGGTGTGGCGCTTGCGGGAGCGTCCTTGCCAACGAGGAGGTGGTGGAGGGGCGGTGCGAGCGCAAGGACCACCCGGTTGAGCGACGCCCCATGCGTCAGTGGATGCTCAAGATCACCGCGTACGCCGACGCGTTGCTGGCGGGTCTTGACTCGTTGGACTGGCCGGACCACATCAAGGAGATGCAGCGCCACTGGATCGGGAAGAGCGAGGGGGCCGAGGTGTGGTTCGGGGTGGAGGCCAGAGGCGGCGCCATCCCTGATGCGCTCCTTGATGGCGCGCGCGTACGCCGACGGGACGGGAAGACCGAGCTGAAGATCTACACGACGAGGCCCGACACGCTCTTCGGCGCGACGTATCTTGTGCTCGCCCCGGAGCATCCGCTCGTCCCCTCCCTGGCGACCGAGCAGCGCCGAGCGACCATCGAGCGCTATTGCCGTGAGGCCGCTCGGAAGGACGAGTTGGAGCGCTCGGACCTGGCGAAGGAGAAGACCGGCGCCTGGACCGGCGCCTTCGCGATCAACCCCGTCAACGGCGAGCAGATCCCCGTCTGGATCGCGGACTACGTGCTCGCGAGCTACGGGACCGGGGCCATCATGGCGGTCCCGGCGCACGATCAGCGGGACCTTGAGTTCGCGCTGGCGTTCGGGCTGGACGTGCGCATCGTCATCATGCCCGAGGGCCATCCCCTCGAGCTCGCGGGCCTCACCGAGGCGTACACCGAGCCGGGGCGGATGCACGACTGCGGTTCGTTCACCGGTCTGCGCAGCGAGGAGGCCGCAGGCAAGATCGTCGAGTGGCTTCGAAGCCGCGGGGTGGGGCAAGCCGCGACGAACTATAAGCTCCGCGACTGGCTCTTTTCCCGACAGCGCTATTGGGGAGAGCCGATCCCCCTCGTTCACTGTCGGACGTGCGGCACGGTGCCGCTTCCGGAGTCGGCGCTGCCCCTGACCTTGCCGGATATCGCGGATTTTACACCGAGCGGGAGCGCCGAGCCTCCGCTGACCAAGGCGGCGGCGTGGGTGAACGCCGCCTGCCCGAGATGCCGCGGCCCTGCCCAGCGCGAGACGAACACTATGCCCCAGTGGGCCGGCTCCTGCTGGTACTACCTGCGCTATCTCGACCCCCGGAACGATCAGCGACCCTGGGACGCGGCCAGAGAACGGTACTGGATGCCGGTTGACCTGTACGTGGGTGGAGCGGAGCACGCCGTGCTCCACCTCCTGTATGCGCGGTTCTGGCACAAGGTGCTGTATGACGTGGGCGTGGTCTCAACGCCGGAGCCGTTTCAGAAGCTCGTGAATCAGGGGCTCATCCTGGGGGAAGACCATGAGAAGATGTCCAAGTCCCGTGGCAACGTCGTCAATCCGGATGACGTGATCAACGCGCACGGAGCGGACGCGTTCCGGCTCTACGAGATGTTCCTGGGCCCGTTGGAGGCGGTCAAGCCGTGGAGCACGCGCAGCATCGAAGGGGTGGACCGATTCCTGAATCGCGTCTGGCGGCTCGGAGAAATAGTCCATAGTCCACAGTCCGTAGTCCATAGCAAAGGCCAGAGGAAAACAGCGTCACAGCTTGAACGGAAGCTACACGAGACGATCAAGCGCGTGACCGAAGACATTGAACATCTTCGGTTCAATACGGCCATTGCGGCGATGATGGAATTGGTCAATACGATGTACGAAACCCCGAGCCCAGAACCCCGAACCTTGCGGGCAGCATTTGAAGCGTTGGTGTTGCTGTTGGCGCCGTTCGCGCCGCACCTGTGCGAAGAGCTCTGGGCGCGGCTCGGTCACCGCGAGACCCTTGCCAAGGAGCCGTGGCCGCGATGGGATCCGTCGGTCCTGACGGAGACGGAGATCCTCCTCGTTGTTCAGGTCAATGGGAAGGTGCGCGCGCGCATCAGTGTCCCCGCCAAGATCAGCGAGGAGCAGCTCAAGCAGGTGGTGCTTGCGGAGGCTGCGGTGAAAAAATTCGTTGACGGACAGGCGATCAAGCAATTTATCATGGTGCCCAAGCGGCTCGTCAACATCGTCGTCTGACCCCACCACCTGTCGCAACGGCCAACCCCACCCCACCACCTGCGGGCTCGTCGAAGGCGAGCGGGACGGCAGCGCAGCGTGGGGGTCGCCGTGGCGAACCCCGCAGGTGGTGGGGACGCCAGGTGGTGGGGTCCCATCACCTGCCTGTCAAGGCGGCGCGGCCGCCGGCGCCGGAGGTGTGACGTTGGTGCGGCGGCGGATCTACCGCGCCGCCTTGACCAACAGCGCCGAGGCAGGTGATGGGATGATGTGGCTGAATCGTCAGGAGCAACTCACCTTGGCGGGGCTGGGGGTCCTGGGGCTGGTGGGGCTCGGCATCCTCGCATGGCAGGGACAGCGCTCGTCCGTGACGATCCAGGGCGTGCCAGCGCCCGTTGACACCACCCCCTGGGATGCGGCGCTGCGACGCGCGCATCACGTTGACATCAATGCGGCCACGGTTGCAGAATTAGAGCGGCTGCCCCTGGTCGGGCCGACGCTGGCCCGACGGATCGTGGAGTACCGGCAGGCCCACGGTCCCTTTCTGAGACCGGAAGATCTCTCTCGCGTGAGGGGGATCGGGCCGAAGACGTTTGAAGGGCTTCGAGATCACATCACAGCACAGTGAGGCGCATGGGATGGAGAAGGCGATTGCCGTCTTGACCGACGTGAAAGACCTCAGCGAGGTGCTCGATGGTGCCAGCGTGGATCGAGTGTGCCTCATCCCAAGCGGGGGGCGGCTCCGGTTAGAGATGGAGCTGACGCGCGCCTGCCCGGAACTCAACACCGTGGTGCGTCGCGGCTTCCTGACGAAGACGAAGACCCCTTGGGTCAAGGGCCGTCTGAGCCTCGGACAGATCAAGGACGCCTCGGTCGAGCGGATGGCGGAGACCCCCGCGGACCAACCTCCGCTGCTGTTGTGCGAGACGGTTCCGGGAGGATATACCCTGGTTGTCACGAGCCCTGATGGATTGCGGCTCTCACTGACGCTGGAGCAACTGGAAGGCCAGTTTGCGGACATCGGCAGGCCGGTGGACTCGCCATAACGTTCGACGCAACCTCGAGATGGGAAATCTCGGCCTCGCGGAACTCCTGGTGATCGGCGTCATCGCCCTCCTCGTCATCGGGCCGAATCGGTTGCCGGAAGTCACGCGCGGGCTCGGGGAGGCGATCCGGGCGTTTCAAGACGCCATGAAGGGGCGCGGCAACAACGACCGGTAGGAGAATGCGGAATGCGGATTTAAAAACGCCCAACTCGCAACTCGCAACTCGCAACTCGCAACTCTTCTCGATGTGGTTCTGGGCGCTGCTCCTGCTGGGTGTGGCCGTCATGGTGAAACGCGGCGACCTCATCACTTTCGACCGTGCCATCACGCAGTGGATGGGGTCGCTTCGCATGCCACAGCTCGACGCCGCGGCGCGAGCCGTCACGTTCCTTGGCAGTTCGCCCTGGACCCTGAGCGTCGCGACCCTCATGGCCGTCGGCTGGGTTCGCACTCGTCAGTGGGCAATGCTCGCGGCATTCGTCGTAGCAGGGGGATTGGGATTTGCGCTTCAGGTGTGGCTTCGATACTGGGTGGGGCAGTGGCGTCCGGATGTCGTCACCGTCCCCAGCGCCCTGGACGTGATGGCACGGTATCCCCTGTTCGGCTTCGCGAGCGGTCATGCCTTTCGTTCCGCCTTCCTCTATGGGTGGTGGGGCGAGGTCTTGCAGCAGCGCCGCACCGGCTGGGCCATGGCGGCAACCGTGGGCTGCGGCTTGCTGGTGTTCCTGGTGGGGGCCTCCAGGATCTACTTGCATCGTCACTGGTGTACGGATGTGGTGGGTGGTTGGCTCATCGCGATGACGGTGCTGGTGATGACGAGGCCGGTCCGTCAACCGCCCTCCGTGGCTCGTCCCGAGGGATGAACACCGAGATCCGACAACGCCTCCTGGCGGCGGCGCAAGACGTCCAGCTGAAGGAGATCATCACCTTCCTCTACCGTGACCATCCGCAGGGCGCCTCATTCGAGGCCGTCAAGGAGATGCTCTTTCTCCACGACGCGTTTGAGGAGTCCCGGTTGACGCGGCTGGCGGAGGAAGGGATCTTCGTCTTCGACGGCAAGCGCTACAAGGTGTCCGCCGATGCGCGCCAGGTGCTGGATCGTGACGCCACCATCCTCATGGATGAGTTCCTCCGCTAATGATCACGACACCACAGAGGCCACAGAACGAGTCCCACAGCCCGCCCCGGCCTGCGGCCGTTGCGGGCCGGGGAGGCACAGAGCGGTCGAGCGCGTAACCGCCGATTTTGACGAGGGGCTCCGGCAAGAGACGAATTAACTGGAATAATGTTAGACATTATGTCTAACATATATTATACTTTACTGTGGAGGTGAAAGATGAAAGCCGTGAATATTCGTGAATTGACGCACCACTTCGCGAGCTATCTTCGGGTGGTGAAACGCGGCGGGCGCGTTGTGGTGATGGAGCGGAGCGCGCCGATCGCGGACCTCGTTCCGCATAACGATAATCTCGC
>JACPSQ010000021.1 GCA_016193195.1 Candidatus Omnitrophota bacterium
ATGAGCAGGGGGGACAGGCCCACCTTGATGACGTGCGCGCCGAACATCCACAGCACGGTCTTGCGCCGGGCGTGCGCGGCCACCGTTGCGCCCACCACCGCATCGAACTCTTTGGCGGCGAGGATGTTGGGTAGTGATTCGTAAAATTGGCGGAAAGAGCTGCCTTTTCGGCACAGTCTCGCAAAGGCTTGGAAGTTGACCTTGCTTTTGCGAGAGCCGGCGGGGTAGGTCTTGAGTTTCGTGAGGTCCAGAGTCGGCACGTACCGATTCTAGCAGAGCCCTGCGAGGGTGTCAACGAACTCAGGTAACGAACTCAGGCAAACCAGTCCGTAGTCGGAAGTCGGTAGTCCGTAGCAAATGCTCAGCCGTTGCTTCGGACTTCGGACTATGGACTACGGACTCAACTGCTACGGACTTCGGACTACTGACTACTGACTACGGACTGCGATGTCGGACGCGCACAGGCATCGAGGAAGCTCTTGGTGGCTTGCAGTAAGGCGATGCGCTCCACCACCAGCAGCAGCCCCAGAGGGACCGGCCGGGATGGCTTGAACCAGGTCGCCAGCTCGATCGCCGTTTTCCCCGAGGAGCCACCGCCGGTGGGGGGAAGGGGTGAGTCATCGAACACACACAGCCCGCGAATCTCTCCAAATGCCTGATCGGCCCACCGGAATCGGATCTCCCGTGGAGGCTCCTGTTCGACCTCAAAGGTGAGCTGCAGGGTCTTCCAGAGGACCTTGACGTCGAGCTGAATCACCTGGCGAGTCGGCGATTGTTCGAGGAACCGCACCGCGGTCACCCCCGGTGTCATCCGGCCGACGTCGCTGTAGTCGTTGGCGCGCTCCCAGACGGCTTGCCGCCCAAGAGGCGCTTCAAAACGGACGGCGGTGAACAACCCGTCCCTTCGACTGACCCGTTGCCGCCAGAGCACCGGGTAGCGGCCGACTTCGAGCTCCCGAACCACCTGCTTCGGCCACGGCGGCGTCAGGAACGTGGTGTCGATCGTCCACGCTGAGGCTGCGGCATGATCGGCGAGGATGAGCAGGCCGACCCACATCCACGCACGAGGCTTCATGCGGGTCATGGAACGCCAGCGGTCATCGGCTTACGGTGTCACTGACGGAGCGGCCGAGGACTGCCGGGGAAATGGACAGAACCCACGTTTCCCCGCGACACCTGTTGGATAGGTCGCCGCGCACCAAACGCGGCAGGCAACCCCGACGAGGCTGATGACGATGATCGCCGCCCCAAGCCACTGCCCGACCCGCTTCAGATGGCCCTTGTGCGCCGCGGCGCGCTCCAGCACCCAGTAGCCGCCGATCGCTGACAGCAAGAGGACACCGGTCCCATAGCTCATGACTTCCTCCTTCTGTTGTTCGTTCACCCCGTACCAAGAAGCCACGGGCGTAAGCCCGTGGTACGGGGTTCACCCACCTCACGGCACCTGTCACGATCCGCCTCGGGGCGCATCTCACCGCCAGCACGAGCGCCTCGTTGCTCAGCTTAACGCCTGTCGGTTTGGGTCAATACCAGGGGTCCAGCTTGCAGCAGAAGATCACCCAGAGCGCGTACACCCCATCCCGCCACGTGATTTTCTTCCCTTCCGCATAACTCCGCCCATAGTACGAAACGGGAATCTCAAAGATGGTGTGGCCCTGCCGTATCGCCTTGCAGGTAAACTCCACCTCAAACCCAAACCGGGAGACCCGCACCGACAGCGCGTCGACGACTTCTCGCCGGAACGCCTTGTATCCTGTCTCAACATCCGTCAAGGAGGCGTGAAACAACACGTTGACGAGGCTGGTGATGATCCAGTTTCCCACCCGATGCCCAAAGGACGAGGCGCGATGCGCCCCGAGGAACCGTGATCCATAGACGACCGTCGTCTGTCCTTCAAGGAGCGGCTTGAGCAGCGCAGGGTAGTCCTCCGGATCATATTCCAAATCCGCGTCCTGGACGAGCATGATCTGGCCCCGGCTGCGAGCCAGCGCTGACTGGATGGCTTGTCCTTTGCCACGGTTCTGCGGATGCCGAACGACTTGGATCGGCAGCTCCTGCTCCAGCCGCGCAAGGATCGCCGCTGTCTGATCCGTCGAGCCGTCATCCACCACGATGATCTCCTTATCAAGAGGCACCGCAGACACCCTTCGAAGCACGGTCTCGATGAACGGCGCCTCGTTATAGGCCGCCATGATGACGCTGACCTGTGGTGAGTCGATCTCTCGGCTAAACGGCATCACGGTCGTGGCTGCCCCGCCTGGACTCGAACCAGGATAACGTGATCCAGAGTCACGTGTCCTACCATTAGACGACAGGGCAGCGAATGGCGATCGCTTTTGAAATCAATTGTATGGACGAGCGGGCTAGAGGATTCGGCGCCTTCGCTCCCCCACCACCTGTGCTGTCCGCCGAAGGCGGACCATTCGGCCTCCGGCCGAAACACAGGTGGTGGGGTCGCTCCAGGTCGACCACCCGCCCCTGGAATCCTGCGGATTCCAGCCTAGACAAGCAGATCCAGAATCTGCTGTGCTACCATTACACCATCCGCCAAGAACAGTGCCGAGTGACCAGTGACGAGTGGTGAGTGTGGAAGAAACTGCAAGACGTGCCGATCACACGGCCAGCGTTGTGTTCCACTCATCACTGACCACTCATCACTCGTCACTCGATGGACTCACACGCGCCGTCGGAAGACGTCGGTGAGGTGGCGCGCGAGGCGTTGGCGGTCCGGGTCTTCGATCCAGCGGAACCGCACCCCGACGTCATACTGCGGGGCCCCGAGGCGGGAGATTTCCCGGATCCAGACGATCTCTCCGGTGGCGTGCATCGTCGAATCGTGAAACGGCAACTGGAGGGTCAGGGGCAGCTCTTGGCCGACCTGGAGCTTGACGGCGGCGGGGAAGCTCATGCCCGACTCGCTGACGTTTTGGGTGAAGCTGCGCTCGGTTTTCATCGTCGAGGGATTTGGAAACTCCACGATGATCGGCGTCTGCACCCGAATGTGCCGTCGGCGCTCCTGCATCGCTATCCCGACACCACAGAAACACAGAATTCCACAGAGACACAGAGACGGGTCGACGAACGATCTCTGTGCCTCTGTGGAACTTGTTCTGTGGCCTCTGTGGTGTAGAGCATGCGGGGTGCCCTAGGATTTGGCCAGGGTGACCGCGGCGTATTCCAACCGGCGCAACACCCGCTCCTTCCCGAGGATCGACAGGACTTCAAAGAGCGGCGGGCTGACCGAACGGCCGGTCACCGCGACGCGAACGGGATGGATGAGGTCTTTCGGTCTGAGCTGCTGCTCGGCCGCAAGGGCCCGTGTCGCCTCTTCCACCGCCCGCGTGTCGAACGTCGTCAGCCGGCTGAGGCGATCGCGCAACAGGAGCAGCCGCTGGGCGATGCCGCCGCCGCACAGGAACTGCCTGATCGCGTCTTCTTGGTATGGGGGCGGATCCTGGAAGAAGAACGCGTGCTCCTCCTCGATGTCCTCCAAGACCCTGAGGCGATCTTGGAGGAGCGCCGCAATCCGCTCAAGCCAGGCCCGGTCAGAGGTCGCGGCAAGCCAGCCGTTCGCCGTCAATCGCTGCGCCAGGAGCTCCGCGAGCTTCGGCACTGGGGTGCGTTTGATGTACTGGCTGTTGAGCCAGTCGAGCTTGCGCTGATCGAACTGCGCGGCGGTCTTTCGGACCTGCGTCAGATCAAAGAGCTCGATCATCTCCGGGGGCGAGATGAGCTCGCGGTTGCCGCCGGGAGCCCACCCCAGCAGGGCGAGGTAGTTCGCGAACGCCTCCGGGAGATACCCGACCTGTCGGTACTCCTCCACCGAGGTGGCGCCAAGCCGCTTGGAGAGCCGCGCGCGGTCCGCCCCGACGATGAGCGGGATGTGCGCGAAGACCGGCAGCGGAAAGCCAAGCGCCTGGTAGAGCACGAGCTGCTTGGGGGTGTTCGCGATGTGATCATCGCCGCGGATGACGTGGGAG
>JACPSQ010000045.1 GCA_016193195.1 Candidatus Omnitrophota bacterium
AAACTTGCGAATCCACCGCTTCGTTCTCGGCTCGCCGGACGCGAACTCAATCCCGGCGTAGAGGTCCTCGGTGTTTTCGCGGACGATGATCACGTTGACGTTCTGAAACGGCGACCGGGCACCCGCGTAGGTCCTGCAGGGACGCACACAGGCAAACAAATTGAGCTGCTTGCGAAGCGCGACGTTGACCGACCGAAACCCTCTCCCGATGGGAGTCGTAATCGGCCCTTTGATGGCCACGCGGTTTTCAACGATCGATGTGAGCGTTTCTTCCGGCAGCGGGGTGTTAAACCGCCGGATCGCCGCTTCGCCGGCGATCCGCTCATCCCAGTGAAATGAGATCCCGGTCGCATCGAGGCAGCGGCGGGCCGCCCAGGCGACCTCTGGGCCGATTCCGTCACCAGGAATAAACGTTACGCGATATGCCATCCCACTACTCTGCACCACTCAAAAACCCAGAATCAACAATACGCCTACTGAGATGGGAAGAATAACGGCACCAACAACGGCGCCAATGAAAACGACCTTCTTTGTGGACCCTCGAAGGGCAGGATACGTGCCTCGAATGACTCGGTAGCCATTCAACATTCCGATCGCTAGTATGATCACACCCAGGGTCTTTCTCATATGGGGACTAATGACCCCGCTGGCTGAGCCATTTGCTAAGACGCTGCAGGGCCTCCTCGATGGTCTCCATCGAAGCGGCGAAGCTCAACCGAATGAACCCCGGCGCGCCGAAGCCCTCGCCGGGCACGGTCGCCACCAACGCGTCTTCGAGCCACTGGGCAGCCGTCAGCTCTGACGATTGTCCGAGCCCGCTGACATTGCACCAGGCATAAAACGCTCCCCCCGGAAGCGTACAGCGCAGAGGGGATAAGTGGTTTAAGCCCCCGACGAGGCGGTCCCGACGTTGCTGGAACTCCTCACGCATGCGAGCGACTGCCTGTTGATCCTGGGTGAGCGCCGCCAGCGCGGCGTGCTGGCTGATGGACGTCGGGTTCGACGTGGAGTGGCTCTGCACGTTGGTCATCGCCTCAATCCATGGTTGAGGGCCGACCGCGTAGCCAATCCGCCAGCCGGTCATGCTGTAGGTCTTGGATACCCCACCGACGATCAGTGTCCGATCGGCAAGTTCAGGGGCGACCTGAACGATCGACACATGCCGGGCTGGAGGGTAGACCAGCTGATCGTAAATCTCATCACTCACCACCACGAGATCACGCTCGAGCGCGAGTTGAGCGATCGCCTTCAAGCGCCCGGCATCGATGACCGCCCCTGTGGGATTGCTGGGGCTGTTCAGCACGATCACCTTCGTCGCCTGAGAGAGCGCCGCACGCACCGCCTCGAGCTTCGGCAGAAACTGGTCCTGCTCGCTCGTGTGGACGATGACCGGTTTGGCGCCCGCGAGCTGGACGAGCGGCGGGTAGCTGACCCAGTAGGGCGAGAAGATCATCACCTCATCGCCTGACTGGCACAGCGTCTGGAAGATATTGAACAGCGCATGCTTCGCCCCGCAAGAGACGAGGACCTTGGACGCTTGGTAGTCCGTTCGATGCTGACGACTGAGGCATGCCGCCACAGCGGCGCGCAGCTCCGGAATGCCGGCGACCGGGGTGTACTTCGTCTGATCGGCCTGAATCGCCTGGATGCCCGCCTGCTTCACATGCGCCGGCGTGGGGAAGTCGGGCTCCCCGGCGGTCAGATCCAGGACCTTCTTCCCGGCTTTCGCGAGCGCCTTGGCTTTCGCGGCGAGGGCAAGGGTTGGCGAGCCCTCAATGCCTCGGAGGCGCCCGGCAAGAGCGTTCGCATGGCGAAACGTGCGCGTAGCGGAATCGCCTCCCACCGCGCTTGAGGAATTCATGAATGGTGCGGAGCGGACTGCAGCTTTTTCTTATGGCCCCACAGGGCTCGCAGACCCTCAAAGAATCCTTTAGGCTTCTTCTCAGCTTCCTTGGCCGTCGCCGGTTTAGGACGCGGAGGGGCCGAGGGGGTTCGAGGAGGCGCTTTCGGCTCAGCGAAAAGGGCGGGGTGGGCCGCTGGGGCGCGGCTGAACGCGAGCAGGGCTTGCCGGGCGCCGTCGCCCCGGCGAACGGAGAGGCGCAGGACCCGCGTATAGCCCCCTGAGAGGTCGGCGAAGGAGGGGGCGATGTCCGTGAAGAGCCGTTTCACCAGCGTCCGGTCCTGCAGGACGCGAAACGCCCTCCGTCGAGCGTGGATGCTCCCTTCCTTGCCGAGCGTGACCAGCCGGTCTGCGAACCGTTGCGCTTCCTTCGCCCGCGCATACGTGGTTCGGATGCGGCCGTGGATCAGCAGGCTCCTCACAAGATTGTGGAGGAGCGCTCCTCGGTGCTCGCTGGGGAGGGAAAGCCGTTGGCTCCGTGTCGCGTGCCGCATGGTGGTTGCGCGTGCTGCCGATGGGTGTCTTAGGACGGCGCGGGCGCCTCGCGCTGTGGCGGGGTCCCGAGCGAGAGCCCCATGCCCTTCAGCAGCTCCTCGATCTCCACCAGAGACTTCTTTCCGAAGTTCCGGTACTTCAGCAGCTCCTGAGGCGTCTTTTCCACCAGTTCCCCGATGGTCCGGATCGACGCCTCTCGCAAACAGTTGGCGGATCTGACGGAGAGCTCGAGCTCAGAAATGGGGGTCTTGAGCTTCTCCTGGAGCTCCTCATTGAGGGCCTGCGGTTCTTCGTCTTCCGGCTCCTCAGGGAGGCTCCCGTAGTTCACGAAGAGATCCAGGTGGCGCTGCAGGATGTTGGAGGCGTAGAGCAAGGCGTCCTTCGGGCTCATCGCGCCGTTCGTCCAGACCTCCAGGAGGAGCCGGTCGTAGTCGGTCACCTGCCCCACGCGGGTGTCTTCGACGCTGAAGTTGACGCGTTTGACCGGGGAAAAGAGCGCATCGACTGGAATGACCCCGATCGGTTGGCCCTCCTTTTTGTGCTTCTCTGCGGGGACGTAACCCCGACCGCGGCTCACCTCAAGGGCCATCCTGAACTTGCCGGCTTTCGTCAAGGTGCAGAGGTGGAGGTCCGGATTGACCACCTCGATCGCGTCATCCCCTTCAAAATCCCCCGCGGTGACGGGACCCTTTTTGTCCTTTTCAATCACAATCGTCTTGGGTTGACGTGAGTGGGATCGTAAGACGAGCTGCTTGACGTTCAAGACGATCTGGGTGACGTCTTCGAGGACGCCCGGGATGGCGCTGAACTCGTGAAGGACGCCGTCGATCTTCATAGAGGTCGCGGCCGCGCCCTCGATGGATGACAGCAGCACGCGGCGGAGGCTATTCCCAATCGTCATCCCGTAGCCTCGCTCAAACGGTTCCGCAATGAACTTCGCGTACGTATCCGTCAGGGCGTCTTCGTCACAGGCCAACCTTTTCGGGGTCGCAAAATCACGCCACAGCGTTCCCATTCATCCCTCCATCTGTCAGTGGAATCATGTTACTTGGAGTACAACTCCACGATGAGCTGTTCTTGGATCGGCAGACCGACGTCGTCCTTCTGCGGCATGCGGAGGATGGTCCCTTTGAGGTCATCCGCTTCGACGTGAATCCAGCTCGGCCTCACACGGTCTTTCGTCCGCTCGAGGTTGTCCCTGACGCGGGCCGCTTGACCATTCCGATGGGCAGCAATCTGGATGACGTCTCCAACCTTGACGAGGTAGGACGGGATGTCCACGAGACGGCCGTTGATCGTCACGGCCCGGTGCCGGACAACCTCACGGCCTTCATGACGTGAGGTCGAAAAGCCCATCCGATAGAGGACGTTATCCAAGCGCCGCTCCAGCATCTCAATGAGCATCTGGCCGGTCACCCCCTTGGCCTTCTGGGCAACGCCGAAGTATCGCTTGAACTGCCGCTCCAGCAAGCCATACATCCGCTTCACCTTCTGCTTCTCTCGTAGCTGGATCCCGTAGTCAGAGAGCCTGACCCGGCTCTGGCCGTGCTGACCGGGCGGGAAGGAGCGCTTTTCAATGGGGCATTTCGGGGTCGAGCACTTCGTCCCCTTCAAGAAGAGCTTCATGCCTTCTCGACGACACAACCGGCATGAGGGACCCGTGTATCGCGCCATTTCACAAGGCCAGTTTCTGGTTTCGAGTTTCGAGTTTCGAGTTTCTGGTCTGAACTCGGAACTCGGAACCCGGAACTCGGAACTCGGTTTGCATCATACCCTTCTCCGCTTCGGGGGACGGCACCCATTGTGAGGAATCGGCGTCACGTCCTTGATCGCCGTGATGCTCAGGCCAGCCTGCGAGAGGGAGCGGATCGCTGACTCCCGCCCTTGACCAGGTCCCTTCACGAACACCTCCACCTCTTTCAGTCCGGCCTCGAGGGCCTTCTTCGCCGCGTTCATGGCGGCCACCTGCGCGGCATACGGGGTGGATTTGCGCGAGCCGTGATAGCCGCTTGAACCGGCTGTACTCCAACAAATCGCGTTGCCGGAGCGGTCGGTAATCGTGATGATCGTGTTGTTGAACGTCGCGAAGACGTGCGCGACCCCCTGCGTGGTGTGGACTTTCTTCTTCCCCCTCAATCGAGGGCTCGGCCTTGGCGGACCCGCCGCCGGTTCCTTCTCCACCGGTGTCGCGCCGGTCGGAGCCGATTTGGCGTTGGGCTGAGCGTCCGCTGCAACGACTTCCTTCAGGTCTTCACCTGGCGCATCCTTCCTTTCCTGCGGCATGTCGAGGTCTCCTCCCTCTTTATGTCCTCGGTACTGCCTGAAGTTGTGATGACACAGATTTGAAACCCAGATTACGCAGATCGTGATCTGCGAAATCTGCCTGATGAATCTGTGAAATCACCCAAATTAAGACACGACTTATGTCCTCACGGGGCTTGCGCCAACCCGCGTCCGTTTGCGAACACCCACGCGGGGCCGCGGGCCCTTTCGCGAGCGGGCGTTGGTGCGGGTCCGTTGCCCTCGCACCGGTAACCCTTTCTTATGGCGCACCCCGCGGTATGAGCCGATGTCGATCAGCCGTTTGATGTTGGAGGCTGTCTCCCGGCGAAGATCCCCCTCAACCTTGGCGACCGAGAGAATCGTTTGCGAGAGACGAGCGACTTCTTCATCGGTGAGGTCTTTCGCCCGTTTATTGGGGTCGATCTGCGTGGTGCTGAGGATCTTCCGCGCGAGCGGCCGTCCGACCCCATAGAGGTACGTCAACGAGACTTCGATCCGTTTCTCTTTCGGAATATCAACCCCCACGACTCTCGGCATCTTCCCCCCTCACAACGAACTACGAACAACGAACACGGTTACCCTTGGCGCTGCTTGTGCTTCGGATTGGAACACATGATCCGAACGACGCGCTGCCGACGGATGATCTTACACTTGCTGCAGATGCGTCTTACTGACGCCCGCACTTTCATTGGTTAGGAAACGCGAAAGGTGATCCGGCCTCTCGCCAAGTCATAGGGTGAGAGCTCGAGCTTCACCTTATCCCCTGGGAGGATCCGGATGTAGTGTTTCCGCAGCTTCCCTCCCAAGTGGGCGAGGACCGTGTGTCCCTCTTGGATCTCCACGCGGAACATCGTGTTCGGGAGGGCCTCTAAGACCGTGCCTTCAACTTCGATCAGATCTTCTTTCGGCATCGCTGCGGGCTCACCGGGCACCAACACGCCGGCTGCGAACCCTCCAGTTACTGGCGACTGGTGAGCGCATGTTGAGCGGTGAGGACAAGCGGTCCTCGTTCCGTGATGGCCACCGTATGCTCAAAGTGCGCTGCGAGTGAGCGGTCCTTGGTCACCGCCGTCCACCCATCCTGCAAGACTTCAACTTCGTAGCCGCCTGCGGTGACCATCGGTTCAATGGCCAGGACCATGCCGGCCCGCAGGCGTGGGCCCACGTGAGGTGATCCAAAATTCGGTATGGGGGGGTCCTCATGCAGGGCCTGCCCGATGCCATGCCCCACAAAGTCTCTTACGACCCCGAACCCATCCCGCTCAACCACTTCTTGTACGGCAGACGAAATATCCGAGAGGCGATTTCCATCAATCGCTCGAGCGATCCCCTCTTCTAGCGCCCGTCGCGTGGTCTCCGTCAGCCGGCGCGCCAGAGGGGATACGGCCCCCACCTGGAGTGTCGTCGCGGCGTCCGCGTACCAGCCTTCAACGACCGTCCCCGCATCGATGCTGACGAGATCCCCTTCACGAATCCTGCGATCTCCTGGAATCCCATGGACCACCTCTTCATTGACCGACACGCAGATCGAGGCGGGGTAGCCCCGATATCCCAAAAACGCGGGTGCTGCCCCCTGCCGACGAAGATAGGCCAGCGCTTCGGCATCCAGCTCCTTCGTCTTGATCCCTGGCCGCACCACAGCGGCGAGGTGCTCCAACAGCCCGGCCACAATGTGCCCCGCGTGGGCCATGAGCTCAATTTCGCGGGCGGTCTTGAGCTCAATCATCCCACCACCTGTCCTCGGGCCGCCGAAGGCGGCCCGTGATCGTGCTGGTTGCTGCTCTGGCCCCGCCTTGTGGCGGGGCAGACAGGTGGTGGGAGCCAGCCCTGCCGCTGGAACAGCTTGACCGTCCGTGAGAACACCGCCTCGATTGGCCCAGCCCCGCTCACCCGGTGCAGGAGCCGGCGGTGGTGGTAGTACCTCACCAAGGGCCTTGCCGCTTGCTGATCCACCGCGAGCCGTTTCTTGATTGTCGCCGGTCGGTCGTCGTTGCGCACGATGAGCGGCCCCTGACAGCGGTCACACCGCCATGGGCGCCTCGGCCGCATGGTTCGGATATGGTAGTTCGCGCCGCAGTGTGCGCACACCCTCCGCCCGGACAACCGCCTGATCAAGACCGGCATCGGCGACGTCAAATACACAGCCCCGTCGAGCGGCGCACGAGCTCTCTTCAGGACGCGATCGAGTCCAGCCGCCTGCCGTTGGGTCCGTGGGAAACCGTCTAAGACAAATCCCGTTGCAAGCGTCCGCCGATCCAAACGGCCAGCCATGATCTCGACGACCAACGCGTCCGAGACGAGCCGTCCGCTGGTCACGTACCGCTGGACGCGTCGCCCTAGTGCGCTGCGGCGCGCAATCTCCTGTCGGAAGATGTCGCCCGTCGAGATATGCGCGATGCCGAGGCGCGCTTCGTACAGCGATGCCAAAGAACCTTTCCCAGCCCCCGGAGGCCCCAGCAGGACAATCCTCACTGCTGCACCTGATGAGTCCGTAGTCCATAGTCCATAGTCCGTAGACAAATCAGAGATCGTTGTGTCGCGACCATGCCCTATCCACTATGGACTACCGACTACGGACTACCGACTGTTGTTCATCGACGGCCCCTGATACGACCAGACTTGAAAAACCCCTCGTAGTGTCGCATGAGGAGGTGCGACTCGATCTGTTTCATGGTATCGAGCGTCACGCCCACCACGATCAGCAGGCTCGTGCCGCCGAAAAACCCGGCGACCCTCGGCGGGATCTTCATCCACGCCATGATCACGTCGGGGAGGATCGCAATCGCCACGAGGTAGACGGCAGCCACGAACGTCACTCGCGTGAGGATCTTGTCCAAATAGTCGACCGTGGACTGACCAGGCCGGATGCCGGGGATAAACGCGCCGACCTTCTTCATCTGGTCGGCGGCTTCGAGGAACTGATGGGCCGTCAGCGCGGTGCTGAAGTAGGTGAAGAACAGGATCAGGATCGCGTAGCACAGGTTGAAGGCCAGCGAGGTCCTCGAGAACCAATCCGTCAGCCCCTGCAGCTGTGGGACGAAGCTCGCCACCTGGATCGGAAAGTAGAGGAGCGAAACCGCAAAGATGATCGGCAAGACGCCGCCGCTGTTGACCTTGAGCGGCAGGTAGGTGCTCTGGCCGCCGTAGATCTTCCGGCCGATCACCCGGCGGGCGTATTGCACCGGGATCCGACGCTGCCCCTGTTCGATGAAGATCACGACCATCACCACGCCCACAAGGAAAGCGCCCATGAAGATGATCGCCAGCGGCTGCAACGGGGACTGGTTGATGCCTCCCGGACCCAGTTGAAGCCCGATGTCGCGAATGGCGAGGGGGATCCGGCCGACGATTGACGCCGTCATCAGGAGGCTCATCCCGTTGCCGATCCCGCGTTCGGTGATCTGCTCGGCCAGCCACATGATGAGGGCCATCCCGCCCGTCATGGTCAAGATGGTCAAGAGGCGAAACCCCAGGCCCGGGAACAACACGATCTGCGCCTTGAACTGCTGCGGGATCACCTTCTCGAGCAGCATCGCGTACATGAAGGAGTTGATGATGGCCAAGAGCACCGTCGCATAGCGCGAGTACTGGTGAAGCTTCCGGTAGCCCGTCATCCCTTCTTTGCGCAGCTTCTCGAGCGCTGGGATCGCCGTGGCCAGCAGCGTCTCGACGATGATCGTCGCGCTGATGTACGGCATGATCCCGAGCGCGAAGATCGTCGCATGGGAGAGCGCCCCCCCGGTGAACATGTCGAGGAGGTTGAGCAGCCCTCCCCCGCTCGCCGCAGCCAGCTCGTCGAAGATCCGCCCCAGCTCCTTCCCGTTGATCCCCGGCGTGGGGATGAAGATCCCTACCTCGTAAATGGCCAGCATCGAGAGGGTAAACATCAATTTGCGCCGTAATTCTGGAATGCCCCATGCGCTCCCCAATGCGTTCAATAATCTGAACATCACACCACAGAAGCCACAGAAACCACACAGAGACACAGAGACCGTTTCATGCTGGTTTCCCTTCTGTGGTTCCGTGCCCCTTCTGTGGTTCTGTGGTGAGAAGTTCGATGGTGCCGCCTCCCTGGAGGATTTTCTCTTTCGCCGCCTCGCTGATTCGGTGTACTGAGACGGCGACACGCCGGGTCAATGCGCCGTCGCCCAACAGCTTGACCTGACGGCTCGGGTGACGAACGAGCCCGGCTTCCATGAGCCGCTCCGGCGTAATGCGCTCCCCGTCCTGGAAGCGGTTGAGGTCTTTGACGTTGATGATTTCAAGTGGAACGGGCCCACCTCGTTCCTTTCGGCGGAACCCTCGCTTGGGCAGCCGACGGATGAGCGGATTGCGCCCCCCCTCGAACCCAGGCCGTTTCCCTGAGCCGGTCCTCGCACGCTGCCCTTTCTGCCCCCGTGTCGACGTCTTGCCGTGCCCTGAGCCGATGCCTCGGCCCACGCGTTTCCTGCGATGCCTCGCACCCGGAACCGCTGGGATGGCTGATATATTCATGGCCGTTTCTGCGTTTCTGAGTATCTGCGTCTCTGGGTGACTGCGTCCTACGCACGACGCACCACGCAGAAACGTCACTGGGTGTCTGTCAGGTCAAGGACCAGCTTGCGCCGAGCCTGAATCGACTCCTCGCTCTCGAGCGCTCCCAACCCCGCTAACGTCGCCTTGACCAGATTGATGGCGTTGTTCGA
>JACPSQ010000046.1 GCA_016193195.1 Candidatus Omnitrophota bacterium
AGGAAGAGGTCGGACGCCTCATGCTCCACCATGGCGCGAAACAGCCGCTCACTGTCCATCGTTCCTAGCCTACCAGATGATCGCTCCGACGACAAGGGCTATTGATCTTGAGGCTGATCTGGAGGTTGGACTGGTGGCTCTTGAGCGGTCACGGACGGGGCGCCTGAGCGCCCCGTGTCCTTCTGCATCGAATCCGACACGGCAGGTGGGGTTGGGGGTAGCTGAGGAACGGGCGGCGGCTCGTGCTCAATGAGGGCGCGTCGCTGCTCGTCGAGCGTGTAGGGCTTCGTCACGTCCACCTGGTAGTCAGCGGCCAACTGCTTGTCCAGTTGGTCAAGACGGATTTTCTCCGAGTCCCAGTAGGCCCTGAGCACGTCCAGTCGCACCGCCGCTCCCTGGCGCTGCCGCCAGAGATTCATGAACTCCTCCATCGCGGCGTCATCAGCAAACGTATGGACCCGCTCTTTCTGCTGTTGGGTAGGAGACGGCGCCGTCGTGACTTTCGTCTTACCCTTGGGCGCTGTCCCTCGTTTCGCCCCTGCCGGCGCCGCCGCCACCGCCTCGGCGACCGTGGAGGTTCCCTCCTTCAGGATCGCGCGCTGGTCGGTATCGATGGTGTAGCTGCCCTCCGGATCGAGGGCGTACTGGCTGCGCAAGGCGCTGTCTAATTGCTGGAGGGCGAGCTGCTCGTTCTTCCCGTAGTCCTCCAGCATCGCCAGGCGCACCAGGATCCCCTGGCGTTGTTGCCAGAGGGCGACGAAGGCTTGCACGCTTGCCTCATCCGCAAACGTGTGCGCGATTCTCCCGGTCGTCGCAGGCGACGGCGATGCCTGGGGCGACGGCGCGTTGGCGACCCCGACGGGCGCAGGGGCCGACGGATATCGACCCCGCAGCAAGAAGCCGGCGGCCACACCTGCCCAGCCCACGATGATCAACCACGGAATCGCTCGTCTCATGCTTCGCCCTTTCTCATGTGCTTCTGCTCCGTCGAAACCCCATCGGCGCTGTGGGGGGCAGCGGGTCCTGCCGCTGCGCCACCCCGCCGGCCGTCCTCGCCGCCGGGCGGCTGTACAGCCGCCGCCTTCGGCGACCGGCAGCTCCGGGCGGGCGGCGGGGGCCCCGGCTCCGCGTCACCCGCTGCCCGGCGGCTTTTCGACGGAGCAATGTGCTTCTACAAGACCTCAATCACGGTGAGGCGTCGGACGGTCGCCGACGCGCCAGAGCCAGTCGAGCGGGCGCGCAGGGTAAAGGTGTACGTCCCCGCCCCTGAGGTGTCCAATGAATGGAGGCTCACCGGAATGTCTGACACCGTCCGGCTCGCCGTCCCGATGCGAGCTTTGTAGCTTGCGTCCAGTTGCGTGGCATCGCGAAATAGTTTGACGTCAACCGTCTTATCGCTTGAGCCGCTGATATGGGTCAGCTGGACCGTCGCCAGCACCAGCAGCGCCGAGGTGGCCTGGGACTTCGTGATGGTCACGGAGAGCAGGGTGGTGTCAGAGGCGGTGCTGATAGCGAGTGAGCTTGAGCTGAAGCTGGTGAGGCGATTCCCGGCCGCCGTTTTTTGGGTCGTCCCGTCCGGGAAGATGACGCCGTTGCCGGCCCCGGTCACCTTGATGTTCCCCGCGACCTCGAGCTGCTCCGAGGGGCCGGTTGCTCCGATGCCGACCCTCGCGTTGGTCTGGTCGATGACGAGCGCCTCCCGCCAGGTCACGTTGTCCGGGGAGACCTTCACGTGTAGCTTGTCATCGCCGGTGAGCCCAACTTCCGCGCGCCCGGAGAACGCGTCCTGGAAGATGACGGAGGCGGTGTTGCCCGCGGCGCCCTTGTTGACGGTCACGTTGAACCCGCCGCCGGCGTTGTTATTCGTGAAGAGCGCGGAGGAGGTGGTCGCCTGATCGTGCGCGACCACGAGGCGGTTCGTCCCGGGGCTGTCCGTACCCACCCCGACGTTGCCGGAGGAGGCGACGGTCAGGTAGGGACTTAACCCCGCGCTGCTGACGCTCAGGACGTGTGCTGCGGGACTCCCATTGGAGGTCTGGCGGATCGTGAGCGGGGTAAGATCCACGGCCCCGGGGTTGAAGACGTTCGCCGCGGTGAGCCGGGGCACGAGCGCGGGGTCGATCGCCACCGCCGGCTGCGGCCCGCCAGGATTCGTCACGAGGATTCCTACCCCGGGTAGGACATCGGTGAGATCGCCCATATTCGGGATCACCAGCCCGCCGGTTCCCCCTGTGTGATCGTGAAGGCCCACATCAATGCCATCCAGCGTAGCACCAGCCGCCATGTCAACCGAGCCGGATTTCGTGATCCCAAACGTGAGGGTTGTGCCAGTACTATTGAGGACTCGCAGGGCGTGAAATGTCGGATTGACGTCGTCGGCTGGTTGAATCTTGATGTTGTCGCTCGACTTGGTCATGAGCAAGGTCCCGGCCATCGTGTTGGTTGCGGTAAATGTGTTGGCGACACCCAACTGAGGGACCACGGCAGCGTCGATCGCCACGTCGTCGGGGTTGGCGATGAGGCCGGTCCCGGCCCCGACGTTGAGCGTGACGGCCCCGCTCGCCCCGCCGCCGGTGAGCCCGGCGCCGGCGGTCACATCGGTAATGTCACCGACGCCGCCGATGGAGCTGACGGTGGTCCACGAGAGCGCCCCAGCGCCGTCGGTAGTCAGCACCTGGCTGGCGCTCCCATCCGCGCCTGGCAGCGTCCACGTGACATTGCCGGCGATCGACGAAGGGGCTTGGAGCGCTACGTACTCCGCGCCGTTGGCCGCGGCTTCGACGAGCCTGAGCGCCGACTGGCCATCCAATCGAAGATCGTCGGAGAGCACGAAGTCATCGGAGCCGGTCCCCTGAAAGACCAGCGATTCCTGGCCGCTCGCCCGCCCAAAGAGGAGGGAGAGGTTGGCGGCGCTTGCATCGCTCCCGCTGCCGATCGCCCATGAGGGGTTGGTGGTGCCGGTGATGCTGGTGGCGCCGGCGATGGAGCCGGACACGGTGAGGTTGCCCGCAACGGCCGCATCCCCCTCCAGATCCACGCTGAACTTCGAGGCGCCCGCCGCGTTCTGCACGTCGATCAGCTTCGTGTCGGCGGCCGGATCGCTGGAGGGTTGAACGACCAGCGCCGCGCCGGCCTTCGTCACCTTGAGTTGGCCTTTGGCGATCGTGTCGATATCCGCCCGGAGGAGCTGGAGGCTGTCGAGCCCATCCAGCGCATCGGCGTTCATCGCGTAGCCGGCCGCCGACAAGACCTGACGCGGCGAAAGCTCGCCGGCCCCATCGATCTCAATCGTCAGCCAGAGGGGGCTATTGAACGTCACCTGGGTGGGAAACGGCGTCCGGCTGCCCAGCTCGATCGACACGATGCCCTCGTCCTCTCTCGCCATGCTGACGGTGTGCTGCTCTTTCCAGAGCTCGGCGCCGCCTGTCGGCGCGTCATAGAGCCGGACCGTGACGGTGTGCTCGCCGGTGAGCGGCGTCCCGCTCAGCTCCGTCAGCCGGCCCTGGTAGTGGATCGTCCGAGGGATGCCCGCCTCCGCCATCGAGTGATCAGTGGCCAGTGACCAGTGACCAGCAAACACATGGTAAAAGGTCAACAAGCTGAGTAGCGCTCTGCCAAGAAGGCGATATCGTTGCCCTGTCCGCTGAAATGCCTTCGCCCACCAACCATCTAACACGCGGTTCATGGCCTCCCTCCTATCCAGCGCGCCAGATCCTCCGGCACGGGCACAGAGATCGTCAGCGGTCGCCCGCTCAGGGGGTGCTGGAAACTCAAGCGGTGCGCGTGGAGCAGTTGACGGTTCACCCCGAGCGACTGCCAGAAGCCAGCGGGGTGCCTGCCGTAGGTTGGATCACCCAGGATGGGGTGCCCGAGATGCGCCATATGCACTCGAATCTGATGCGTCCGCCCCGTCTCGAGCGAGACCTCGATCAACGTGCAGAAAAACGCTCTAGGCTCAAGGCTCAAGGCTCTAGGCACAGTCACTTCCCTTGAGCCTACAGCCTCGAGCCTCGAGCCATCGAAGCGACGGAGGACGCGGTAGTGCGTCACCGCGCGGCGACCGCCGAGATGGCGGACCGTCATGACCTTCCGATGGGTCTGGTGGCGGCCGATCGGCGCGTTGATGGTCCCGCTCTCAAGCGGCAGATGACCTTCAACGAGCGCCAGATATCGGCGGCGGATCAGCCGGGCCTTGAGCTGTTTCGACAGCGCCGTATGGACCTGAGGGGTCTTCGCAACCATCAGGAGCCCTGACGTATCCTTGTCCAGCCGATGGACGATCCCTGCCCTCGCCAACGGCCGCTCGAGGCTGGAGGCTGGAGGCTGATCTGAAAAACGCTCAAGGTTCAAGGTTCGAGGCTGAAGGGAATTGCCTTGAGCCTTCAGCCTAGAGCCTTCAGCCGCTCCTGGAGCCTCGAGCCTAGAGCCTCGAGCCTGACGGAGGTGCCACAGGACGGCGTTGACGAGCGTGCCCTCCCAGTGGCCTGGCGCCGGGTGCGTCACCATCCCCGGCGGTTTGTTGACCACGAGGAGAGCGTCGTCTTCGTACACGACCTCGAGCGGAATCTCTTGCGCAGCCACGGCCACGTCACGGGGGGCTGCCGGCAGATGATCGAACCGGGCGCTGACCCGGTCGCTCCGGCGCAACTTGTAGTGCGCCTTCACGGAATGGTCATCGACGCTGACCAGGCCTCCCCGGATGCCGCGTTGGATCATCGAGCGCGAGACGCTCGCGGGCAGATGACGCGCCAGGCATTCATAGGTGCGAGCCATCGTCATCAAGTCAAAAGTAAAAAGGCAAAAGTCAAAAGTACAAGGTAAAAGTAAAAAGTGGCTTTGAACGGTCGCAGTAACTTTTGACTTTTGACTTGTCCTTTTGCCTTTTGACTTTTACCTTTTGCCTTTTCCCATGAGGAGTAGTCCCACGATGAACGCGAGAATGCTGATGACCTGCTGCAACGTGAGTCCCGCCCACCAGACCTCCTGATCCCCCCGGAGAAACTCGATGGAAAACCTCAGGAGGGCGTAGAGCACCAGATAGAGTCCAAAGAGCCGTCCGGGCCGACTCAGGAATGGCGGCCGCTGGAGCCCCCTGAGGAGCCCATAGAGGAAGAAGAGCCCGGCCGACTCAAAGAGCTGGGTGGGAAAGACCGTCCCCCTCTGACCGGGAAAGACCACGCCGCACCAGCGATCCGTGAGCTTGCCGTAGCAGCAGCCGTTCAGGAAACACCCCCCCCGCCCCACCGCATGGGCCAAGGCCAGAAAGGGAATGCACTGATCCATCGCCCGCAAAAAGCTGAGTCGCTTCGCGCGCACGTAGAGCCAAGCGGCCAAGAGCCCTCCGAGCAACCCCCCATACCACACCAGGCCGCCGTGCCAAATCGCGTACGCCTCTCCCGGCGAGCGCACGAAGAACTCCCAGTGAAGGATGATGAAGGAGACTCGCCCCCCCACGAGGCCTCCCAGCAATGAGAGGCTGAAGCAGTCGAGGATCTGCTCAGCGTTGATCGCGACGAGGCCGGGCGGCCATCTGCGGGCCGTGCGGACCGCGAGCCACGTGGACAGCGCGAAGGCGATCAGGAGCATCACCCCATAGGTGTAGAGCGTGAACGGCCCAAGTTTCGCGAGAATGGGATGCATTGTCAGATGCTAGATGCTGGATGCTTGATGATTGATGACGTCCCGGTCAGGCGCCTCTCGCGCATCTATCATCCATCATCTATCACCCAGCACCGACGTCGTACGGCCTGCCAGATGAGGAGCGCGACACCGATGGTGATGGCGGAGTCTCCCACGTTGAAGACCGGCCACACGCCGAGGTCGACAAAATCAATCACGTAGCCCAACCGGAGCCGGTCAATCAAGTTGCCCACCGAACCGCCCAGCACCAAGGCGCATCCCCACCTCGTGGGTGAGGCCATCGAGGGTTTGGCGAGGAGCTCCCGCGTCATCCAGCCGATGACGAGGAGCGAGACGCCGATGAAGAGCCCCTGGTGGCCTTTGAACAACCCGAAGGCGGCCCCGGTGTTTTGGACGTAGGTCAGTTGGAGGATCGGAGGGAGCAGCCACAGGCTCTCCCCTGGGCTGAACTGCGTCACGACGAGGAGTTTGGTCAGCTGATCAGTCGCCAGCGTGAGGCCGCTGATGATCCAGGGGCGCTTCATCCGTTCAACGCGTAAGGCGTAACGCGTAATGTCACGGCAACCTGGCTTCCCGGCTTCGAGGTTCAGCCGACACGTTACGCGTTCAACGTTACGCGTTACACGGAAGTTAGCGTTTGTCCTTCTGTTCCTTGGCTCGCTGGCAGCCAATGCACAAGGAGGCGTGGGGCACCGCCTTCAGACGGCTCATGGTGATGGGCTGGTTGCACTGCTGGCAGATCCCGAACGAGCCGTCCTCGAGGCGCTTGAGGGCG
>JACPSQ010000007.1 GCA_016193195.1 Candidatus Omnitrophota bacterium
CCCCGGAGGAGAGCGTCCAGGTCGTCCCTGGCGTAAAGCTCGGGGTGCTGCTGATGGCGCTCGTGGCCCCGAAGCTGCCATCCGTGTTGGAGAGGACGTAGGCTGTAGCATCCGACTCCAAGGCCGTGAAGCTCGCGGTGACACTCGTCGAGTTGGTGATCGTTGGGCTGCCCGTCACCGGGTCCTTGAGCGTCAACACGCCGGTGCCTTGCGGGCTGGCCAGCTTGGCGATCTCGGTCTCCAAGAGCGCCCGGTTGTAGACACGCACGTCATCGAGGGACCCTTTGAAATACGTCCCGGTGCACGCGGAGGCGCTCGCATAACAGCCGATCTGCATGATGTTCGTCGTGGTCGTCAGGCTGCCCCCAAAGGCTTTTGAGCCCATCAGCGTCCCATTGGTGTACCACGTGACCGTGCCGCCGCTCTTGGTGACGGCCAGGTGCGTCCAGGCAGTGGAGGGCAGGGCGATGAACTGGTTGCCAAAGTTCGCGTAGCTCCAGTTGGAGCTGTCCGCCCAGGAGAGGTACGAGTAGTAGGCACCAAGCCCAGGGTAGGGGCGGAGGATGAGCGAGTACTGCCCATCCTTGTGGAGCACGACGCCGTCAGTGGTGTAGTTCGGTTTGACCCACGTCGCCACCGTGATGTCGCCAGAGACATTGGCGTTGGTCCCCCCCGCCAGGGCAATGCGGCTGCTTGACCCATCGAAGCTGGCCGCGTGGGTGTTGGTGTAGCTCGTGGGGGGTGGGGTCGCCACGTAGGTCACTCCGGTGGCGGTCCCGTGGTTCCCGCTGCCGCTGGCATCCGTCGCGTCGTTGTCCAGCTTCCAGTAGCCCACGAGGCCGCTATTGATGTCCAGCGCCTGGAAGCTCCAGTTCGTGTTGTTGCCAAGGTCATTCGAGCCATAGGCGATGAGCTGCTGGCCCCCGGAGGCATCGTTGTCTTTGACCGACAGATTGAGCAAACGCTGGGTCCCGCCGGCTTGGAGGGTGAGCCTCGCCGCCACCCCTGGCGTGGAGGAGACGAGGTAGAGCGGCTGGCCCACCGTCCCCTGGAGGGTCAGGGTATTCTGCACGGTGATGGTGCTGCCGGCAGGTAAGATCAGCTTGGCATTCGCCGTAGCATAAACCAAGGTATAGAAGGTGGTGGCGCCAACGAGCGTGACAGCAGCGGTGTCGCTGCTGCTCGAAAACGTACTCAAATTCACAGCGCCGGCCCTCGGAACGAAGGTCCCGTGGTTCACAAACTGCTGGCTGCCGGAGCCAACGAAGTCGAAGTTATAGCTTGCCGTCGTGACATCCAGGGTACTGCCCGCTGTAATGGTGGCGTCCTTCAGGATTCCGGTATAGCCGGAGAGGTTAAACGTTGTCCCAGGATTGTCCACCGTCAATGAGCCGTAGCTGCCATCCTCTAGGGTGACCGCCCCATCCGTCGCATCACCCAAGTAGATGATGCTCCCGGATGCCGAACTCCCCAGCGAGAAGGCGGTGATGGGCTTGCCGGCCCCTTTGGCGAGGATCGTGCCGCCGGTGCTGTTGAGTGCCCCGGAGAGCGTCAGCGTGAAGCCGGCCATATCAAGCGTACCAGCTGTCATGATGAAGTTCCCGCCGTTCACATTCGAGGCCAGGGCCACGACGCCAGAGGATTTGTTGACTTGCAACGTCGGCGCTTTCGTCCCAGCCGTCTGCGTGATTGCCTGGTTGGCGGTCCCAGTAAACCTGACAGTCGTCGAGCCCCCATTCGCGCCAACCCCGACCACCACGTTCCCCTGCGCCTCCACCGTCCCCCCGTTGACCACGACGTAGCCCGCGCTGCTATCCCGCTGGTCGGTGAGGGTGCCGGTGGCGATGAGGGTGTCCCCACTGGCGACGGTGTAGGTGATGGAGGACGCATACCCACACGTATCGCCTCCCCCGAGCTTGAGGCTGGCGACGGTGAGGCTCGTGGGGACATCGATCGTGCTCGCCCCGCTCGCGTTACAGACCTGGCGATTGAAGTGGAGGGTGCCGCTGTTATGGGTGAAGGTGCCGGCGGTGACGGTGAAGTTGCCCTGGACGATCAGGCTATCAGCCGGCGCAGTGAACGTCCCACCCGCTTGGGCAAAGCCGGAGGCTCCCACTGTCACGTTGAGGCCGGCGTTCGTGTTGATCGTGCCGGTGTAGGTGGATTTGATGTCAATCCCGCCGACGTTTGGATCCGCCGTGATCGTGCAGTTGGCTACCCCGCCCCCATCAAACGTGGCCACATCGGCTGAGCCTGGGGTCGTGGTGTAGTCGGTGCCCCCGGAGGTGAGCGCCCAGCGATTCGCATCCGAGAAGTTCCCCGCCGTCCCTCCCACCCAGTACTTCGTCGCCGCCTCGGCCTGCCCCATGGCCGCCAGGAAGCCCAGCAGCAGGAACACCGGGACGGTGCTCTTGTGGGTGAATCCGCACTGTGGCTGACTCATGCCTGCCTCTACCTCATTAGATACCCAGCGGCCCAAAATATTCCAAGAATTTTTAGGATGAGGTTTGTTAGGATGTGTGTCAGGCTGACCTTGACGCGTCGGCGAAGATCGCGTAGAATTGAAAGCGCCATGACCACTCGACGATATAAAGTCATCCTGGAACATGAGCGCCGGGGAGGGTTTTCCGTGTACGTCCCGAGCCTCCCGGGTTGCGCCAGCCAAGGCGAGACACAGGACGAAGCGCTCGCGAACATCCGCGAGGCGATCGCCTTGTACCTCTGGAGCCTCCGCGACGACCGGCTGCCGATCCCCACTGACGACACCCTCCTCTCCGAGGTCGAGGTGACCGCTTGAGTGAGTTGCCGCAAGTCCCAGGCGCTCGCCTCGTCCGCACCCTCCAAAAAGCCGGTTTTGTGGTGAAACGCCAGCAGGGGTCTCATGTGATCCTTCGCCATTCGACCGATTTCTCCCGGCGAACCGTGGTCCCGGTGCACGGCTCAACGCCTGTCAAGCCTGGCACGCTCCGGGCGATCCTCAAAGGTGTTGGCTTGACGGTTGAAGAACTGAAGCGTCTGCTGTAGCGATCAGGGCACCTCCTCAGGCGGTCGTTCGCAGCGCCCACCCCCACCGCCGCCTCGGCTGAGCCGGCGAGGCCCAGGAGGCTCACGAGGGTTGCGACGGCGAAGAACGTGACAGACCCAGCGTTTCCCATCTCAGTCTATTAGATACCCCACCCGCCAAAATATTCCAAGAATTTTTTCCCCGAACGTAAAGGGGGTTGCAAAGCAACGCGGGGTCTGCTATCTTTGACATCAGGAGGCTCATCGGGGATGACCTTTACTCGCATTACGGTTGATCATCGAGTCTTGCACGGACAACCCTGCATCCGGGGGCTGCGGTTTCCCGTCCATCAGATCTTGGATCTCCTGGCTGCGGGTCAGACGCCGGCTCAGATCTTGCAGGCCTACCCCTACTTGGAGCCTGCGGACATCCCTGAAGCGATTGAATACGCCGCCTGGGTCACCCGTGAGGAAATCGTCCCCTTGCCTCCAGCCGCCGTGACCTGACCCGCCGTGCGCTTCCTCATCGACGCGCCATTGTCTCCGCAGACTGCCGCCTGGTTGGCCGCTCAGGGCCATGAGGCGATCCACGTTGAGACGGTTGGGTTGCTGCGCGCCGCAGATGAGGAGATCCTGCGCCGCGCTGCGGCAGACCAACGACTGGTCATCACAATGGACTTGGACTTCCCAGAGATTGCGGCAGCCCGACACCTGGCGAGCCCAGGGATCATTCTCCTCCGTTTGAGCTATGCAACCCCTGCGCGTGTTCATGAACGTCTCGCGGCTCTGCTCCACGCCGTCACCCCAGAGACGTTGGCCCACACAGTCACTGTGCTTGAAGATCTCCGTTTCAGGAGCCGGAAACTTCCCATCACGTGAGCCCTTGCTCCCTCTTTTCTGTTCGAAGCTACGGCCCAGCGATTCGCATCGGAGAAGTTCCCCGCCGTGCCCCCCACCCAGTACTTCACCGCCGCCTCGGTGCTGGCCGGAAGGAGCAGAAGCCCCAGCAGCAAAAGCGGGGTGGCTCTATGTATTCTGACTCCACTCATCGGCTGACTCATGCCTGCCTCTATCTCATGAGATACCCAGCGGCCCAAAATATCCCAAGAATTTTTTCCCGTGGCGCTTTTTGGGATTGCTCGCCACACCCCAGAGGTGTTATACTCACGTACGAAGAGGCCGTGCCATGAAGAAGCTGATCGTGATGAAAGCGGTATCCTACGCCAAGCTGCAGCGGCGCTACGGAGGCAAGTTCGTTGCCCGTGAGGATGGCCGAGTGCTCGCCAGCGGCCTGACCTACCGGCAGCTCCTTCAGGCCATTCGCAAGCGCCACCTGAAGCGCGAGCATCTGATCATCGGCTACGTCCCTCCGAAGGACGCCATCTGCATTTATCCCACCACCTCTTTTCCACCTTCGCGACTGCGAAGGTCAGCCATCCCAGGATGGATGGCTGACACCCACCGAAGGTGGGTGTCGTAAAGAGGTGGTGGGATTATGCCGGTTGACTTCCCCATCGGTACCAAGGTCATCTCCTTGGGCCGGGTCGCTGATCCCGTCGTCCCGCTCGCTCTCCTGACACGACGCGGCTACCTGCCCTTCGATTTCCTCGTGGATACAGGCGCTGACTGCTCCATGATGCCGGCTGCCATTGCGGAGACCGAGCTTGGGATTGACCTGGGCCGATGTTCCCAGGAGATATTCTTTGGCATCGAAGGCGCTGGGGTGCGAGTGTATCGAGGGTGGATTGCCCTCAAGATCGGCCCGTATCCGTTCCGGGTGCGGTGTGTCTTCTCGCCTCGTGAGCACACGCCGCTCATCCTGGGTCGCATGGATCTCTTCCGGCACTTCTCG